>DATAOO010000262.1:0-20134 GCA_036265695.1 Pseudonocardia sp. | reverse complement strand
GTGTAGCCGTGCCGCACGAACCCCGCGGTGAGGCCGCCGCAGCCCGCGAAGAGGTCGATCACCGTCGGCACGGGGCAACCGTAGGCCGCGCTTACCCGTCCCGACGAGCGGGTACTCCACCCCATGAGTTTCGGGGACAAGTTTTCGCACAAGACCCAACAGCTGCGCGGCCGGATGAAGCGCAACGCGGGCGAGGTGACGAACAACCCGCGCCTGCAGGCCGAGGGCCGGTCCGAGGAGATGGGCGGCCACCTCAAGCAGGCCGTCGACAAGGTCAAGGACGCGTTCGGCATGGGGCGCCGCCGCCCCCGCCGCCGCACCTACTGAGCGCACCTACTGAGCGAAGGCCACCTCGAACGCGTCCAGCGCGGCGTCCGGGTCGCCTTGCGCCCAGGCCTCCAGGCCGACCACGCCGGTGTAGCCCGCCGCGGCCAGCGCCGTGGCGACCGCCCGGTAGTTGATCTCGCCGGTGCCGGGCTCGCAGCGGCCCGGCACGTCCGCCACCTGGATCTCGCCGATGTACGGCAACGCCTCGCGCACCAGCTCGATGAGGTTCCCCTCGCCGATCTGGGCGTGGTAGAGGTCCAGGTTCAGCCGCAGGTGCGGGCTGTCCACCGCGCGGGCCAGCGCCAGGGTGTCGGCAGCGCGGGCGAACGGCGTGCCGGGGTGGTCCACGGCCAGGTTGAGGTTCTCCAGCGTGAACACCCGGCCTGCGCGCGCCCCCAGCTCGGCGACGCGGCGCAGGGTGTCGGCCGCCGTGAGCCACATCGCGGGCGTCACCACCGCGACGGGCCGCACCGGCAGGCCCTTGCCGTCGAGCCCGGTGCCGTGCAGGTTCAGCCGCGGGCAGTCGAGCCGCTCGGCCACTGTGAGGGACTCGTCCGCGGTGGCCAGCAGCTCGGCGATCCCGTCCGGCGTGGTGAGGTCGCCGCGCAGGTAGCCCGTCATGGACGAGAAGGTGGCGCCGCTCGCGGCCAGCGCGGCGACGTCCTTGGTCGACCAGTCCCAGATCTCCACCTGCAGGCCGCGCTCGGTGATGCGCTTGACGCGGTCGGCGAACGGCAGGTCGAGGTAGAGCATCTCTGCGCTGGCGGCAAGTACGAAGCTCACAGGGCCACCGCCTTTCCGGTCTTGACGCTCTCGATGGCGGCCAGGGCGATGGCCAGCGCGGTGCGGGCGGCCGCGCCGGGCACCGGGGACGGGCCGCCGCTGCGCACGGCCTCGACGAACGCGGTGAGCTCGCCCGCGTAAGCCGCGTGCAGGAGCGCGGTGTCGCTGCGGGCGGTGTCGACGTGGATGCCGCCCGCGTCGTAGAGGGTCATGTCGGTGACGCGCGACGTGCCCGCGGTGACCATGCCCGCCGAGCCGAACGCCTCGCCGCGCACGTCGTAGCCGTAGAGGGCGCTGAAGCTGGCCTCTGCGGTGGCGATCGCGCCGTTGTCGAATCGGATGGTGACGACGGCGGTGTCAAGGTGACCGCTGTCGCGCGCGTCGGGGGCGACGAGCGCGTCGGCGAACGCGTGCACGGAGACCGGCTGCGCGCCGGGGTTGAGGAAGCACAGCGTGTCGAAGTCGTGGATCAGCGTCTCGAAGAAGATCGTCCACTGCGGGATGCGAGCCGGGTCGGCGGTGAACGGGCCCGGGTCGCGGGTCAGCGAACGCAGCAGCTGCGGGGTGCCGATGCGGCCCGCGTCGATCGCGGCGCGGGCGGCGGCGAACGCGGGGGCGAAGCGGCGGTTGAACCCGACCTGCAGCACGATCCCCGCCTGCTCGGCCGCGGCGATGGCGCGGTCGGCGTCGGCGAGGGTCACCGCCATCGGCTTCTCGCAGAACACGTGCTTGCCCGCCGCGGCGGCCGCGACGACGAGGTCGGTGTGGCTGCGCGCGGGCGCGGTGATCAGCACGCCGTCGATGTCGGGCCGGGTGAGCAGGGTGTCGACGTCGACCGCGTCCGCGTCGAGCTCGGCGGCCAGGCGCTTGGCGGCGATCTCGACGGGGTCGGCGACGGCGACCAGCCGCGCACCCGGCACCTGGCGGGCGACGATCGCGGCGTGGTTGGTGCCGATGCGGCCCGCACCGATGAGGGCGATTCCGAGGGTCATGGGCGTTTCCTCACTGAACTAGTACGTTCTAGTATCGCTAGGCTAGAACGTACTAGCCGAGGAGGGAAGTGTGACCCGTCCGACGATGGCCGACGTCGCCAAGGCCGCCGGGATCTCCACGGCGCTGGTGTCGATCGTCATGCGCGGGGTGCCGGGCGCCAGCGACGCCACCCGCGCCCGGGTCATGCGGATCGCCGACGAGCTCGGGTACGTCCCCGACGAGCGCGCCCGCAAGCTGCGGCAGTCCCGCTCGCGGGTCCTCGGGGTGGCGTTCGAGCTGCAGCAGCCGTTCCACGGCGACCTCGTGGAGCGGCTCTACGCCGCGGCGGCGGCCCACGGGTACGACATCGCGCTGTCCGCCGTCGCCCCCACCCGCGACGAGCCGACCGCGGTCGAGGCCCTGCTGCGCGAGCGGTGCGAGGCGGTGGTGCTGCTCGGCAGCCGCTTCACCGACGACGGGCTGGCCGCGCTGGCCGCCCGGGTGCCCACGCTGCTGGTCGCCCGCCGCACGGGCGCGGCCGGGGTCGGCGTGGTGCGGGGCGACGACCTGGTCGGCATCGGCCTGGCGGTCGACCACCTCGTCGGGCTGGGGCACGAGCGCATCGCGCACGTCGACGGGGCCGACGCGCCCGGCAGCGCCGACCGGCGCCTGGGGTTCGACGCCGCGATGACCCGGCATGGGTTGGGCCGCCACGCCGACGTCCTCACCGGCGGCCTCACCGAGGCGGCGGGCGCCCGCGCCATGACGGCGCTGCTCGCCCGGCCCAGGCCGCCGAGCGCGGTGATCGCGTTCAACGACCGGTGCGCCACCGGGGTGGTCGACACGCTCGTGCACCGCGGCCGCCGGGTGCCCGGCGACGTCTCGGTGGTCGGCTACGACGACTCCCGCCTGGCCGAGGCCCCGCACGTGCAGATGACCACGGTCTCGCAGGACGCCACCGCCCTGGCCGAGGCGGCGGTCAAGCAGGCGCTGTCGCTGGCGGGCGGCGGCAAGCCGACGGAAACGGTCCTGACCCCCCGCCTGGTCGTCCGCTCCACCACGGCCCCGCCCCGCGGTGAGTCGTACGATTCGCCGCGGTGAGTTGGCCGTTCCACCGGCTGAGTCGGCCGTATCGCCGCGGTGAGTCCGCCGTCCCGCCCGGGTGAGTCGCACAATTCGCCGCGGTGAGTCTGCCGGTTCGCCGCGGTGAGTCGGGCGCACTGCCGCCGTGAGTGGGGCGTTTCGCCTACCGGGTCGGGCCGACGGCGAACGCGCGTGCGTCGAAACGGCCAACTCGCAGCGGTGAATCGTGCGACTCACCGTGTCGGATCGTACGACTCACCGGTCAGGTGGGGTCGACCCAGACGCCGCGCTCCACCATCGCCCGGATCTGCCGCGCGATCACCTGCTCGCGGTACTCGGTGTGGTTGTAGGGCGCGCGGTCGGCGTAGAGGTTCTTCGGGTAGATCGGGTCGGCGTAGACGAGCTGGTACAGCTCCGTGCGCAGGTCCTTGGTCCAGTTGTCCCACTGCGCGTGGGTGCGGAAGTGCCGCAGCGCCCCGATGTCGATCGTCCCGGCCACGTACGACGACCCGGCCCCGTACAGGTGCTGCCCGACGACGCGGCCCTTGTAGTCGATCACCATCGACCGCCCGCCGAACGTGTCGATCGCGTCCACGGACTCGGTGTGCAGGTAGTAGGTGGCGAGGTTGGGGGCCACGACGTAGAAGTTGTTGTCCAGCGCCCGCGCCCGGCTCTGGATCTCGAAGAACTCGTTGCCCGTGTGCGGGTGCGGGTAGGACGCGCGGTAGACGACCTCGGCCCCGTTCAGCGCCAGGCCCCGAGCGTTCTCCGGGTAGGAGCCCTCGTTGGCCATCAGCACGGCCAGCCGGCCGATCTCGGTGTCGGCCACGGGGAAGAACGCGTCGAGCGTGAGGCCGTACATGTCGACCCACTGGTCGAACACGTCGTGGGGGGTCATCGAGTGCTCGACGGGGTACAGCGTGGTCAGCTTGTGGTGCTTGAGCACGATCTCGCCGGTCGGGTCGATGGCGAAGCCGACGTTGAAGAACCGGTCGGGGAACGCCTCGTGCCGAGCCTTGGCCTGGGCCATCACGAACGTGTCGTAGCGGCGGGCGAGGGCGGCGAGGAAGTCGGTCTCCGGGCCGGGGATGTCGATCGCGCACTCGCGCGCGAACGTGACGTGGTCGAGGTCGAGCACCTCGTCGTTGAACGCCTGCAGCCCGCCTTCGGGGATGGCGACCAGGCGGACGGGAAGGTCGAGGCTCGACAGCCAGGACGCGGCCTTGAACAGCTCGGCGATGTGGTCGAGGTTGCGTTGGATGTCGGCGCGCGTGCGGATGCCGCGGACGCTGGGGATCAGGCCGACGGCGGTGTACGGCTCAGGCATCGGGCCAGTCTGTCAGCGCTCGGCCACGTCGCCGAGCACCGGTTTCAGGTCGAGCACCGGCGTGCCGTCGACGGCCTCCAGCGCGTCGACGCCCACCGCGCCGCCGTCGACCGCCACCACCCGCACCCGGTGCAGGCCGATCGGGTTGGGTCGGTCGGGCGAGCGCGTACTGAACACGCCCTGCTCGGCGCGGTCGGGGTCGTTGCGGGGACGGGTGGTGAGGACGTCGCGGCTGCCCTGGTGCAGCCAGGTCAGGACGAGCAGGTCCGTGCCGACGTCGACGCCGCCGAGGCCCGCCAGGTAGGCGTCGTCGATCTCCAGCGTGGCGGGCGGCGCGCCCTCGTCGGGCTGGCGCGGGGCCGCGGCCGGGTCCGCGAGCGGCGACCGGACGTGCCCGATGGGCGTCACCGTGAAGGTCATGCGGCTCATCCTCGGGCAGCCCGATGGCGGACGCCACGGCGTGCCGGAAATCGCGACTCGGCGTCACGGAAGCGGAGGCTCGGCGGATAGCGTGCGCGGCATGGACGGCTTCCGGCTCGCCTACGACGACCACCCCGGCGACGGCGTGCCCGTCGTCCTGCTCCACGGCTGGCCGGGCGACCGCCAGGACTACCGCGCCGTGGTGCCCCTGCTCGCGGGCCGCCGCGTGCTCGTGCCCGACCTGCGCGGGTTCGGCGACACCACCAACCCCGCGGACGTCGATGCAGCCGCCGACGCCACCGCCTACGGCGTGGACGGCCAGGCCGCCGAGGTGATCGCCCTCGTCGAGGCGACGGTGGGCGGGCCCGTGGTGCTCGGCGGCTACGACGTCGGCTCGCGCACGGCCCAGGCCGTCGCCAAGGCCCGGCCCGACCTCGTGCGCGGCGTGGTGATCTCGCCGCCGGTGCCCGGGGTGGGCCACCGGATCCTCGGCCCCGACCCGCAGCGCGAGTTCTGGTACCAGGCCTTCCACCGGCTCCCGCTCTCCGAACGCCTGCTCGACGGCAACCGCGCCGCCGTCCGCGCCTACCTCGAACACTTCTGGACGCACTGGTCCGGCCCCGACTACACCCCCGAGCCCGCCCAGCTCGCCCGCCTCGCCGACGCCTACGCCCGGCCCGGCGCGTTCGTCCGGTCGATCAACTGGTACCGGTCGGGCTCGGCCGCCGTCGCCAGGGCGCTGGCCGAGCAGACGCCCGACCCGGCCGACCGGATCACCCCGCCGACCACGATCCTGTGGCCCGAGCACGACCCGCTGTTCTCGCGCGACTGGTCGGACAAGGTCGACGACTGGTTCGCCGCCGCCGACCTGCGCTTCGTCGACGGCATCGGCCACTTCGTCCCACTGGAGGCCCCCGAGGTGTTCGCCGCGGCGCTCCGCGAGCACTGATGGGCAAGACCGCCGTACTCGGCCGGGTCGGCATCCTGCGGGCCGCCGAGGTGGTGGACCTCGCCGCCGCCTGCAGGACCGCGCCGACGCCCGCGGCGGCGCCTGGGACCGGCGGGTCAACTGCGCCGTCGGCTTCAAGGCCCTCGCCGGGTTCGTCGTCCGCTTCGGCATGCTCGGGGGCTTCCGCGCCTACAACGGCACCGCCGCCTACGCCGACGTCGCCACCAGTTCACCGGCGGCGTGATCGCGTTGGAGACGCAGTGCCGGTGCTCTAGAACTCCTCATGGACGTCGGGGTCCTGGCCCCAGATCCGGCCGCGCTCCATCCCCGACAGCGTGGCCATCTCCGCGTCGGTGAGCGTGAAGCCGAAGAGGTCGAGGTTGGCGCGTTGGCGGGCCGGGTTGGCCGACGCCGGGATCGGCACGGCGCCCAGCTGCACGTGCCAGCGCAGGACCGCCTGGGCCGGAGTCACCCCGTGCGCCTCGGCGATCGCGGTGACGGTCGGCTCCGACAGCAGCTCGCCCCGCCCCAGCGGGCTCCAGCTCTCGGTGACGACGCCCAGCTCGGCGTGCACGGCCCGCAGGGCGGCTTGCGGGAAGTAGGGGTGCAGCTCCACCTGGTTCATCACGGGCACCACGCCGGTGGCGTCGATGATCCGCCGCAGGTGCTCCTCGGTGAAGTTGGAGACGCCGATCGACCGGATCAGGCCCTCGTCGCGCAGCTCGACCATCGCCTTCCAGCTGTCGACGAACTTGTCGAGCCGGGGGAGCGGCCAGTGGATGAGGTAGATGTCGACGTAGTCGAGCCCCAGGTTGGCCAGCGACTCGTGGAAGCCCTTGATCGTCTCGTCGTAGCCGTGGTGGCGGCCCGCGAGCTTCGTGCAGAGGACGATCTCCTCGCGCGGGAGGTCGTACTCCCGCACCGCCCGCCCGACGCCTTCCTCGTTCTCGTAGCGCAGCGCCGTGTCCAGCAGCCGGTAGCCGGCGTCGAGCGCGGCGGTCGTGGTGTCGAAGGAGTCACCGCCGCTCCACGGGAAGGTGCCGTAGCCGATGGCGGGGATCGCGTGGCCGTCGTTCAGCGGCACGGTCGGGATGCTCACCGCCGGAAAGTTACCGTGGTCTGTCGATTCCGCGGCGACTCGTTCGTCATAGGCCCGTACGACGACCCCGAGGAGGAACCGTGAAGTACCTGCTGCTGATCCACACGCCCGACCCGAACTCGCAGGCGCCGGGCTGCGACGCCCCGACCGTCGAGGAGTTCATGGCCTTCCACAAGACGATCACCGACGCGGGGGTGGTGCTGGGGAGCAACGCGCTCGACGTCGAGCACGCCACCAGCGTGGAGGTCCGCGGCGGGGAACGCGTGGTCACCGACGGCCCGTTCGCCGAGACCCGCGAGATGGTGGGCGGCTACTACCTGATCGACGTGCCGGACCTGGACGCCGCGATCGACTGGGCCGCCCGCTGCCCCGGCGCCAAGGGCGGCCGCATGGAGATCCGCACGATCTGGGAGCCGGACTTCACGTGAGCGAGCTTGCGAGCTCACTATCGAGCACAGCAGCGCCGCGAACGCGGCCGACGAGCGTCAGCGAGGAGGCTGTGTGAGCGCCACGGCGGTCGAGGAGGTGTTCCGGGAGGACCGGGCCCGCCTCCTGGCCCTCCTCGCCGCCCGGCTCGGCGACCTCGACCTGGCGGAGGAGGTCGCCTCGGAAGCCGTCGAGGCGGCGCTCCACCGCTGGCCGACGGACGGCGTGCCCGACAAGCCGTTGGCCTGGCTGTTGACGACGGCGCGGCGCAAGGCGGTCGACCGGATCCGCCGCGACCGCACCTACGCCGCCCGGCTCGCGGTCCTGCAGGTCGAAGCCGAACGGGCCGCGCCACCCGTCGAGAACGACGACGACATCCCCGACGAGCGCCTCCAGCTGTTCTTCACCTGCTGCCACCCCGCGCTGTCGGCCGAGGTGCACACGGCGCTCACCCTGCGCTTCCTCGCCGGGCTCACGACGCAGGAGGTGGCGCGGGCGTTCCTCGTGCCCACCGCGACGATGGCCCAGCGGCTCGTGCGGGCCAAGCACAAGATCCGCGATGCCGGGATCCCGTTCCGCGTGCCGGACGCCGATGAGCTGCCCGCACGGCTGCCGGGCGTGCTCCGCGTCGTCTACCTGATCTTCACCGAGGGGTACGCGGCCAGCGCGGGCGCCGACCTGATGCGCCCCGACCTCGCCGACGAGGCGATCCGGCTCGCCCGCATCCTGCACCGCCTCCTGCCCCGGGAACGAGAGGTCGCGGGCCTGCTCGCGCTGCTCCTGCTGATCGACGCCCGCCGCGGGGCCCGCGTGGACGCCGACGGCGCGCAGGTGTTGCTGGACGACCAGGACCGCACGCTCTGGGACGCCGACGCCATCGCCGAGGGGCGGCGCCTGGTCGTGCCCGCGCTCACCGGGCCGGGTGTGGGGCCCTACGCCGTGCAGGCGGCGATCGCGGCGTTGCACGACGAGGCGCCTGACCTGGCCGCCACCGACTGGCCGCAGATCGTGGCGCTCTACGACGTGCTGCTGCGGCTCACGCCCTCGCCCCTGGTGGCGCTGAACCGGGCGATGGCCGTCGCGATGGTCGACGGGCCTGCGGCAGGCCTCACGCTGCTCGACGCGCTGGCAGGCGCCCCCGAACTGCGCGGCTACCACCTGCTGCCCGCCGCCCGCGCCGAGCTGTTCACCCGGCTGGACCGCACCGACGAGGCGGCCGCGGCCTACGCCGCCGCGCTCGCCCTCGTCACCAACGAGTCGGAGCGGGCCCAGCTGCGCCGGAGGCTGTCGGCACTAGCGTGATCTCGTGCGCACGGTCGTGGTGGGGCTGTTGGTGCTCGGCGTGGTGGTCGGGGCCGTGCTGGGCTGGTGGTGGCTCGTCGGGATAACGGCGGTGCTGCTCGCCGTCGCGCTGTACGACGTGCTGCAGCGCACCCACGCGGTGCTGCGCAACTACCCGGTGGTGGGCCACCTGCGCTACCTGCTGGAGCTCGTGCGCCCGGAGCTGCAGCAGTACTTCATCGAGCGCAACTTCGACGGCAGGCCCTACGACCGCGACACCCGCTCGATCATCTACCAGCGCGCGAAGGGCATCGAGGGCGTCAAGGCGTTCGGCACCGAGCGCAACGTCAACGAGGTCGGCTACGAGTACCTCGTGCACGCCACCGCGCCGGTCCCGCTGCCACCGGAGCCGCCGCGCGTCCGGATCGGCGGCCCGCACTGCACGCAGCCCTACGACATGGCGCTGCTCAACGTCTCGGCGATGAGCTTCGGCGCGCTGTCGGCCAACGCCCTGCGCGCGCTCAACCTCGGCGCGGCGGCGGGCGGGTTCGCCCACGACACCGGCGAGGGCGGCCTCTCCCGCTACCACCTCTACGGCGGCGACCTGGTGTGGGAGCTGGGCAGCGGTTACTTCGGCGCCCGGACCGAAGACGGCGCGTTCGACCCGGCCCGGTTCGCCGACAAGGCCGCCCACGCCGCCGTCAAGTGCGTGTCGCTCAAGCTCTCCCAGGGCGCGAAGCCCGGGATCGGCGGCGTGCTGCCCGCGGCCAAGGTCACGGCGGAGATCGCGGCCGTGCGCGGGGTGCCCGTCGGCCGGGACTGCATCAGCCCGGCCGCGCACTCGGCCTTCCGCACCCCGCGCGAGCTGGTGGCGTTCGTCGCGCACCTGCGTGAGCTGGCGGGCGGCAAGCCGGTGGGGATCAAGCTGTGCGTCGGCCGCCGTACCGATGTGCTCGGCATCTGCAAGGCGATGGTGGACGAGGGCACGGGCCCCGACTTCGTCGTCGTCGACGGCAAGGAGGGCGGCACCGGCGCGGCCCCGCTGGAGTACTCCGACCACGTCGGCACGCCGCTCACCGAGGGCTTGATGGCCGTGCACAACGCGCTGGTCGGGGTGGGTCTGCGGGACCAGGTGAAGATCGGTGCGGCGGGCAAGGTGGCCGTGGGCTCCGACATCGTCAAGCGGATCATCCAGGGTGCCGACTACACCAACGCCGCCCGCGCGATGATGATGGCGACCGGCTGCATCCAGAGCCAGCGCTGCCACACCAACCGCTGCCCGGTGGGGGTGGCCACGCAGGACCCGCGGCGGGCGCGGGCGCTCGACGTCGCCGACAAGAGCCGGCGCGTGCAGCGCTACCAGGAGGCGACGGTCGCGCAGGCCGTGCAGCTCATGGCCTCCATGGGCGCCGCGACGCCCGCCGAGCTCGCGCCGCACCAGCTCATGCGCCGCATCGGCTACACCGACACCTTCTCCTACGCCGAGCTGTTCACCTGGCTCGAGCCCGGCGAGCTGCTCGCCGGGCCGCCCAAGGAGTGGGCCGCCGACTGGAAGGCCGCCAACCCCGACCGCTGGTAGCAGGGGACTATCGCGCGCAGAACGCGTGCAGGTCCTGCACGGTGGCGTCGTAGTTCTCCGGGATCTCGCGGGGGAAGAGCAGGTCGCCCGCGTGGCAGACGCCCAGCACCACGCGGCCGCGGGCGGGCACCCCGGCCGCGAGGAGCTTGCGGTAGTAGGCGATGCCCTCGTCGCGCAACGGGTCGAGCTCGCACACCGAGATGGCGTGTGGCGGCAGCCCGGCGAGGTCCTCGAGGGTCGCGTGGTAGGGCCAGCAGAGCGGGTCCGTGGCGTGCTCGCCCTCGTCGTAGACCGATGACAGCACCGCGCAGAGCCCACCCGACAGGAAGTAGCCCTCGTTCTCGGTGAGCGACACCAGCTCCGGCGGCGGGTCGGCGTACAGGCCGGAGATGTAGGGCACCATCGCGTACACGCCGTCGATCATGTGCAGTGTGCCGTCGCGCTTGGCCCGCAGGGCGGTGGCCAGGCTGAGGTTCCCCCCGCCCGACTCGCCCGCCACCGTGAGCGACGAGATGCCGAGCTCCGCGCGGTGCTCGTGCACCCAGCGCAGCGCGTCGGCGCAGTCGGACAGGCCCGCCGGGAACGGGTGCGCGCCGAGCACCCCGCCCCCGTTGCGGAACTCGACACCCACCACGACCAGCCCGGTGGCGGCCAGCTCGTCGCGGAAACGGCCGTAGAAGCCGCTGCCCGCCTGCAGGATCACCATGCCGCCGCCGTGCAGGTGCAGCACGCCCGGCAACGGTCCGGCGGCGCCGTGCGGCCTGCTGATGTGCAGCGTGACGGGGTTGCCGTCGCCGCCCACGATCGTCTCGGTGCGGCGCTCGACGTCGATCGCGGGCAGGCCGTCGATCAAGGCCGCGAACACCGCCTCGAACCCGGCTTCGCCCGCCGCGGTGAGCTCGAGCCGGGCCGCGCGCGGGGCGTGCCGGTCGATGGGCGGGGGCTCGGCGGGGGCGTCGAGGCCGAACGGGGCCAAGGCCGCGAGCATCCGCGGGTCGGAGCGGGGGTCCGTGCGCATCTCGAGCCGTGACGTCGTCGTCATCGGGCGAGTATCCGACGGCTCACGGGTCCAGGTGCACCGCCACCAGGTCGTCCACCCCGGTCAGCCGCAGCACGCGGGCGACGGCGCTCAGCCCCCGCGCGATCACCGAGAGCTGGGGCGCCTGGTCGGCGGCCTCGGCGAGCAGCCGCACCCCCGCGCTGGACACGTGCCGCACCCCCCGCAGGTCGACGACCACCCGACCGCCCCGCTCGGTCGCGGCGGCCAGCCGGGCGCGGACGCCGTCGACGGTGCTGAGGTCGAGGTCGCCGGTGACGACCACGATCGGCCCGCCGAGGTCGACGGCGGGCACCGGCGCGACCGCGCCCACCGTGGGCCGGGTGGTGACCGGCATCCGGAACACCACCTCGGTGCCGCCGGAGTCGGTGCTGACGCGGACGTCGTGCCCGATCGCGCGGATCACCTGCAGGCCGCGGCCCCGGAAGCCCGGATCGGCGGGGACGGGCCGCCACCGGCCGCGGTCGCGCACCCGCACCGCGATCTCGCCGGACGCCACCCGCCGCAGCGTGGTGTCGAACGTGCCCGGCGTGTCGGGGTAGGCGTGCTCGGCGGCGTTGGCGGCGGCCTCACCCGTGGTGAGCTGCAGGTCGTCGACGGCGGCGGCGGGCAGGCCCGCGGCCGCGGCCCAGGCGGTGATCGCCCGGCGCAGCAGGCGCAGCGAGGCGGGCTCGGCGGGCAGCGTGAGGGCCAGCGGCGGGGGCACGAGCCGCACCACGACGAGCGCGACGTCGTCCGGCCTGCTGGTGGCGCCGAGCACCTCGGCGACCACCCCGTCGGCGAGATCGTCGGGATCGGCGCCGCCGTGGCGCTCGGCCGCGGCGGCGAGGCGCGCGAGCCCGTCGTCGACGACCTCGTGGCGGCGTTCGACCAGGCCGTCGGTGTACAGCACCACCGAGGTGCCCGGGGTGATCGTCGTGCTGCCCTCGACGAACGACGGACGCCCGACAACCGCGAGCACGGTGCCCGCGCCCTCCTCGGCGTAGCGAGCGCCCTCCGGCCCGACGAGCAGCACCGGCAGGTGCCCGGCCCGGGCGTGGCGCAGCTCGCCGGACAGCCAGTCCAGCGTGACGCAGACGCAGGTGCTGCCCTGCGCGCCCGGGATGCGGGCGGCGAAGCGGTCGAGGCGCTCCAACGCGGCGGCGGGGCCGTGCCCGTCGAGCAGGTAGGCCGCCAGCGCGCTGCGCAGCTGCCCCATGACGGCCGCCGCGCCCGGCCCGTGGCCCACGACGTCGCCGACCGCGACCGCGACCCGGTGGTCGTCGACCGGGATGAGGTCGTACCAGTCGCCGCCCGCCTGGGTGTCGGCGCTGCCCGCGAGGTAGCGCGAGGTGGCCGCCAGGCGAGCGAGCCGGGGGAGGTCGCCCGGCAGCAGGCTGCGCTGCAGCACCTCGGCCACCTCGTGCTCGACGGCGTGCAGCCGGGCCCGGTCCAGCGCCTGCGCGCACTGGCCCGCCACCGTGCGGATGATCGCGCGCTGGCTGGGGCCCATTTGCGGCGCGGACGGGTCGAACGCCAGCCCGATCGCCCCGACCGCCCGGCCGTCCAGCAGCAGCGGGACGACGGCTTCGCACGGCAGCCCGTCGCCGTCCACCGACTTGCCGGGCCACAGCGCCTGCCCGGTGTGCATGGCCTTCGCCAACGGGTGGTCGGGCGGCACCCGCACCCGGCCGGGCGGCCCCGCGAGCACCTCGATCTGGTCGCCTATGCGCTGCACGACGATGGTCTCGGACGCGCCGAGCGCCAACGCGTGCCGGGTGATCACGGTGGCGACCTCCCCGGGGGTGGTCGCGCCCGACAGCGCCGACACCACGTCCGAGAGCCCCTCCGCGGTGCGCCGCGCCAGCGACTCGGCGGCGAGCAGGCCCGCGCGTTGGAGGGCGTGCGCGCACTGGTCAGCGATCGCGAGCGCCACCGCGCGGTCGTCGGCGGCGAGGTCGCCCGGGGCGAACCCGACGGCGACGGTGCCCAGCCGGTCCTGCGCGACCCGCAGCGGCAGCACGAGCAGCCGCGGGTAGCCGGGCACGTCAGCCCAGGTCTCCGGGTATCCGCGGCGGCCTTCGTCGGGGCTCGCGATGAAGCGCGGCTCGCCGTCGCGGGCGGTGTCGGTGAACGGCGTGCGCGCGGCGATCGGCAGCTGGGCCCACTGCGGTGCCCCCGGGAAGCCCGCGCTGTCGAGCAGCAGCAGGTCCCCGTCGCGGCGCTGCCACACCGCCACGGCATCGGTGCCGAGCAGCTCGCGGAGCTGCTGCACGGCGGTGCGGGCGACCGCGCGCGGGCTGGGTGCGGCGGAGAGCGCGGCGGTGGCCCGTTGCAGGAGCTCCAGCCGCCGGGTGGTGGCCTGCTCGGCGGCCAACAGCTCGGCGTTGTCCAACGCGATCGCGGCGCGCTGGCCGATCTCGCTGAGCAGGGCGGCGTCGTCCTCTTCCAGCGGGGGCGAGTCGCCCACCCGCCCGGTGACCAGCAGGCCCACCATCCGGCCGCGCGCGCGCAGCGGCACCGCCACGGCGGTGTGCGCGCCGAGCGCCGCCCGGGCCGAGCGCTGCCGGTCACCACCGGCGATGCCCGCGAGGTAGTCGTCGTCCACCGTGATCAGCTGTGCGGCGCCCGCGCCGATGAGGCCCTGGTCGAGGCGCCTCGGCGGGTCGAGCCCCCACAGGACGTCGGCGTCCTCCGGGCGGCGGGCGGCCACGGCGACGGTGCGCGGGGTGCCTGCCATGTCGACGAGCCGGGCCAGGTCGACGTACCCCTCGTCCACCAACGTGCGCACGATCACGTCGCGGCGGGCGGCCACGCTGGTCTCGGTGTCCATGGCCGCGCCGACGGCGTCGATCATCCGGCGGCGTTCCCGCTCGCGGAGCCGGTCGTCGATGTCGAGGCAGCTCCCGACGTAGGTGCCCGCGCCGAGCGGGGCGCCGCGTTCGAGCACCCACCGGTAGCGGCCGTCCGCCCGGCGCAGCCGGTACTCCAGCTCGAACGGCTCGCCCCCGGCCATCGCCGCCGTGCGGACCTCGCCGCAGCGCTCGGCGTCGTCGGGGTGCACGCGGGCGAGCCAGCCGTCGTCGAGGTCGTCGTCGGGCCCGGCGCCGGTGAACTCCCGCCAGGCCCGGTTGACCAGCGTGCGGCCCTGGTCGGCGGCATCCACCCAGATCAGCGCGGGGGTGGCGTCGGCGAGGGCTTGGAAATCGGGTGGGGCATCGCGGGTCGGCAGCAGTCCCATTCCCGCCTCGTCATCTGAGCGCGCCCGTTCCAAACCGGGAACAGTCTAAGCCAGGTGCCGCAGGTCCGCCGGTAACGTGCTGGGGGTGGACGCTTCGATCGTGCACACGGCGCGTGTGCTGGGCCTGCGGTGGGCGTTCCGGCTCCTGTTCGGGCTTCCCCGGCCCGTGCGACGGCTGCTGGCGGGCCCGCTCATGCGCCGCGACGGCCAGGTCCTCGACCTCGACCTGCAGCTGCTCGGCCGGGTGGGCGCCCTGCTCTCCTCGGCCGACGGCGGCACGCTCGACCAGTCGGTGCTGGCCGAGCAGCGCAGGCAGGCCGACTTCGCCGCCGAGGTCGCCGCCCCGCCCGGGCCCGACGACATCGTCACCCACGACCTCACGCTCCCCGGCGCGGCCGGCCCGCTGTCCGCGCGGCTGTACGTGCCGCCGTCGGCGCCCGCGCTCTCCGGGCTGCTCGTCTACTTCCACGGCGGCGGCTTCGTGCTGGGCAGCCTGGCCGCCACCGACCCGCTGTGCAGGCTGTTGGCGGCGCAGTCGGGCGTGCGGCTGCTGTCGGTGGAGTACCGGCTCGCGCCCGAGCACCCCTACCCGGCGGGGCTGGAGGACGCGATCGCGGGCTACCGCGGCGCCCGCCAGCGCGCCGTCGAGCTGGGCGTCGACCCCGACCTCATCGCGGTGGGCGGCGACAGCGCGGGCGCCAACCTCGCGCTCGTCGTCGCCCACCAGGAGACGGCGTCGCCGCCCGCGTTCGTGCTCGCGCTCTACCCGGTCACCGACGCGGAGCGCACCGGCGGCTCCCGCGAGGCGTTCGGCACCGGGTTCGGGCTCACCGCGCAGACGATCGCCGAGCTGGAGCGGCTCTATCTGCCCGAAGGCGTCCCGCCCAACGACGCCCGCGGTGCCATCCTGCGCGCCGACGACCTCTCCGGCATGCCGCCGGTCTACCTCTCCACGGCGGGCTTCGACCCGCTGCGCGACGAGGGCGAGGAACTGGTGGCCCGCCTCCGCGCCGACGGGGTGCCGGTGGTCGCGCGCCGGTTCGCCGGGCTGGTGCACGGCTACGCGAGCTTCTCCGCGGTGAGCGCCGCCGCCCGGGACGCCACGCTGGACGCCGCGAGCGCGCTGCGGGCGGGGCTGGCCCTGGTCGAGGCGCGCAGCTCGGCCCGGCGGCGGCCCAGCGCGGCGGCCGGGTGACGGCCGTGGGCGCCGCCCTCAGGCGCGCTCGGCCAGGTCTGCCAGCGCCGCCAAGGACGTCGTGATCAGCTCGCGCTGGCCGTCCAGCCGGTGGGCCTCGGCCTCGGGCAGCTCGACCCGCACGGTGATCGCCGTGCCGTCCGTGATCTCGGCCAGCTGCCAGGCGAAATCGATGTCCGACACCTGGCACGACATGGTCACCCGACCCGCGTGCTGCTCGGCGCGCAGCCGCTGCGGCATCGGGAACTCGGGGTAGCCGAGCGGCCATAGCGTGTACTCGCCGTTCGCGCCGGTGCGCACCCTCTCGACACCGGCCCACCACTCCGGGAAGCGGGTCGGGTCGAACAGCAGCTTCCAGACCTCCTCGACCGGGGCGCGGGCCCTACCGCTCAGCGTGAACCCGGGCATGTCTCCTCCAACCCTTCGAGCTCGACCATGACACGCGCGAGCTCCCACGCAGGCTCCACGAGCCCGACCACGGGCGGGCGACCCAGGTCGACCAGCGCCGCCATGTACTCGTCGCCCACGTGGCGGCGCGCGCCCCCGCGCCGTCGCCAGCCCTCGGCCGCTTCGGCCAGGCGCCGCCGCGCCTCCGGGACGTCACCACGGGCCCGGGCCACGAGGCCCTGCACGCGCGCCATCTGCGGCACGAGGGCCCACGGCTGATCGGCCAGCCCGACTGGCTCCATCGCCGCGCGTCGCAGCTCGCCCTCCGCCGCATTCGGCTCACCGGCAGTGGCCAGCGCCTCGGCCAGGGCCAGCCGGGCCGCCGGACGGCTGACGGCCGCGGCTCCGTCGAGCGCGGCGCCGATCAGCGCGGCCGCCTCGCCTGCGCGGCCTGCCGCGAGGGCGACCAGTCCGGCGTCGTGGCGGGCGATCGCGAGCAGGGGCGGTGAGTCCAGCCGCTCCGCCAGTGCGGTCAGTTCGACGACGGCGTCGGCCGCCTCGGCGTGTCGACCCAGCCGCGCCAGCAGGTGGGCGCGCGCGGCGAGGGTGGGCAGCGCCACCACCGGAACGCCGCGGGTGGCCGCCACCCCGCGGTCGACGGTGCGCAGCGCCGCGTCGAGATCACCCGCGCACGCCTGCGCGCACGCGGTCAAGATCCACACCACGTAGGCGTAGTCGGGCCGCAGCACGCGGTCGAGCACGGCCCCGGCCCGTCGCGCCCGCGCCTCGCACTCGTCGAACCGACCCAGTCGGATCGCGGTGACCAGCCGCGCGGTCTCGATCTCCGCGACGGTCTCGTCGTCCGGTGCGGGGATGAGCGCCGCCGCCGCGGCCAGCAGCGGCTCGCTGCGGGCCGGATCGCCGCCGATCGCCTCCGTCCAGGCGAGGCCGATCAGCGTCCGGGCCCGCAGCTCGTCCGGCGCGTCGGGGGTCAGCAGTTCCCGCGCGCGACGGTAGGCCGCGTGCGAGGCGGTGGGGTTGCAGACGACGGTCTTGAAGATCAGCCCGCGCCTGCACCAGGCGACGACGTGCTCGTCCGGAGCCAGCCGGGCGAGCGCGTCCGCCCACGCGCGCTCGAACTCGTCGGGCCTGCCGAGCCAGGCCTGGACCTCCGCCAGCTCCAGCCGCAGCCCACCGTCGTCCGGGTCGCAGGCCACGGCCTCCCCCCAGAACGCGGCGGCCTCGGGCAGCGCGCCGAGCGAGCGGGCGTGCCGGGCCGCCCGCTGCCAGCGCGCCTGCGCGAGATCGTCGCGACCGGCCCGCTGCAGGTGACGAGCGACCTCGGCGGCCCGCTCGTCGCCCGGCCCGGCCGCCGCCTCGACGGCGAGCGCCACCAGGAGATGGGTGCCCTCCGGGTCCCGCAGGTCGGCGCGGACCGCCTCGGCGAGCAGCGCGTGACGGTAGGCGAGGCCGCCCCGGACGCGGCGGACCAACCCCGTTTCGAGCACCGCGCGCTCGCTGTCGGCGGTCACGGGCAACGCCGCGATCTCCGCCGCCGAGAGCGTGCGGCCTGCTGCCGCGACCGCCTCGGCGAGGTTCCGGGCAGGCTCGGACAGCGCCGCCATCGCCGACTGGACCACTGCCCGCAGGCTCGACGGGGGCGCGGTGCTGCCCGCCGCCAGCGCGCGCGTGCTCTCCACGGCGAGCAGCGGGTTGCCCTCGGCGGCCGCGACGACCCGCGCGAGATCCGCGTCGGCCAGCATCGCGACGCTGCGCGCCACCTCGGCCACCTCGTGACCCCGCAGCGGCCCCAGGGCGATCTCGGCGACGTCGAGGCCGCGGCCTGCGAGGTCGGCGACCAGCGCGTCGGCCTCAGGCCGGGTCGGCCGGTCGCGCCGGGTGAGCACGAACAGCACCGGCAGCCGGGCCAACCTGCGCCCGATGTGCGCGCACAGCGCGAGGCTGGCGCGATCGGCGCGGTGCAGGTCCTCGGCCACGAGCAGCACCGGCATGCCCGACGCGGCGAACTCGACCAGCCGCAGCACGGCGTCGAACAGGCGCAGCCGCTCGAGCTCCGGTGCCGCCACGACGGGCGGTGCGACCCGGCGGCCCAGCGCCCCGGCGAGATCGGGGGAGAGCCTGCCCAGCTCGGCGGGCCAGCCCGCGCCCTCCGGCGGGACGGACACGACCGACACGAGCGCTCGCGCCAGCTCCTGCCAGACCGCCAGCGGGGCCTCCCCTCCCACGTCGACGCCCGCGCCGACGGCCACGCGGGCTCCCGCGTTGTCGGCCCGCCTCGCCAGCTCGCCCACCAGCCGGGTCTTGCCCATGCCTGCCTCACCGGTCACGAGCACGACTCGCCCGTGACCGTTGCGTGCGGCGGTCCACGCCGCGGTCAGCGCGGCCAACTCGTCGGCGCGGCCGAACATCGGCCGCGTCACGCGGGGCGTGCCGTCGACCGCAGCGGTCGGCCCGCGCAGGCCTGCGAGCAGGGCCCGCACCGGCGGCCCCGGCGCCACCCCCAGCTCGGCGCGCAGCCGCGCCGCCAGGTCACGCCCCACGACGAGCGCGCCCGCGCGGTCGCCCGCCGCGGCCAACCGCTCGATGAGGACGCAGTGCGCGGGTTCGTCGAGCGGGGTGAGCGCGCACCGGCGGGCCGCCCAGGACGCTGCGACGGCCGGGCTCTCGGCCGCCGCCGTCAGCTCGTCCAGGCGGGCGATGCGGCGGTTGCGGTGCCCGGCCCTGGCGACCTCGGCCCAATCGTCGGCCAGTCCGTCGCACAGCTCGCCGTCCCGATCCGCGTCGTCGAGGTCGTTCTCGAACGGCCCGAGCTCGACGGTCGTGCGTGAGGTGACCAGCGCGTCGGGGCCCAACGCCTGACGCAGCGTCCACAGTGCGGTGCGCAGGCATGCGCGGGCCGTCGACGCATCGGGCCAGAACCGGGCGGCCAGCCCGTCGCGGTCGTGCGGGCCGGGATGCAGGGCCAAGTAGGCGAGCAGGCGCCGGTGCGGTGCCGACAACGGCACCGGCTCACCGTCACGAACCGCCGTGATCTCGCCGAGCAGCTGCACCCGCAGCACACCAGGCACGGTATCCCCCCTGACGCTTCCTTGACGTTCCGCCAACGGGGCACTGCCAGGCTCGGCGCCCCATTCACAGGAGGAGCGATGACGGTGAATCAGGACACGATCATGAGCACATCCGGCGTCGACAACGGCGTGAACGTCGAAGCCCTGCTCGGGGCGCGCGACGCGCTCGCCGACGCGCCGGAGATCGCCCAGTTCCAGTGGCGGTCGACGGTGTCGTGGGTCAACGGCACGCACAGCCGGGCGGACGTCGAGACGTTCTACGGCTTCTGCGAGGAGCAGCGGCACTCGAAGAGCTTCAGCTTCGACATGGACCACCCGCTGCAGTTCGCCGCACAGGACAACGGGATCACGCCCGCGGAGGTGGTGCTGGTCGCGCTCGGCGGCTGCCTGACGGCAGGCGTCGCGGCCGTGGCGCAGCAGCGGGGGATACAGCTGCGGTCCGTACTGGCGACGGTCAGCGGCGAGATGGACCTGCACGGCATCCTCGGCGCCGACCCGGACGTCCGCAACGGCTTCAGCGGGGTGCGGGTCGATTACCGCATCGACGCCGACGCGACCCCGGCGGAGATCGAGGCGCTGGTCGCGCAGTCGCAGAAGCGGTCGGCCGTCTACGACACCCTGACCAGCCCCACGGCCGTCACGGTCACGATCTCCTGATCCGATGCGGCACACGAGCGCCGTGGTCGTCGGGGCGGGGCACTGCGGACTGGCGATGAGCCGCTGCCTGGCCGCCCGCTCGGTCGACCACGTCGTCTTGGAACGCGGCGACGTGGCCCACTCCTGGCGCACCCGGCGGTGGGACTCGTTGCGGTTGCTCACCCCCAACTGGATGACCCGGCTGCCGGGCTACGCCTACCGCGGCGACGACCCGGACGGCTACCTCGGCGCGGCCGAGGTGGCCGGGCTGCTCGAGGACTACGCGGCGGAGTCGGCCGCACCG
>DATAOO010000261.1:0-4465 GCA_036265695.1 Pseudonocardia sp. | reverse complement strand
CATACGGCATCTCGATGCTGGTGCTCATCCGCGTGCGGGAGCGCCGCAAGGCCGACGCGATCAGCGAGCACGTCACCGAGAAGCTGGCCGAGCGCGGCGTCGACCCCCGCCCGGTGACCCCCCAGGAGTAGCCCGCCAGCCCCTCCGGGGGTGAGTCGTACGTTTGCGACGGCGTGAGTTGGGCTGACGGCCGAGCCGAGGGCGAGTCTTCATTTTCGACACGGTGAGTTGGCGATTACGGGTCGGTGAGATGGGGCAGTTGGCGGCCTGCCGCGCAGCGGCTGGCGGTCCCGAGCGGCGGACCCGGCCGTCTCTCAGCCGACGTGTTCGAGCAGGACGCGCTGGCGTGAGTTGAGCCCGGCGCCGCCGGCGTGAGTTGAGCCGGCCGCGCCGGAGTCGGCGATCCCGGGCCCGGCGCGATGGCGTGGTCGAGCGGGACGCGCCGGACGGCGGCCTCTAGGGCCCGCGCGCGTGAGTTGCGCTGGCGTGCGGCCAGGGCCCTGCGCCAAGCTCGCGGCCGTGTCGCTGCTGCTCCCTTCGCCGTGCCTGGTGGTGCTGGCGGGTCCCGCCGCCTCGGGCAAGTCGACGTGGGCCGCGGCGAACTTCCCGCCTACGGCCGTCGTTTCGTCGGACGCGCTGCGCGGCGTCGTCGGCGCGGGCGAGGACGACATCGCCGCGAGCACCGACGCGTTGGCGCTGCTCGACGAGATCGTCGCTCGGCGGGTGGCGCGCGGCCTGACCACCGTCGTGGACACGACCGGGATGGATGCCGAGCGCCGCGCCCGGTGGCGGACGCTCGCGCGGGAGCACGGGATGGCGTGCGTCGCGGTGGCGGTCGACACGGCCGCCGCCGTCTGCCGCGCCCGCAACCGCGCCCGCCCCCACCCCGTTCCCGCCGCCGCGCTCACCGCGCAGCTCCGCGCCTGGCCCGCGGTGCGGGACGCGCTCGACGGCGAGGGCTTCGACCAGGTGCTCCGGCCCGAGCCGGTGCGGGTCGTCCCGGAGGCGTTCCTCCGGTCCGACGCCGCTGTCGCACGACAGCAGGCCGAACCCGTCGGCCTGCGGTTCGCCCTGCACCTCTCGGCGTTCCCCGGCGGCGCGGCGACCCTGGCGCCCCGGCTCCGCGAGATCGCCGTCGCAGCCGAGGCGGCGGGCTTCGACGCGATCTACACGATGGACCACTTCCGCCAGATCCCGCAGGTCGGCCGGGCCTGGGACGACTTCCTCGAGAGCTTCACGACGCTCGCGTGGCTGGCGGCGTGCACGTCGCGGGTGCGGTTGGGGGCGCTCGTCGCGGGCGTCACCTACCGCAACGTCGGGCACCTGGCCAAGATCGTCGCCACGTTGGACGTGCTGTCCGGCGGCCGGGCGGTGTGCGGACTGGGGCTGGGCTGGTTCGCCGCGGAGCACCGGGCGTACGGGTGGCCGTTCCCGCCGGTCGGCGAACGGTACGCGCTCCTGGAGGACGCGCTCGCGGCGTTGCCGGTGCTCTGGGGGCCGGGCGGCAAGCCGTTCCGGGGCCGCGTGCTGGACCTGCCGGACACCGCGGCCTACCCCCGTCCGCTGCAGGAGCACGTGCCGATCCTGCTCGGCGGCGGCGGGGAGAAGCGAACCCTGGCGCTGGCCGCCCGCTACGCCGACGCGGCCAACGTGCTGGGCGACCTGCCGACCGTCGCGCGCAAGGCCGCCGTGCTCCGGGAGCACTGCGCGAAGAGCGGGCGGGAGGTGGCGTTGTCGCACCTGACCACCGCGCTCGTGGCGCGGGACCCGGCCGAGCTCAAGGCGCTCGTCGCCGGACACCGTCCGCGCGGCGCGGATCCGGCGCGGTGGGCGGCCGCCGTGCACGCGGGCACGGTCGACGACCAGATCGGCCGGTTTCGGGAGCTCGCCGAGGTCGGGGTCGGCGAGGTCGCCGTGCGGCTCGTGGACCTCGTCGACACCGAGCCGATCGCGCGGATGGCGCCGGTGATCGCGGCGTTCCGCTGAGCGGCCATCACACCGCGACGGGATGTACGACTCACCGGCGGGGTGGGGAGATGCCCAACTCAGTCCGGCGGAACGGCCAACTCGCGGTGGTGAATCGTGCGACTCACCGTGGGCCTGCGCCGCACGGCTGCTCAGCGGGCCGCGGCCCCGGCGATGGCGGGGCGGGCGATCACGGGGAGCGGGACCGGCAGCCGGTGGACCGTCACGTTCCAGTAGCGGTTTTCGGGGTCGCCCGCCTTCCAGGCGTTGGCCAGCCGGGTGGCGGCGTCGGCGTCCATCTTGCGCCGCGGGCGGGGGCGCATCCAGCAGCGGCTGCGGACCTCCTTGTCCAGTGCCCGCCAGGCCTCGTCAGCCGTGTTGTGCACGCTGACACTGGGCGGGCCGTCGCCGTCACCGACGAGCAGGGTGTAAGCACTCACCACGTCGAACGACACGGTCGGGCTCCTTTTCCTATGAGAACCGCGCGTCGTTGCGCACAGCCAGTCAACGGCATCAGCGCCGTCGGAGTACGGATCGCCACGCCGTTGTGCGACGGACGGTGGCTTTGCGACAGCCGAACGCGACGGCCGTTTGGAGTAAGGGGGGCGGATTTCGCCGAGCGGTGGGCCCTCAGCGGCCCAGCGACACCGACGACATGAAGAACTCGGGGACCCGCACCGGAGGCATCGCGGCCCGGGTGAACCAGTCTTTCCACTCCCGCGGGAGCGTGCGCTCGGTCGTGCCGACCTGGCTCGCGGTGCGCAGAACGTCGAGCGGGGAGTAGTTGAACCGGAAGTTGTGGTCGACCTCGGCGACGACCTCGCCGTGCTCGACCAGGTAGACGCCGTCGCGGGTGAGGCCGGTGAGCAGCAGCGTGGTGGGGTCGACGAGTCGAATGTACCAAAGGCAGGTGAGCAGCAAGCCGCGCTCGGTGGCGGCGACGAGGTCGTCGAGGGCGCCGTCGGCACCCCCGGTGAGCAGCAGGTTGTCGCCCGCCGGCGCGAACGAGGTGCCGAACTCGGCGGCTTCGGCACGGGAGTAGGCGAGTTCTGTGATGACGCCCTCACGCACCCAGTCGACGCGACGGGTCGGGGCGCCGTTGTCGAACACGCTGATGCCCTCGTCGGAGCGGGTGGTGGTGAGGAACGGCTCGTACTCGAGCCCGGGCGCCGCCGGGTCGCAGGCCAGCGTGAGCGGCAGCGCGGTGAGCCGCTCGCCGACGCGCCCGGCGAGCGCGCTGCGCCCCTCCTGCGCCGACCGGCCGTCCATCGACCAGGCGAGGTAGATCATGAGGTCGGCCACGGCCGACGGTGGGAGCAGCGTGTCGTAGCGGCCTGCGGGCAGGGTGACGCGGCGGGCGCCCCAGGCGAGCCTGCGCGCGGCGACCTCGGCGAGCGCGGCCGTGTCGACGTCGGTGAAGTCGGCCGTGGACGCCCCCGCCCACGCCGAGGAGGCCAGGTCGGCCGTCTTGACGTTCAGCTCGACCGACCCGGTGGGCTGCACCCAGCGCCGCCGGATGCCGGTGGAGGTGCCGAGCCACGTCGTGACGATCTCGTGGCTGGCGAAGCCGTAATGGCGCTGCGGGCTGTCGAAGACCGCGCCGAGGTCGCCCGCGAGCTTCTCGAAGACGCCGATCGTGGTGACGGCGGCCGGGTCGGCCCAGGTCGCGTCGTCGGCGGTGGGCTCAGGGAGCGGGGTGGCGTCGTCGGCGGGCCCCGCGTCGCGGGCGGCGGCCTCGGCCGCGGCGACGAGCACAGCCGGGTCGGTCGGCTCCGCCGAACCCACGACCCCCGCCGCCACGCCGCCCTCCACCGCCACGAACGCGATCACCGTGACGCGGGTGGCCGTGCTGTGCCCGTTCGTCGTCATGGTGGAGTTGGCCCAGCGCAGCACGGCCTCGCTGCTCTCGCGGACGAGCACCACGCAGCCGTGCAGGTGCGCGGCCGCCTGCAGCGCCCGCTCGACGCTCTCCTGCGGTGTCACCGGCCCTCCTCGCGGGTGTTGAGCACGTTGACGCCGCGGAAGCGGGCCGACGGGGAGCCGTGGCTCACCGCCGCGACCTGCCCCGGTTGGGCTTTCCCGCAGTTCATCGCGCCGCCGAGCACCCACGTCGACGGGCCGCCGAGGCCGTCGAGCGAGCCCCAGAAGTCCGTGGTGGTGGCCTGGTAGGCGACGTCGCGCAGCTGCCCGGCGAGCACGCCGTTCTCGATCCGGAAGAAGCGCTGGCCGGTGAACTGGAAGTTGTAGCGCTGCATGTCGATCGACCACGACTTGTCGCCGACGACGTAGATGCCGCGTTCGACGCCCGCGATGAGGTCGTCGGTGGTGACGTCCTCCCGGGCGGGTTGCAGGCAGACGTTGGCCATCCGCTGTATCGGCACGTGGTGCGGGGAGTCGGCGAACGCGCACCCGTTGGAGCGGGCGAGGCCGAGGCGGGGGGCGAAGGTGCGGTCGAGCTGGTAGCCGACGAGCACGCCGTCGCGGACGAGGTCCCACTCGG
>DATAOO010000260.1:0-6706 GCA_036265695.1 Pseudonocardia sp. | reverse complement strand
CTGGCCGAGTCGGCCGCCGCGCGCCTGCACCGCCGCCCGGTCGTGCCCGCGGGACTGCCCGCCGACCTGGCCGCCGTGCTCGCGGCGATGACCGACCCGGATCCCGCCGCCCGGCCCAGCGCGGCGGCCGTGGCCGCCGAGCTCAGCAGTCCGGCGGTCGTGCGGCCTGCGCCTGCGCGGTGGCGGCCCTGGGTGTGGGGTCCGCGCGCCGCCCTCGCGGCCGCCGTGCTGCTCGTCGCGATCCTCGGCGGGACGGTGCTGCTCTTCAGCCGGACGGCGGCGTCCGACCCGTTGGTCCCCGTGCCCAGCATCGCCGCCCCGGCGGGCGTGGAGCCGTCCGAGCCGTCCCCGTCCGCGCCGGGCCAGGTCGTGAACGCTCCGATCGAGCAGGCGGCCCTCCCCGTCGTCGCGCACGCGGCCGTCTCGGTGCCCGACGCCGACATCGCCGCGCCCGAACGCGCGGCCGCTCCCGCCGCCGCCCGCGCCGGTGCCGATCGGCCCCGGACCGCCGCCCCTGCCCCTTCCCCCAGCGCGGGCAGCGACACCGACTCACCGCCTGCGGGCGAGCCTGCGGACGAGGAGAAGGCCACGGGCAAGGGCAAGAACAAGGGGAACGACAACGAGAACGACGACAACGGCGGGAACGACGACAACAGCGGGAACGGGAACAGCGGGAACGCGAACGGCGGCAGCGGCAAAGGACAGGGCTCCCAGGGCGCGGAGTGACGCCCCCTACGCTGCACCGCGGTAACGGAGGCGGCGGCGCGAGGAGGCGGCGATGGGCGACCGGCTGATCTTTCAGCTCGGCACCAACAACTGGCAGCGGGGCGGGGAGTTCGCGCCCGGGTCGGGGATCCTGCACGAGGCGCACCACCACGCCTACAACGCGCTGCCGGGCACCCGCTGCTACTCGATGTACCCGTCGCGGCGCCAGCGCTTCCGCGACGAGGACGTCCACGTCTTCGCGATCGAGCACGACATCCCGATCTGTGAGTCGGTGTCCCCGGTGTCGAGCTACCGCTGGCACAGCATGAGCGAGGACGAGGTCGCGGCCTACCGCAAGCGGCTCACCGACGAGGTCGCGGGCTGGATCGACGAGATCGAGGCGGCGGGCGACGACCGGTTCGGCCTCGCCATCGCCCACCACTGCTTCATGAACACGGTGGTGCTGCGCGACGTGATCCGCCGCCGGGCCGAGGCCGGGCGGGGCACGATGCCGCTCCTCGCGTTCGCGCACGGCACCGAGCTGAAGATGTACAACAACGAGAAGCGCGGCGACAACCCGACCGAGTTCCCGCTGCGCTTCCTGCCGTTCATGCAGAACGAGAAGATCTTCGACTACGCCGACCCCGCACACGGCGTTGACGTGGCCGCGGCGATCTCGCAGGAGCAGATCGAGGCGCTCGTGGGCGTGTTCCCGGAGTTCCCCCGCGAGCGCGTGATCCTCTCGCACAACGGCTACAACCAGGACGTCTTCGGGGTGCAGCCGGAGACGTACGCCAACCGGGCCGCGGTGCTGGCCGGCTTCACGACGATGCCGCCCGAGGGCAGCGGCCGCACCCCGCAGCCGGTCGCGCCCGCCGACGGGTTCGACGCCGTCGTCGCGTTCTGCGGCAAGTTCGCCGACTGGAAGCGCCTCGACGCCCTGCTGCGCGCGGCCGCGAGCTACGAGCAGCGCACCGACAAGAAGATCCTCACCCTGGTGGCGGGCTCGGGCCCGCTCGACGCCCAGGTGCAGATGCACGACCTCGCCGATGAGCTGGGCCTGCGCCGCACCTACTTCGTGGGCCCGCGCCCGCAGGACGAGCTCACCACGCTGTTCAACTGCGCCGACGTCGGCTGCTTCCCCTCCTACCGCGAGCCGTTCGGGCTGGTGTTCATCGAGTGCATGGCCTGCGGCACCCCGGTGATCGGCGCCGACTCGGGCGGCCCGCGCGACTTCGTCACCCCCGAGGTCGGCGTGCTCGTGCCGGAGACCGACGACCGCGCCGAGCTGGCCGCCTCGCTCGCCGCCGCCGTCAACCGGGCGATCGACGAGAACTGGAAGCAGACCAAGGGGCCCGGCGCCGCGGCCTACGTGCGGGAGAAGTTCAGCGTGGTCGGCCAGGTCTCCGCGCTGCTGGCCGAGGTCGACCGGCTCACGGGAGCCTGACCACGGTCTTCAGCTTCGCCCCGGGGCCGGTCTCGCGGGGGATCCCGGCCACGACGTCCACCCGGATCGGCGGCAGCGCGGCCCCGACGGCGACCAGCGCGTGTTGCAGCGCGGTCCGGACCCGGCGCGGGGTGTCGGCCGGGGCGCCGTCGCGCAGCACCACCGACACCGCGAAGCCGGTGCCGTCGACGCGGATCTGGTACTGCCGCAGGCCGGGGACCGCCGCCACCGGCGCGCGCAGCTGGTGGGGCGGCACGGCGACGGTGCCGCCGAGGCAGCCGGGCAGGTGCACGATGTCGTCGCTGCGGCCCTCCACCGCGGCCAGCCGCCGGAACGGCATGCCGGTGGGGTTCGGGCCGTCGGCGAGCGTCGCGATGTCGCTGATCTCGTAGCGGATCAGCGGCTGCACGTGGTTGACGAGGTTCGTCAGCAGGAGGTGGTGGCCCGGCACGCCGGGCGGCACGGGCCGGTGGTGTTCGTCGACCACCTCGACCAGCGCGGCGTCCTCCCACAGGTGCATGCCGACGCCCGCCCGGCAGCCGGAAGCGATCATCGCCGCCTCCGTCGTGGAGTACATGCTGGCAGGCTCGACGCCCCACGCCTCGCGGATCCGGTCGCGCATGTCCGGCGTGAGCACCTCCCCGGCGTAGGCGACCACCGAAGGGGCGATCCGCAGCCGCTCGGCCAGCTGCTCCTGGGCCAACAGCGCGTGCACGCTGGGGTACCCGACGATCGCCTGCGGTTGGAAGGCGTTGCACGCGGCGACGATCTCGGGCAGCGGTGTCTCGGCCGACGTGCGCGGCGCGGCGCTCGGCCGCCCGGCGAGCAGACCCACGACGAGGTGGCGCGAGATGTGCAGCGGCGACGGCGAGCCCAGGCCGAGGAGGCGCAGGTGCGGGCCCACCCCGAGCAGGGCGAGCGTGCGCATCAGGACCCCTACCCAGCGGGCGAACTCGGCGCGGGAGCTGACGAAGAGGGCGGGCTCCCCGGTGCTCCCGGAGGTGCTGAAGACGAGGTGGTCGAGCAGCGGCGCATCGGCGTCCGGGCCTGCCAGGTGGGCGTTCACCGCGGCGAGGCGCAGGCGGGGATCGGTGACGATCTCGTCGAACCGCTCGACGAACGTCTGCTTGCCGAGGGTGGGCAGCTCCGCGAGCGGGGCGCCGGTCGGGTCGGGGCCGATCGTCTCCCGGTAGAACGGTGAAGCGGCGACGGCGTGGCGGAGCAGGTCGTCGAGGCGGGCGCGCTGGTGGGCGGCCAGCTCCTCGGGTGACCAGCGCGTGTGGGTGAGCAGTTCTTCGGCGTGCGCGCGGGGCGCGGTGCGGGTGCTGGTCGACATGGCGGCCCCCTCAGGGTGCGGCTCGTCGGGTGCGGGACAGGATGTGCGCGCAGAACAGCTCGCCGAAATCCGGCTCGGGCACGGCGGCGGGGTCGAGCAGCCGCTCCAGGGCCAGCCCTCTGGCCAGCGCGGCCGCGCCGCGGCACACCGCCTTCACCGGCGCGACGAACTCCAGCCCGTCGCGCGCGGCGAGCTCGGCGACGACCGCCGCGTAGCCGTCGAGCAGGTCCTCGTGCGCGGCCGACACCCGGGCGCGCAGCGCCGCGTCGCGGGACGCGTGGGTCCAGAACTCCACCAGGAGCGGCGTCCACTGGGGATCGCGCGCGGTGGTGCCCGCCATCTCCCGGCCCGCCGCCAGCAGGGCTTCCGCCAGGGTCGGCGCCCCCTGCATCTCCGCGATCTGCTCGGCGCGCCGCCTGCGGTTCTGCTCCTCGAGCACGGCGAGGAACAGCTCGTCCTTGCCCGCGAAGTTCGAGAACACCGCGCCCTTGCTCCACCCTGCGGCCAGCGCGATCTCCTCCAGCGACGCCTGGTGGAAGCCCCGGCTCAGGAACGTGCGCCGGGCCGCGGCCAGGAGATCGGCCCGCACCCGCTCGGTGCGCTCCGCGCGGGTGAGCCGAGCGACCATCATGACCTCCAATTTTCGATACCATCGGTATTCAAAGACCGTTGGTCTTCATTGTCAAGGGCGTTACGGTGCGGCGTGCACCGACGCGTCAGGGAGTTCTGCGAGCGCTACGGCCTGGCGCTGCCGATCCTGGAGGCCCCGATGGCGGGCGCCAGCTCGCCGGACCTGGCGATCGCCGTCGCGGAGGCGGGCGGGATGGGCGCCGCAGGCGTGCTGCTCGACGACCCCGACCGCATCGCCGCATGGGTCGCCCGGTTCCGGGCCGGTTCCGGCGGGCCGTTGCAGCTCAACATCTGGGTGCCCGACCCGCTCGTCGACGACCCCGGCGGCACGGCCGCGGCCACCGCGTTCCTGCACCGCTTCGGCGCACCCGGCCCCACCGGGCCGGACGCCCCGGCGTACACCGCGCAGTGCGCCGCGATGCTCGAGGCGGCGCCCACCGCCGTCTCGTCGATCATGGGGCTGTTCGACGCGGACTACGTGAACCGGCTGCACGAGCGCGGCATCGCCTGGTTCGCCACCGCCGTCACCCTCGACGACGCGCTGGCCGCGCAGGAGGCGGGTGCGGACGCCGTGATCGCGCAGGGGTTCGAGGCGGGCGGGCACCGGGGCGTGGTCGACCCGGACACGGCCGAGCGCACGGCGGTCGGGCTCGTCGCGCTGGTGCCACACCTCGTCGACCACCTGCGGGTGCCGGTGATCGCCGCGGGCGGCATCGGCGACGGCCGCGGGGTGGCCGCGGCGCTGGCCCTGGGCGCGTCGGCCGTGCACGTGGGCACCGCGCTGCTGCGCACGCCCGAGGCCGGGATCGACCCCGCCTGGTCGGCGAGCCTCGACGGCCTGCGCCCCGAGCAGACCGTGCCCACCCGGGCGTACTCCGGGCGGCTCGGCCGGGCCGCCCCCACCTCGTACGTCACGGCCTGGGCGGAACCGGACGCGCCCCGGCCCGCCCGCTACCCCACCCAGCGCCAGCTCGTCGGGCGTTGGCGCCGCGGCGACGCCCCGGGCGTCGACCGGGCCAACCACTGGGCGGGCCAGGCCGCGGCGCTCGCCACCACCGAGCCCGCGGGCCGGGTCGTCACGAGGATGTGGGACGAGGCCCGCGCCCTGCTCGCCTGATCGGCGTAGCGTCCCGGGACATGGCTGACGACATCAGCATCGACCTCGGCGAGGCCCTGGGCACCGACTTCTTCACGGTGCGCGAGCAGTTCACCGACGAACAGTGGGACCGGTTCATCACCACCCGCCGGTTCGTCGACACCGAGGTGCTGCCAGTCGTCGCCGACTACTGGGAACGCGCCGAGCTCGCGTGGCCGCTGATCCGGCGGCTGCCCGAGCTGGGCATCGTCGGCGAGGGCATCAAGGGCTACGGCGCGGCCGACATGAGCCCGATGGCCTCCGGGCTGGTGCACATGGAGCTGCACCGGGGCGACGGCAGCCTCGGCACGTTCCTCGGCGTGCACGCGGGCCTGGCCATGCAGTCGATCGCGATGTGCGGCTCGGAGGAGCAGAAGGCCCGCTGGCTGCCGTCGATGTCCACGATGGACAAGATCGGCGCGTTCGCGCTCACCGAGCCCGACCACGGTTCCGACTCGATCGCGCTCGGCACCACCGCCCGCCGCGACGGCGACCACTGGGTGCTCGACGGGGACAAGCGCTGGATCGGCAACGGCACGATCGCCGACCTCGTCGTGGTGTGGGCCCGCGACACCGAGGACGGCCAGGTGAAGGGCTTCGTCGTGGAGACGCCCGCGGAGGGCTACGAGGCGTCGGTGATGACCGGCAAGCTGTCGCTGCGCGCGGTCTGGCAGGCCGACATCGCGCTGCGCGGCGTGCGCGTGCACGACGACAACCGGCTGGCCCACGCGAAGAGCTTCCGCGACACCGGCGCCGTGCTCGCCACCACCCGCTCGACCTGCGCCTGGATGGCGTTGGGCCACGCGACCGCTGGCTTCGACGCCGCGCTCACCTACGCCAAGCAGCGCACCCAGTTCGGCAAGCCGCTGGCGTCGTTCCAGATCGTCCAGCAGCGCCTGGTGCGGATGCTGGCCGAGCTCACCGGCATGCAGCTGTATTGCATGCAGATCGGACGCCTCGCCGGGGACGGCAAGCTCAGCCCCACCGTGGCGGGGCTGGCGAAGATGAACAACACCCGCAAGGCCCGGGAGATCCTCGCCGAGGCCCGCGACCTGCTCGGCGGCAACGGGATCCTGCAGGAGAACCACGTGATGCGGCACATGGTCGACATCGAGGCGATCCACACGTTCGAGGGCACGGAGACCATGCAGACCCTCATCGTCGGCCGCGACATCACCGGCTTCGGCGCGTTCGCCTGACCAGAGATCACCTTCTCGGGCGGATGTCCCGGAGGGCGCGGTCGAGCACAGTTGACGCCATGACCTACGCACCCGCCCGGCCCGGGGTCCGTCGGCACACCTGGATCGCCGTGCTCGTCGTCGGCGTGGCCCTGTTCCTCGCGGTCGAGCGCACCCTCGTCGCGACGCAGAACCCCAACTTCGTGCCGTCGGCCATCCTGCTCGGCGCGGCGATCGTGCCTGCCGCGTTCCTGACCTTCGTGTACGGCCGCAGG
>DATAOO010000259.1:0-19701 GCA_036265695.1 Pseudonocardia sp. | reverse complement strand
CGGCAGCACCGGGCCCAGCACCAGCGCGACCTCGTGCTCGACGACCGCGCGGTTGAGCAGCACCGGCACCTCCAGGTCCATCCGGCCCTCGGACAGCTCCGCGATCCGGGCCGCCGGGACGGTGCCGAGATCCGCGAACGTCTCGGGCTTCCACCACTCGTGGTTCGCGACCGTGGTGTCGGGGTAGGTCTCGGCCAACCGGCCCGGTGTGTAGCCGAGGTGGGCGGCCAGCGCCTCCTCCCCCATCGGCGCGTGCGTGCCCAGCGCGACCAGCACCGTCAGCCGGCGCACCCGGCCGTGCAGGGCGCCGTGCACCGCGCGCAGCAGCAGCGGCAGCGGGCAGGTGCGGGTGGCGTCGGGCACCAGCACGCAGACGCTGCGCCCGTCGAACTGGTGGGCCGCGAGCTGTTCCTGGACGAACGCCGTGACCTGGTCCTCGTCGAGCACGGTCGCGGCGTCCCCGATCCGCGCGGCGCTCGCCGCCAGGTCGGGCGGGACCTCGCCGATCAGCGTCATGGACCCACCTTGTGACGCGGACGGAGGCGTGGCAAGCGGCCGCGGCAACTTCCGGCAACCGCTCGGGCTGGGGCGTCGGCGGGCGGACCATCGGGCGATGACCGAGGCACCGTTGCAGCTCCACCCGGACCGGCTCCTCCCCGCCGACCCGACCACCCGCGGCATCGCGCGGCGGCTCTACGCCTCGGTGCGCGACCTGCCGATCCTCTCCCCGCACGGCCACGTGCCGCCCGAGTGGATCGCGCAGGACGTCCCGTTCGGCGATCCCACCTCCTTGCTGATCTCGCCGGACCACTACGTCACCCGGCTGCTGCACGCGCACGGCGTGCCGCTGGACCACCTGGGCGTCGGCGGCGAACCGGTCGACGCCCGCGCGGCCTGGCGCGCCTTGTGCACCCACTGGGCCGCCTTCCGCGGGACACCCAGCCGCTTCTGGCTGGAGAGCGAGCTGGCCGACATCTTCGGGGTGACCGTGCGCCCGTCCGCGGCCACCGCCGACGCGATCTACGACCAGGTCGCCGAGACGCTGCTCCGACCCGACTTCCGGCCCCGGGCCCTGCTCGACCGCTTCGGCATCGAGGTGCTGGCCACCACCGACGCCCCGGCCGACGACCTGGCCCACCACGCGACCATCCGCGACGACGCCGCGGTCCGCACCCGCGTGCTGCCGACCTTCCGCCCCGACCGCTACCTGGAGGCAGGCCGGTCCGACTGGCCCGCGCTCGTCGACGCGCTCGGCGCCGTGGCCGACATCGACACCAGCGGCTACAAGGGCTTCATCGCGGCGCTGGAGGACCGGCGGCGGTACTTCGTCGCGCACGGCGCCGTCTCCGCCGACCACAGCCACCCCGACGTCGGCACCGCCCCGCTCGACCAGACCGAGGCCGAGCGGATCTTCACGGACGCCCGCGCAGGCGCGGCGACCCCGGACGAGGCGACGGCGCTGCGCCGCCACCTGCTGCTGGAGATGGCGCGGATGTCGGTGGAGGACGGGCTGGTGATGACCCTGCACCCGGGCGTCCACCGCAACCACCACGCCCCCACCCACCACCGGTTCGGCGCCGACGTCGGGGCCGACATCCCGGTCGCGGTGGAGTTCACCCGCGGCCTGCAGCCCCTCCTGTCGCGCTACGGCACGGCCGCGGGCTTCCACCTCGTGCTGTTCACCCTCGACGAGACGGTGTTCTCCCGGGAGATCGCCCCCCTGGCGGGCTTCTACCCGAGCGTCTACGCGGGTGCGCCCTGGTGGTTCCTGGACGCGCCGGAGGCCATCCGCCGCTACCGCGGCGCGGTCACCGAGACCGCCGGGTTCGGCCGCACCTCGGGCTTCATCGACGACACGCGCGCGTTCTGCTCCATCCCGGCCCGCCACGACATGTCGCGCCGCCTGGACTGCGGCTACCTCGCCGAACTGGTCGCCACCCACCGCCTCGACGAGGACGAGGCCTTCGCGACGGCGCATGAGCTGGTGGCCGTCAACCCGAAGGTGGCGTTCAAGCTGTGAGGCTGTGCCGCGAGCGCGACGGCCGCCCCGCCGCCCCCGTCCGGATCGCGCACCTGGGCCCCGGCAACTTCTTCCGCGCCCACCAGGCCTGGTACACCGAGCACGCCCCGGACGCGGCCGAGTGGGGCATCGCCGCCTTCGCCGGACGCCGTGGCGCGGTCGCCCGCGAGCTGGCCGCCCAGGACGGGCTCTACACGCTGCTGGTGCGCGCCGCGGACGGCGACCGGCCGGAGGTGGTGTCGGCCGTCGCCGCGGTCTCGGCCGAGCTCGACGACTGGCGGCGCTGCTTCACCCGCCCGGAGCTGGCGCTGGTGACCACCACGGTCACCGAGGCGGGCTACCGGCGCACCCCCGACGGCGGCCTGGACACCGGGGACCCGGAGGTCGCGGCCGACATCGCCGCCCTGGCCGCGCACGGCACGGACGCCGAGGTGGTGACCGCGCCCGGCAAGCTCGCCCTCGGCCTCGCGGTGCGGCGCGCGCACGACCGGCCCAGCCTGGCCGTGGTGCCCTGCGACAACGTCCCGGACAACGGCGCGATGGTCGCGCGCGTGGTCGGGGAGCTGGCCGCGGCCGTCGACCCCGGCCTCGCGGCCTGGATCTCCGATCACGTCGCGTTCGTGACCACCATGGTCGACCGGATCACCCCGCACACCACCGACGACGACCGCGCCGCGGTGCGGGAACGGCTCGGGCTGGACGACCCCGTGCCAGTGGTCACCGAGCCGTACGTCGAGTGGGTGCTCGCCGGGGAGTTCCCCCAGGGCCGTCCGCGCTGGGAGGACGTCGGGGCCCGGTTCGTCGACGACATCGTGCCGTGGGAGCACCGCAAGCTGTGGCTGCTCAACGGGTCGCACTCGCTGATGGCCTACGCGGGGACGCTCCGCGGCCACGAGACCGTCGAGCAGGCGATCGCCGACCCGGTCGTGCGCGGCTGGGTGGAGCAGTGGTGGGACGACGCCGCGCGGCACCTGCCGCTGCCCGCCGAGGAGATCACGGCCTACCGTGCCGCGCTGCTGGAGCGGTACGCGAACCCCCGGATCCGCCACCTGCTGCGCCAGATCGCGGCGGACGGCTCGCAGAAGGTGCCGATCCGGATCCTGCCCACGGTGCGGGCCGAGCTGGCCGACGGGCGGGTCCCGACCGGCGCGGCGCGCGTGCTCGCGGCCTGGGTCTGCCACCTGCGGGGGCGGGGCGCGCCCGTCGCCGACGTGGCGGCCGAGGAGTTCACGGCGCTTGCCGCGGGCGAGGTGGACGACGCCGTGCGCCGCGTGCTGGCCCGTCTGGGCGTCGAGGACGCACGGCTGGACACGGCCGTCACGGACCTGGCGCGCGAGCTCGGCGGCAACTGACGGCAACAGATTGCCCCTGCGTTCCCCACGCTCGTGTAATGACGGCACCGACCTTTCGACGAGGAGAGAATGCGATGACCGCAGCAATTGTGCAGCAACAGGAGGCGGCACTCCGCCCGCTGAAAGCGAAAGCCCTCGTCGGGTACGCCCTGGGCGACTTCGGCTGCAACCTGGCATTCACACTCGGCTCGACATTCCTCCTCTACTACTACACCGACGTCGCGGGGCTGTCCGCCGCCGCCGTGGGCACCATGTTCTTCGTCGTGCGGCTCTGGGACGCTTTCGCCGACCTGATCGCGGGCCGCGCCGTCGACCGGACGATGACCCGCTGGGGCAAGTTCCGCCCGTTCATCCTGTTCTTCGCCGTGCCGTTGCTGGTGATGAGCTTCCTGACCTTCCACGTGCCCAGCGGCTGGGGCGACGCGGCCACGCTGCTCTACGTCTACCTCACCTACGCCACCCTCGGCCTGCTGTACTCGCTGGTCAACATCCCTTACGGCTCGCTCGCCTCGGCGATGACGCAGTCCGTGCGCCAGCGCGCCAAGCTGATCGCGGGCCGCACGTTGGGCGCCGCCGCGGGCAGCGTGCTCATCAGCTACATCATCGCGCCGCAGATCTCCGCTCTGCGGGCGCAGAAGAACACCCTTCCCCCGGACGTCTACCTCGCTCAGGCGCAGAGCATCTTCACCAACATCACCCTGCTCTTCGTGCTCCTGGGCTCGATCGCCTTCGGCCTCACGTTCCTGTGGTCGCACGAGACCGTCGTGCGCGCACAGGCCCGCGTCACGATCAAGGAGACGTTCTCGACGCTGCGGCACAACCGCCCGCTCGCCATTCTCTGCGGCGCCAGCTTCTTCTACCTCGTGGGCTTTTACACCGTCACCGGTGCCACGCTCTACTACGCGACCTACATTCTCGGCGACGCGGCGCTCGCGTTCCAGGTGGCGCTCCTTTCCACCGGCGTCCAGATCATCGTCACGCCGTTCATCCCGAAGCTCATCGGCCGGTTCGGCAAGAAGACCCTGTTCCAGTACGCGGGCGTCCTGACCATCGTCGGCGGCGTCGGCCTCTACCTGACGCCCGACGGCATCATCTGGTTCGCCCTGCTCTGCCTCGGCATCAAGGGAGTCGGGTTCTCGCTCATCAACACGCTGATGTTCGCGCTCGAGCCCGACACCGTCGAGTACGGCGAGTGGCAGTCCGGCAAGCGGTCCGAAGGGGCGACCTACGCGATCTTCTCCTTCACCCGCAAGCTCACCCAGTCGATCGGCGGAGCCGCGACGGCGTGGGCCCTGGCGCTCGGCGGCTACGTCTCGGCGACCTCCGCGGTCGCCGCCCCCGAGCAGCCCGCCTCCGCACTGACCGCGATCAAGATCGTCTTCGGGCTGGTGCCCGCGGCCGCCGCGCTCATCGCCATGATCGTGTTCATCAGCTACCCGCTGACCGACCAGCGGTTCCGCGAGGTCCGCGACGAGACCGAGACCCGCAAACGGGAGCTCGAGCACGCCATCCTCGGCGACCGCGGGACGGTCTGACGTGTGGACCCTGTCCGGCTTCGCCGACGAGATCGACCCCGACCTCGAGACCCAGTGCGCGACCCTGAACGACCTCGGCATCACCCACGTCGAGTTCCGCAGCGCCTGGGGCACCAACGTCCTGGACCTGACCGACGAACAGATCGAGTCGGCGGCGGCCATCCTCGCCGACCACGGCCTGTCGGTCTCGTCGATCGGCTCACCGCTCGGCAAAATCAACATCGAGGACGACTTCGACGCCCACCTCGTGCGGGCCGACCGGGCGCTGGCCGTGGCACAGCGCCTCGGCGCCCCGTTCATCCGGATCTTCTCCTTCTTCCTGCGGCCCGACCAGGCGCCTGCGAAGTACCGCGACGAGGTGCTCCGGCGGATGACCGCCCTCGCCGCCCGCGCCGAGCCCACCGGGATCGTGCTGCTGCACGAGAACGAGAAGGACATCTACGGCGACGTCCCGGAGCGCGTGCTCGACATCGTCGAATCGGTCGGCTCGCCCGCCCTGCGGCTGGCCTGGGACCCCGCCAACTTCGTGCAGGTGGGCGTCACCCCGTTCACCGAAGGCTACGCGCAGCTGCGCCCGCACACCGTCTACGTCCAGATCAAGGACGCGCTGCTGGCCACCGGCGAGGTCGTGCCCGCGGGCGAGGGCGACGGCCAGGTCCGCGAGACCGTCCGCGCGCTGGCCGCCGACGGCTTCGACGGCTTCTTCTCCATGGAGCCGCACCTCGGCACCTACAACGAGTTCGGCGCTCTGTCCGGGGCCGCGAACTTCACCCGCGCCACCCGCGCGTTCACCGCCATCCTCGACAGCGAAGGAATCGCGTACTCATGACCGCCCAGAAGCTCCGGTTCGCCCTCGTCGGTGCGGGCGTCATCGGCAAGACGCACGCCCGTGCGCTGGCCGAGCTGCCCGACGTCGCCAAGCTCGTCGCGGTCGTCGACCGCGACCCGACCAGGGCGCAGGAGCTGGCCGACCGGTACGACGCCGAGGCGACCACGGACCTCGACGCCGTGCTGCGGCGCGACGACATCGACGCCGTCACCCTCTGCACGCCCAGCGGCGTGCACGCCGACGGCGCCGTGGCGGCCCTGGACGCCGGGAAGCACGTCGTCGTCGAGAAGCCGATCGACATCACCCTCGCCGCCGCCGACCGCATCATCGACGCCGAGAAGCGCTCCGGGAAGACCGTCGCCGTCATCTCCCAGCACCGGTTCGACCGCTCCACCGAGAAGGTCCAGCAGGCCGTGCGCGACGGGCACCTCGGCACCATCACGTCGGCCATCGCCTCGCACGCCTGGTGGCGCGGGCAGAGCTACTACGACTCCGGCGACTGGCGCGGCACCTGGGCGCTCGACGGCGGCGGCGCGGTGATGAACCAGACGGTCCACACGATCAACCTGATGATCACCACGCTCGGCACCCCGGTCGAGGTGTTCGCCTACACCGGCTGCCTCGCCCACGAGCGCATCGAGGTCGAGGACACCGCCGTCGCGGTGGTGAAGTTCGCCTCCGGCGCGCTGGGCGTGATCCACGGCACGACCGCCGCCTACCCCGGCCTGGACGCCAGCCTGCGCATCTTCGGCTCGAAGGGCTCGGCCGTCATCACCGACGACGAGCTGGTGTTCTTCCACGCCAACGTCGGTGACGCCCCCGAGATCGGCATGCAGGCGCCGGTCGCGGAGAACCAGGTGACCGACGACGACGCGATGCGGCCGGGCGACCGCGGGCTCGGCCTCGGCCACCGCCGCCAGCTCGCCGACTTCGTCGACGCCGTCACCACCGGCCGCGCACCCCGCGTCGGCACCGACGAGGCCCGCACGGCGTTGTCGGTGATCCTCGCGATGTACGAATCGGCGGCGTCCGGCGGGCCGGTCGCGCTGTGAGCGCACGGCTGGCCGTCAACCCGATCGCCTACTGGCTGGTGGGCGGCACGCCGGATCGCACCACCCGCACGCTGGGCCCCGCCTTCACCGAGCTGGCCGAGATCGGCTACACGGCGGTCAAGGCCGACGTGCCCGACGACATGGCGGCCGAGGACTACCTGCCGTGGCTCGCGTCGTTCGGGCTGGAGCCGGCCCTGAGCCTGTACAGCGGCGCGTTCGCCGACCGCGCCACGCACGCGCCGCAGGCCGAGGCGGCCCGGATCTTCGCGGCCCGGCAGGCGTCGTTCGGCCAGCGGTTCTGCATGATCTCGACGATCGAGCCGCCCGGCAGCCCGCGGCGCGAGCACCCGGCCGTGGGCCACGGCTTCGACCCGGACCGGCTCGACATCGTCGTCGAGGGCATCGCGCTGTGTTGCGCGGCGATGCGCGCCGAGGGAGTCACGGCCGCACTGCACCCGCACGTCGGCGGGTGGGTGGAGACCGAGCACGAGGTGCGGGCCGTGCTGGACGGGGTCGGGCCTGAGCTGCTCGCCTTCGGTCCCGACACCGGCCACATGTCGTGGGCGGGCATGGATGTGCCCGCGGTGCTGCGCGACTACGCGGACCGCATCGTCGGGGTGCACCTCAAGGACACCTTCGCCGCGGGGATCGCCCGGGCCGCGGCCGAGGACCTGGACTACCAGACGGCCACGGAACCGGGCCGGATCTGGGCCGAGCCGGGGCTCGGCGACGTCGACCTGGCGGCGTGCCTCGCCGCGTTCCCCGCGGGCTTCGCGGGCGACTACATGATCGAAGTCGACGTGCCGTCGCTGCCGCTGCGCGAGTGCCACCAGGTCGCTTTCGACTGGGCCCGCGGAGCCCTCCCGTGACCCCGCTGCGGGTGGCCGTGGTCGGGTGCGGCGACATCGCCGCCGTCCACCTCGACGCGATCCTCCGGAGCGGGGAGGAGCTCGTCGGGGTCTGCGACGTCCACGCCGAGCGCCGGGCCGCCGCGTCCGCGCTGGGGAACTGCCCGGGCTTCGCCGACCTGACGGCGATGCTCGATGCCGTGGCACCGGACGTCGTGCACATCTGCACCCCGCACCACCGCCACGCCGACCTCGCGACGCAGTGCCTGACCCGCGACGTCGCGGTGCTGCTGGAGAAGCCCCTCGCGCACACCGTCGAGGACGGCGAGCGGCTGGCCGCCGTCGCCGAGAACAGCCGCGGGGTGCTCGGGGTCTGCTTCCAGAACCGCTACAACGACACCGCGCAGAAGGTGCGGGAGCTGCTCGACGGCGGCGGCCTCGGGCGCGTCCTGGGCGCCCGCGCCTCGGTGACCTGGTTCCGCGATGCCGCCTACTACGGGCGGCGCGACTGGCGCGGCCGGTGGGCCACCGCAGGCGGCGGCGTGCTGATGAACCAGGCGATCCACACCCTGGACCTGCTGCAGTGGTTCGTCGGCCCGGTCACCGACGTCCGCGGCACCGTCGCGACGCTGGCCCTGCCCGACGTCATCGAGGTGGAGGACACCGCGGCGTTGCGGATGCGGCACCGCACCGCGGCGGGCGACACGGTCGGCTCCGTCTTCTACGCCACCAACGGCCACGTCGAGAACACCCCGGTGACCGTCGAGATCATCACCGAGCAGGCCCGCCTCCGGTTGGACACCGACCTGACCGTCACCCACGGCGACGGGCGGGTCGAGGTCTTCCACCCGGCCACCGTGACGTCGGGAGAACGGGCCTACTGGGGCGCTTCGCACGGCGTGCTGATCGAGGACTTCTACCGGCACGTCCGGGCAGGCAAGCGCTTCTGGATCGACGCGCCCGCCGCCATGGCGACCCTGCGGGTGATCCAGACCGCGTACCAGCAGGCGCAGGCGGCGATGAGCGCCGTGCCGAGCCAGGCCGCGGCGACGAACCCGGAACTGAACGCGGCGGCCGAGGAGTAGCCGCCCCCGGCGGCGGTGAACGTCGCCACCATCGCGGCGAGCCCGAGGGTTCCGGCGAGCTCACGCACCATGCTCGTCACGCCGGACGCGACGCCCACCTCGTCCGCCGCGACGGCGCCGACCACCGCCGCCGATGCGGGCGCCATCGCCAGCGACGCGCCGACGCCGGTCATCACCAGCGGCCCGACCAGATCCGCGTAGGAGACGTCCACCCGCGCCACGGCGGCGATCCAGGCGTACCCCGCCACCACCAGCGCGAGCCCGCCCAGGATCGGCAGCCGGGTGCCGTACCGGTCGGCCAGCCGCCCACCGAGCGGCCCGAGCACGATCATCATCGCCGTCCAGGGCAACAGCGCGATGCCGGTGTGCAGCGCGTCGAGTCCGAGCACGACCTGGAACAGCTGCCCGAAGAAGAACAGCCCGCCGAAGACCTGCACGAACAGCGCCGCGACCGCGGCGAGGCCCGCGACGAACGAACGGTTGCGCAGCAGGTGCGGCGGCAGCAGCGGGTGCGCCGCGCGCCGCTCCCAGGCCAGGAACACGATCGAGAGGGCACCCGCGGCGGTGAGCGCCGCCGTGACCCGCGGGCTGGTCCAACCTTCGACGTTGCCCTGGGTGATGCCCCACATCGCCGCCAGAACGGCGCAGGCCACCAGCGCGAGCCCGGGCACGTCGACCGGGGTGGCGCGGCCTGCGCCCTCCGGCACCTTCACCAGCACGAGCGGAACGAGCACCAGCCCGATCGGGACGTTCAGCCAGAAGATCGCCTCCCAGCCGATCAGCTGCGTGACGATCCCGCCCAGCACCGGGCCGGTGAGGACCGCGATCCCCGCCCCGGCCTCCAGGAGACCGATCGCCGCACCGCGCCGCTCCGCCGGGTACGCGGCGCTTACGAGGGCCAGCCCCAGCGCGATGACGAGCGCCGCCCCCGCGCCCTGCCCGGCCCGGCCGGCCACGAGCACGCCCGCGTCGGGGGCGAGCCCGCAGACGGCCGACGAGGCCGTGAACACCGACAGCCCGATCGCGTACATGCGGCGGCGGCCGAACCGGTCCCCCAGCGCAGCGGCCGGGAGCAGCAGGACGGCCACCGCGAGGTTGTAGGTGTTGACGGTCCATTCGAGCTGGTCGGCGCGGGCGCCCAGATCCCGCTGGATGGTCGTGAGAGCGGTGGCGACGACGAGCGTGTCGAGGGCCGTCATCAGGGAGGCGACGGCCGCGAGTGCGAGCACCCACCGCGCGCGCCGAGCCTGCGGGTCTGCCGAGCTGTTCATGCCCCACCGACGCACGAGCGGCGCCGGGTTCGACACCCGTCATCCCAGGCAGGCGAGGCGGCGGCCGAGGAACCGGCGCTCCGCGGCGCTGGGCGCCAGGTCCAACGCCGCCGCGTAGGCCGAGCGGGCTTCGGCGCCGCGGTCCAGGCGCCGCAAGAGATCGGCCCGGGTGGCGTGCCACAGGTGGTGTCGGTCCAACTCGGCGGCCAGCTCCTCGACGAGCGGAAGGGCCACCGCCGGGCCGTCGACCGCCGCCACGGCGACCGCCCGGTGCAGCCGCACCACCGGCGACGGCAGCACGCGCAGCAGCTCGTCGTAGAGCCGCACGATCTCGCGCCAGTCGGTGTCGGGGCCGCGGTCGTGCTCGGCCGCGATCGCCGCCTGCAGCTGGTACGGACCGACCCGCCCGCGCCGCAACGCGCGCTCCAGCAGCGTCGTCCCCTCGGCGATCAGGCTGTCGTCCCACAGCGCGCGGTCCTGGTCGGCGAGCAGCACCAGCTCGCCCTCGGCATCCAGCCGGGCCGCACGCCGAGCCTCCTGCAGCAGCATCAGCGCCAGCAGCCCGACCGCCTCCGGCTCGTCGGGCATCAGCGCGGCCAGCGCCCGGGCCAGCCGGATGGCTTCACCCGACACCTCGGCGCGCACGAGCTCATCGGTGGAGGACGCGTACCCCTCCCGGTAGAGCAGGTACAGCACGGCGAGCACGCCCGCCGTCCGCTCGGGCAGCAGGTGCGCGGGCGGCACCCGGTAGGGGATACCCGCATTGCGGATCTTGCGCTGGGCGCGCACCAACCGCTGCGCCATCGTCGGCTCGGACACCAGGAACGCGCGGGCGATCTCCGCGGTCGTCATGCCGGTGAGCGTGCGCAGGGTCAGCGCCACGCGCGCCTCCGGCCGCAGCGCCGGGTGGCAGCACGTGAAGATCAGCTCAAGGCGGTGGTCGGGGAACTCGGTGGGCGGCAGCGGTTCCGGATCGGGCATGCTCGCGACCTCCGCCAGCTTCCGCTGTTCGACGCCCGCCCGGCGCAGCCGGTCCCGCGCGCGGTTGCGGGCGGCGACCGTCAGCCACGCTCCGGGCCGTCGCGGCACGCCGTCGCGGCGCCAGGCGGGAAGAGCCGCGGCGAACGCGTCGGCGACGCAGTCCTCCGCGAGCTCCCAGTCGTCGACGAGCCCGACGACCGTCGCGAACACCTGACCCCACTCGTCCCGGAACGCCGCCGCGACGGCTTCCTCGACCGCGTCCCTCACGCGCCCAGCCACTCCCAGACCGGCCGCAGCTCGATACCGCCGTAGGCCGCCCACGGGTGCTTGCCCGCTACCTCCAAGGCTTCGTCGAGATCGGCGCACTCCAGCAAGTCGAACCCGCCGATCACCTCCGTGCCCTCCGCGAACGGGCCGTCCGTGACGAGCGGCTCACCCCCACGCACCCGCACGGTCGTCGCGTCGGCCACCGGCCGCAGCCGGTCACCGGTCTTGCGGATGCCCCGCCCGTCCATCTCGGCGACCCAAGCCTCGGTCGCAGCCTGCAGGTCGACCTCGGGCTCGGTGCCGTCACCACAGACGAACATCACGTAGCGCATGTCTCCTCCTCGGTTCGGATACCCACCGACGCACACACCCCCCGCGGATCGACACCGACGCGCAGCCCAAAACCGCCACATCGGGACAATCTTCCGCCATCCTCTAGACATGCACGCCTCACTCACCGCAGTCGTCACGGCCCTGAGCGTCACCACCCTCGTCGCCTGCGCGGGCACGGCGACCGGCGCCGCCAACCCCTCGCCGGACCCGACCCGCAACGTCACGGCCCACGGCACCTTCGCGGCAGCGCCCGCCACGCCGCCCACCTACGACAGCACGCTCGTCCCGGTCGGGGCGACCGCCACCGTCACCGCAGGCGCAGCGGCCCCAGGCACCAGCGTGACGCTCGCGGTCACCGGGCTGCAGCCCAACCGCCGCTACGGCGCGCACGCCCACACCAAGCCGTGCGGCGGCGACGGCAAGGACGCTGGGCCGCACTTCCAGTTCAAGCCCGACCCCGTCACGCCGAGCGTCGACCCCGCCTACGCCAACAACGTGAACGAGATCTGGCTCGACTTCACCACCGACGCGGCGGGAGCAGGCCAGGCGACCTCGACGGTGCCGTGGGTGTTCCCGGCCGACCGCCGCGCCGCCTCGGTGATCATCCACGCCATGCCGACCTCGACGGAGCCGGGCAAGGCGGGCGGTGCGGGCAACCGCGCCGCGTGCCTGACGGTCGGCTTCTGAGCACAGGCGCGGCACCGAGGGAGCACCGAGACAGCACCGAGACAGCACCGAGGCAGCACCGCCGCAGCACCGCCGCCGTCAGGCCTCGATCTGCCCCGCGATGGTGCGCTCGATCTGCGCCCGCATGCTGGACGGCAGCGCGACCAGGCCTTCGAGCTCCCGCTGCGCCTTGCGGTAGGCGCTCTGGCGCTCCGCCGGTGTGGCGCCGTCATCCATCGCCAGCCGCAGCAGGCTCTGGGCCCGCACGAGGTGTTCCTGCTCGTCACGGGAGAACCCGCCGCGGCGGCGGCGTTTGGCCTCCGCCTCGGCGACGTCGAACGCGATGACGTAGGAGTGCACGGCCTCGCGGTAGTCGTCCTGGGCCCGCCGGTCTCCCACCAGCGCCTGGGCCGTGGCGGGCCGCAGCAGGTCGGCACGACGCTTGGCCTTGTGGAAATCGACCGTCAACGGCTCACGCAGGTCGGTCATCATCGGGAAGTCGAGCAGCGTGATCGGATCGAGCTCGTACGCGAACCACTTGGCGTCCGTCTCCTCGTGCTCGGCGATCGTCTTGTCGATCTCACGCCGTTGCGTCAGCTCGTCGGCGTGGTCGTCGGCCCTGGCCCGGGCCGCAGCGATCTTCGCCTGCTGCTTGAGCCGGAAGCGCTCTTGACGCCGCTCCAGGCGTCGCTCGTTGGCGGCGCCGATCGCCTTGACCGCGCCGCCGATCGTCCCGCCGAAAACGAAGATCAACCACCAGAAGTGCGAGAGGAACTGCACCAACTGGTCCACGCCCCCGATGATGCCACCTGCGGCGCGCCCGCCGCCGGTTCACTGCGCGCAGGACGTGACGGCGCATGCGGCCGTGCTCTACCGCGGCGATCGGCCGCCCGTCGGGTCGCCGCGACGGATGCGGCCGCGAGCGACGAGCTCGACCGTCACCACGACGGCGATGCCCTCGGCCGCCAGCAGGCCGATCAGCACCAACACCTGAGCCGCCGCCGCCTGCACCGGATCGCCGCTGCCCAACAGCACGCCCACGAACGCGCCCGGCAACGTGACGAGCCCGACGGTACGGGTCTGGTCCATCGCCGGGGTCAACGCCTGCGCCGCCGAAGGACGGGTCAGGAACCGGACCGCGTACCGTTCCCGCACGCCCAATGCGAGCGCCGCCTCGAACTCGCCACGCCGGGCGTCCAGCTCGTCGAGGGCGCGGCGCCCCGCCAGCGAGGTCGCGGTCATCGACCCACCCAGCACGATGCCCGCGATCGGCACCACGGCGATCCCGGTCAGCGGGACGACCCCGACGGCCAGCACGATCGCCAGCACGACCACCGCCCCGCCCGCGATCGGCACGATCGCCAGCAGCCCGGAGCGGTCGTCGGTCATGCGCCGGGCCGACGTGACCGCGGCGACGACCAGCATGAACAGCACGAAGGCCGCCGACAGCCAGAGCGAGCGCACCACGGCCACGATCACGGCGCTGACGACGGCCAACTGCACCACCGCGCGGGCCGCCGCCGTCACCACGCCACGCCCGACCCGCACGCCGAGCCCGCCGATCAGCGTCATCGCCGACCCGACGGCGGTGAGAACCAGGAGCGTCGCGGCCAGGCCCCAGCCGACGACCACCGTCGATCCGGTCACCCCGCCCACCTCGTCAGTCTGGTCGCCCGTCCTGTCGTGCTGGCGGGCCGCTCGCTGCCGCCGACCGCAGGATGTCCTGCCCCCGCCGTCCACCGGAAGAGGGCGCTCTGACGACGACCGCGCTCGGACCCTGATCAACTCGTCGGCGCGGGCGGGGTGCGCCAGACGCCGGTGATCGCCGTCGTGTCCGCGCTGTGGCCGAGCGCGGCCAGTCCGTACATGTCCTGGATGGTGCGCAGGATGCTGTAGTGGTCGATGCGGGTCGCGTACGTGCCCGGCGCGACCATCGGACCTGCGAAGACGGTGGCGATCGGGTTCCCGCCCGTGTGGGTCTCGGACTCGTCGAAGGTCAACACCAGCAGGCTGTTGTGGGTGTTCGCCCAGGCCAGGTAGCTCCCCAGCGTCTGCTTCGCCCAGGCGTCGCCCGCTGACACCGGGCAGTCGTGCATGTCGTGGCACAGGTCGGGCGTCAGGAACGCGACGGTGGGCAAGCTGTCCCAGGACGTGAGCGCGGAGGCAGGCAGGTTGGTCGTGGTCCTCGGCAAGTTCGTGAAGTTCACCCACGGGCTGTGCTTGCGCGCATACCGGCCCGCGGTGCACACCGTGGAGCCCGCCTGGGGCAGCGCCTCGGCGTAGCCCGCGAACGTGTGTCCGGCGGCGATCAGCTCCGAGCCCAGGTTGGGCTGGGCGATGGCGTGGCCGCAGTCGTTGTCGGTGACGCCTTGGGTGCTGCCGGAGAACAGCGCGATGTAGTTGGGCTGGCTCGGATGCGTCTCGGCGTGGGCGTTGGTGAAGCTCGCGCCCTCCTTCGCGAGGGCGGTCAGGTACGGCGCCTGCCTGCTGTTCAGGACTTCGCCGGGGTCCTTGTTCTCCATGACGACGATCAGGACGTGGTCAGGCCGGGGCATCGCGGGCGCCGCCGACGCGCTCGACGCGGTCGCGAGCAGAAGGACCAGCGAGATCGCGGAGAGCGCTGCGGCGCGACGGGCGTGCATGCGGCGGAGTCTCGCAACGTCGACGGCGCGTTCTCGACCGCGACGCGCCGGCGTCACACCGACGGGTAGGCGGTCGATGAGCACGTGTTGCTCAGCCCGACGACGCACCGCGCCGCGGCGGGATGCCGATGGCCAGGATCGCGACGTCGTCGTCGATGCCGTCACCGAAGCCCGCGAGCAGATCGACGAGCGCCCGCACGACGTCGGGGGCTTGCGCGGGCGCGAGGTCCGCGACGAACTGGTGCAGGGCGTCCTCGTCGTAGCGGTCGCGCCTGCGGTTGACGCGGGCCTCGGTGAGGCCGTCGGTGTAGAGCAGCAGGGTGTCTCCGGCGTCGATGCGCAGTTCGGCCCGCGTGAACCGGGCGTCGGGGACGACCCCGACGAGTTGGCCGTCCGGCAGCGGGCAGAACTCGGCCGACCCGTCGGCGCGCAGCACCAGCGCCGGGGTGTGACCACCGGTGGCCAACGTCAGCCCCGCGCCGTGCTCGTCGGGCTCGAGCAAGCCGAGGAGCACGGTGCAGAACTCGGGGTTCTCGGCGCGCTCCCTGTGGACCAGCGCCTCGTTGAGGGCGGTCAGCACGTGGATCGGGTCCGGGTCGCGCGCGGCCGCGGTGCGCAGCGTGTAGCGGATCAGCGAGGTGAGCGCGGCGGCCACAGCGCCTTTGCCGCAGACGTCGCCGAGGAAGAAGCCCCACGTGTGCGCGGAGACCGGGAAGAGGTCGTAGAAGTCGCCGCCGACCTCGTCGAGGGAGGCGGGGTGGTAGTAGGCCGCGGTCTCGACGCCCGCGATCGTCGGCAGCTGCGGCGGCAGGAGACTGCGCTGCAGCACGGTCGCGAGCCGCTGCACCCGCTCGCGTTCGCGGTCGGCCTGACGGCGCGCGTGCAGCAACTCCCGTTCGTAGGAGCGCCGGTCGCGGGCGTCGAACACGGTGCAGCGCACGACGGCGGGCCCGTGGTCGTGGCCGTCACGCACAGCGGCGGTGATCAGCACGGGAAGGCGCCTGCCGTCGGCGGTGGCCATGTCCACCGACACCTCGCCGACCGCGTTCTGCATGCTCAGCAGCGGCGCGATGTGCGTCTCGTAGTAGATCCGGCCGCCGACGGTGAGCAGGTCCGCGAGCCTGCGGCGCCCGACCAGGTCCTCCCGGTGGTGTCCGAGCCAGCCCACCAGCGTCGCGTTGACCTTGACGATGGTGCCGTCGGGCAGCGTGGACAGGTAGCCGCAGGGCGCGTTCTCGTAGAGCTCTTCGACGGCGGCGTTCTCCGCGGCCACGGCCACGGCGACGGCCGCACGCCGACCGGGGGTGACGGCCGCCGACGGGCTGCGGTCGTCCTCGCCCCCGTCCGGTGGCCGCGTCACCCCGACGAGCCGAACGCGATGATCTGTTCGGCGGTCTCCCGCGGCGCGCTGAGCTGCGGACAGTGCCCGGTGGCGTCGAGCGAGACCAACACGCTCCCCGGGATGTGCGCGTGCACGTACGCGCCCACCTCCGGCGGCGCGATCACGTCCTGGGCGCACTGCAGCACCAGCGTCGGGACCTTGACGGTCGCCAGGTCGGCGCGGTTGTCGGACAGGAAGGTGGCGCGCGCGAACACCTGGGCGACCTGCGGGTCCATCTGGCAGAAGCTGTTCGTCAACTCCTCGCCCAGCTCCGGCCGCTCGGGATTGCCCATGATCGCCGGTGCCATCGTCGCGGACCAGCCGAGGTAGTTGTCGCTCAACGACTCGAGGAGCTCCTCGATGTCCGACCGGCTGAACCCGCCGCGGTACGGGCCGTCGTCGATGTAGCACGGTGACGGGGTGACGAGCACCAGCCTGTCGAACCGCTCCGGTTCGAGGCGCGCCGCGAGCACGCCGATCATCGCGCTGACCGAGTGCCCGACGAACATCACCTCACGCAGATCCAGCTCCCGGCACAGCTGCGCCACGTCCTGGGCGTAACCGTCCAGCGACGCGTATCGCTGCGCATCCCAGGCGCTGCGATCCGAGCGACCCGAGCCGACGAAGTCGAACGTCACCACCCGGAACACCTCGGCCAGCCGCGGCGCCACCAGCCGCCACATGTGCTGATCACACCCGAAGCCGTGGGCGAGCACCACCACCCGCCCCGTGGGCGGCCCCGTCTCCACGACATGGTGCCGGATGCGCACGTTCACGCCGCTCATCCTCACAGACGCCGCCGCATCCGACGCCGCGGTGCCGGGACCAGACCCGTCCTGGCCGTTCCCCGGGGCGCCTCCCGCCCGACCGAACGTGCTGATCCGAGGCGCGCCGACGGTACCGACGGGCCGATCCGTAGCCGGGCCATCGCGATACGCTGGGCGGATCGCTGAAGGCGCCTCGATCAGCGAGCGCAACTCGACGACGCGGCGCGGCATGTGCATCGACGGAAGCGGGAGCATGAGCGGCGAGGAGTTCGGGCCCTACCGGCTGCTCGCTCGGTTGGGCGCGGGCGGGATGGGTGAGGTGTGGCGCGCCCGCGACACCCGCACCGACCGCGAGGTCGCGATCAAACGGCTACGCCCGGCATTCGCGGGCGACCCGAGCTTCGTGGCCGGGTTCCGCCGTGAGGCCGCGCTGGCCGCGAAGCTCAACCACCCCGCGATCGTGCCGATCCACCGCTACGGCGAGATCGACGACCAGCTCTACATCGAGATGCCCCTGCTCGCGGGCAGCGACCTGACCACGCTGATCGCCCGCGACGGCCCGCTCGGTCCGGCCCGGGCCGTCGACGTGATCGCCCAGGTCGCCGAGGCGCTCGACACCGCGCACGCGGCGGGGCTGGTGCACCGCGACGTCAAGCCGTCGAACGTGATGGTGCAGGCCCGCCCCCGCGGCGATTTCGTGCACCTGATCGACTTCGGGATCGCCCGGCACGCCGACACCACCGCCACCCACACCGGCCCCGGGTTGGTCGGCACCCTGACCTACATGGCGCCGGAACGGTTCGAGGGCGGCGCCGGTGACGCCCGCAGCGATGTCTACGCCCTCGCGGGGGTGCTGTTCTACGCGGTGACCGGGCAGAAGCCGTTCGTCGCGCCCCCGAACACCGAGCCCGACCTCCTCTACTACCTCAACTCCCACCTCCACCGGCCGCCTCCCCGCCCCTCCGACCACGGCCCTGCGGCGGCCCGGGCCGATCTGTTCCGCCTGGACCCGGTGGTCGCCCGGGGCATGGCCAAGCGACCGACGGAGCGCTACGCGAGCGCGGGTGAGCTGGCCGCCGCCGCGCACACGGCGCTGGAGACGAGCGCAGGCAAGGACAGCTCCGCGCCGGTCCGCGCACCGCACGGCGTCGCGGCACCGAGCACCCCGCCCGCACGCACCCCACCACCCGCCCCGCGGGTCGTGTCGACGGTCGCCGGTCGGGCCGACGCGCCCCCCGATGCGTCACGGGCCGTGCACGGTGCGCGGCCCCCTGCGCCCCTCCCCCCAGAGCAGCGGCCCCGCCAGGTCGTCGGGTCGCGACCGACACGCCCGGCGCCACCACCGGCACCACCCCCCGCCGCACCGACGGCGGCACCGGCGGCAGCACTGACGTCGGAACCGCCCCGGCCGAGTGCGGCCCGGCGGCGCACCCTCAGGGACATCGGCGCGGCGATCCTCGTGCTGGCCGTGATCGGGGCAGCGCTGGCGTGGGCGATCCTCCCCACAACGGCGACACCGCCGCCGACCGTCGAACACACCCTCACCGGCCACACCAACTGGGTGTTCGGGGTGACGACCGCGCAGCTCGACGGGCGCACCGTGGTCATCTCCGGCAGCGCCGACAACACGATGCGGGTGTGGGACCTGGCCACCGGCGCGCCGGTCGGCTCCCCCGTCACCGGCCACGCAGGCCCCGTGTCCTCGGTGGCGACCGCGCCGCTCGACGGGCGCACCGTGGTGGTCTCCGGCAGCTGGGACAAGACGGTGCGGGTGTGGGACCTGGCCACCGGGAAGCCGGTCGGCCCCGCCTTCACCGGCCACACCGGCCCCGTGTTCGCGGTGGCGACCGCGCAGCTCGACGGCCGCACCGTGGTGGTCTCCGGCAGCGCCGACGACACGGTGCGGGTGTGGGACCTCGCCACCGGCACGCCGGTCGGGACCCCGTTCACCGGCCACACCGCCGCCGTGGCGGCGCTGACGACCGCACAGCTCGACGGGCGCACCGTGGTGATCTCCGGCAGCAACGACAGCACGGTGCGGGTGTGGGACCTCGCTACCGGGAAACCGATCGGCGTCCCGTTCACCGGCCACACCGGTTACGTGCAGGCGGTGACCACCGCGCAGCTCGACGGGCGCTCCGTGGTGATCTCCGGCGGCGACGACAACGCGGTGCGGGTGTGGGACCTCGCCACCAGAGCACCGGTCGGCGCCCCGTTCACCGGCCACACCAAGAGGGTGGTCGCCGTGACGACCGCGCAACTGCGCGGGCGCACCGTGGTGGTCTCCGGCGGCTGGGACAACGCGGTGCAGGTGTGGGACCTGGCCACCAGGGCGCAGGCCGGGTCGCCGGTCACCGACCACACCGACTTCGTGTGCGCGGTGGCCATCGCGCAGGCGGGCGGGCGCACGGTGGTGATCTCCGGCGGCCGTGACACGACGGTGCGGGTGTGGGATCTGGACGCGCGCACGCGTCAGTGACTCCGGCCGCGGGGACCCCGGCCGGGGACTCAGGCCGCGGTCTTCACGTGCCCCGCAGTGCTCGTCGCATGATCTTGCCGGTGGTGGTCCTCGGCAGGTCGTCGACGAAGACGATCTCGCGCGGCACCTCGTGCGGGGCCAGCCTGCTGCGGACGTGGGCGCGCAGCCCGTCGGCCAGCTCGTCCGTGGGCTC
>DATAOO010000258.1:0-4813 GCA_036265695.1 Pseudonocardia sp. | reverse complement strand
GTAACTAATGTCGGCACGAGGCGTCAACCCGCGCACCTACGACAACAGCAGGCGCGCCGAACAGGCCCGAGCGACGCGGCGCCGGATCATCGACGTCGCGCGCGAGCTCCTGCTCACCCAGGGGTACGCGACCACGACGATCGCGCAGGTCGCGCAGGCCGCAGGCGTATCGCCCGAGACGGTGCAGAAGGGCTTCGGCACGAAGGCGGCGCTGGCCAAGGCGGTGTACGACGTCACGCTGGTCGGCGACGACGAGCCCGTGCCGCTGCGCGAACGGCCCGAGTTCGTGGCCATACGCGCCGAGTCCGACCCGGTCCGGAAGCTGGCCGCCTACGGCGTCGTCGGCCGGACCCTGTGGGAGCGGCTGGGACCGCTGATCGGCGTGCTCATGCAGGGCGCGCAGGCCGGGGAGCCCGACCTCGTCGCGTTCGTGGCGACGATCCGCCGGGAGTCCTACAACGGCGCGTCCGGGCTGGTCGCGGACCTGGCGGCGCGCGGCGCGCTGCGCCCCGACCTGTCGGTCGAGCAGGCCCGCGACGAGCTGTGGCTGCTCATCCAGCCCGAGCTGTGGCTCCTGCTCCGCGGCGAGCGCGGCTGGACGCTGGACGCCGTGCAGGCCTGGTTCACCCGCACGGCGTCGGCGGCGCTACTGGGTCGTTAAGGCCGGATGGCCATCACCACGGCCTTGGGCTCGGTGAAGAACTCCCGGCTGTAGTCGCCGCCCTCGCGGCCCCAGCCGGAGTCGCCGAAGCCGCCGAACGGGGCGCGCAGGTCGCGGATGAAGAAGCAGTTCGCCCAGATCGTGCCCGCCCGCAGCTGGGCCGCCACCCGGTGCGCCCGGGAGAGGTTCTCCGTGAAGATCATGGCGTTGAGCCCGAACGGGGTGCCGTTGGCGGCCCGGATCGCCTCGTCCTCGGCGTCGAACGGGGTGACCGTGACGACCGGCCCGAACACCTCCTCGCACTGGATCGGGGCGTCGGCGGGCACGTCGACGACGACCGTCGGCTTCACGACCCAACCCTCGCCCAGCCCCCCGGTGAGGATCTTCCCGCCCGGGTTCTCGACGTAGCCGCGCACCTTGCGCCAGTGCGTCTCCGAGGCGAGCGGGCCCAGCTCGGTGGATGCGTCCTTCGGGTCGCCGATCCGCAGGCGCTCGGCCGCGGCGACGAACCGGGCGAGGAACTCGTCCAGCACCGCCCGCTCGACGTACAGGCGCGAGCCCGCGAGGCACACCTGGCCCGCGTTGGAGAAGATCGCCTTGATCGACCACTCGACCGCCGTGTCCAGGTCGGCGTCGGCGAACACCAGGTTGGCGCCCTTGCCGCCCAGTTCGAGGCTGACGGGCGTGAGGTTGCGCGCGGCCGCGGCCGTGATTGCCCGCCCGGTGTTCGACTCGCCGGTGAACGTGATCCGGTCGACCCGGCGGTCCTCGGTGAGCGCCGAACCCGCCGCGTCCGGCCCGTAGCCGTGCAGCACGTTGAACACACCCGGCGGGATGCCCGCCTCCAGCGCGAGCCGAGCCATGATCGTCGCCGAGCCCGGGGTGTCCTCCGCGGGCTTGAGCACCACGGTGTTGCCCCAGGCCAGCGCGGGCGCGACCTTCCAGCTCTCCAGCATCAGCGGGAAGTTCCACGGCGCGATCGCCGCGACGACGCCCGCGGGCTCGTGGCGGGTGTAGGCGTGGTGGCCGGTGTCCATCGGCAGCGTCTCGGCCGTGGCCAAGCGGGCGTGGTCGGCGAAGAACCGGAAGTTCTGCGCCGCGCGCGGCACGTCCTTCCCGCGGGCGTCGCTGATCGGCTTGCCCATGTCGCGGGTGTCGGCGAGGGCGAGCCACTCGAGGTGCTCCACCAGCAGGTCGGCGAAGCGGTGGATCAGCGCGCCCCGCTCGGCGAAGCCCATCCGCGGCCACGGACCCTCGTCGAACGCCCGGCGGGCCGCGGCGACGGCCCGCTCGGCCTCGGCCGCGCCGCCCAGTGCGACCGTCGCCCACGGCTCGCGGGTCCACGGGTCGACCGAGTCGAACGTGGCACCGTCGGATTCCTCGCGGCCGTCGATGACGTGCCCGAACTGCTCCACTACGCCTCCTCAGACGCCCGCTCTGCCGCCAGCTGGATCGCGACGTCGATGATCATGTCCTCTTGGCCGCCGACCAGGCCGATCTCGCCGCAGCGGCGCAGGATCGCGTGCGCGGGCACCTTGTAGCGCTCGGCTGCGGCCTCGGCGTGCAGCAGGAACGAAGAGTAGACGCCCGCCCAGCCCTGCACGATGGCGTTGCGGTCCATCTTGGGCCACCGGTTGAGGTACGGGCGGACGACGTCCTCGGCCGCGTCGAGCAGGGCCATCACGTCGAGCCCGGTGTCCACGCCGAGCCGGTCGAACACGGCCGCGAGCACCTCCGTGGGCGAGTTGCCCGAGCCCGCTCCCAGCGCGCACAGCGAGCCGTCGATGTAGCGGACGCCGACCTCGTGGGCGATCACCGAGTTGGCCACGCCGAAGGACATGTTCTGGTGGCCGTGGTAGCCGACCCAGGCCTCGCCGCCGACCTCCGCGACGAGCGCCTCGAACCGGGCGCGGGCGTCGGCCATCAGCAGCGCGCCCGCCGAGTCGGTGACGTACGGCGCCTGGCAGCCCGCGTCCACCATGATCCGGGCCTGCTTCGCGAGGTCCTCCGGCGACGTGCGATGGGCCATCATGAGGAACCCGGCGGTCTCCATGCCCAGGTCGCGGGCGGCGGCGAAGTGCTGCGGCGAGACGTCGGCCTCGGTGCAGTGGGTGGCCACGCGCACCATGCCCGCACCCGCGTCGCGGGCCCGCTTGAGGTCCTCGACCGTGCCGATCCCGGGCACGAGGAGCACCGCGATCGTCGCCTGCTGCGCCTCCTCGCGGGCGGCCGCGATGAGCTGCATCTCGTCGGTGCGGGAGAAGCCGTAGTTGAACGAGCTGCCGCCTAGGCCGTCGCCGTGGGTCACCTCGATCACCTCGACGCCCGCCCGGTCGAGCGCGCGCACCGTGTCGCGCACCTGCGACTCGGTGAACTGGTGGGCCATCGCGTGGCTGCCGTCGCGCAGGGTCGTGTCGATGATGCGGACGTCGTGCGTCAACTCCGGGCGGCTCATGCCAACGCTCCCTGCTTGGCCAGCGCCATCTGCTCGCCCACCTGGGCGGCCGCGGCGGTCATGATGTCGAGGTTGCCCGCGTAGGGCGGGAGGTAGTCGCCGTTGCCCTTGACCTCGAGCAGCACGGTGACGCGGGCGTGGCCGCCCCAGTTCTCGCGCGGCTCGTCGAACTGGGGCTCGGCCCGCAGCGTGTAGCCGGGGACGTACTGCTGGACCTCGGCCGCCATCTCGTGGATCGACGCGGCGATCGCGGCCCGGTCGGCGTCGGCGCCGATCATGCAGAACACCGTGTCACGCATGATCATCGGCGGCTCGACGGGGTTGAGGATGATGATCGCCTTGCCGCGGTCGGCGCCGCCCACCTCCGCGACGGCCTGGGACGTCGTGTGCGTGAACTCGTCGATGTTGGCGCGGGTGCCGGGGCCCGCCGAGCGCGACGCCACCGAGGCGACGATCTCCGCGTACGGCACCGCCGTGACCCGCGAGACGGCGTGCACCATCGGGATCGTCGCCTGGCCGCCGCAGGTGATCATCGAGACGTTGGGCGCGTCGATGTGCGCCCGCAGGTTCACCGGCGGGCAGACCATCGGCCCGAGGTGGGCGGGCGTGAGGTCCACGGCCTGGATGCCCGCTTCGGCGTAGCGCGGGGCGTTGGCCAGGTGCGCGGCCGCCGAGGTGGCCTCGAAGACGATCTGCGGGAGCGGGTCCTGGCGGAGCAGCCAGTCCACGCCCTCGGCCGACGCGGCGACGCCCGCGTCGCGGGCGCGGGTGAGACCTTCGGACTCGACGACGCCGACCACGTACGCGACGTCGACCACGGCGCTGCGCTTCAGCTTGGCCAGCAGATCGGTGCCGATGTTGCCCGGCCCGACGATCGCGGCGGTGACCTTCTCGGGACTCATGTCCGGGAGGGTGCCGTCCGGGGTAGCCTTCGCCCTAGATCGACGTTCCACTGAGAGGAACGCTTGCGTGCCGCCGAAGTCCGTTCTGGGCCGCGCCCTGACGTTGCTCACCGCGTTCCGACCCGGCGACGCCGAGCTCACGCTGGCCGAGCTGGCCCGGCGCACCGGCCTCCCGAAGCCCACCGCGCACCGGATGCTCGCCGAGCTGGCCGAGTGGAACGTCGTGGAGCGCACGCCGCACGGCATCCGGCTGGGGATGCGGCTGTTCGAGCTCGGCCAGCTCGCCCCGCTGCAGCGCGGGCTGCGCGAGGCGGCGGCCCCGTTCCTCTCCGACCTGTTCGAGGCCACGCACGAGACGGTGCACCTCGCCGTGCCGGACGGGCTCGACGTCGTCTACGTGCAGAAGCTGCCGGGGAGGCACGGGCCGCAGATCTCGTCGCGGATCGGCGGGCGCATGCCCGCGTACTGCACGGGGGTCGGCAAGGCGATGTTGGCGTTCGCGCCGCCGGAGCGGCTCGCCGCGGTCGTGGCGGCCGGGCTCACGCGGCGCACGCCCCGCACGGTCGTGGCGCCGGGGCTGCTGGCCGAGGAGCTGGCCCGGATCCGGGAGCGCGGGGTGGCCGAGGAGCACGAGGAGTCGACGGTCGGGATCGCGTGCGTCGCGGCCCCGGTGCGCGACGGCAGCCCACACGCCGTCGCCGCCATCTCGATCACCGGGTGGGCCAACCGGCTGGACACCGCCCGCCTCGCCCCCGCCGTCCGCACGGCCGCGCTCGGCCTGTCTCGCGCGCTCCG
>DATAOO010000257.1:0-8485 GCA_036265695.1 Pseudonocardia sp. | reverse complement strand
AGCCCCGCCGCTCAGTGCCCCGCCACAACCAGCCCCGCCACAACCAGCCCCGCCACAACCAGCCCCGCCACAACCAGCCCCGCCGCAATCGGCCCCTCCGCCCGCGGCGCCTCCGCCCGCGGCCCCTCCGCCCGCGGGCCGGCCGCGCCGAGCCCCGCCGCCTCCAGCCCCCCCGCACCAAGCCCCACGCCTGCCCCCGCCGCGCCCGAACTCGACCTCGCAGTGCTCGCCGATGTCCCGCCCGCCCTGCGCCGCCGGGTGCTGCGCGCGTGGTTGGCCGCCGCGGGTGTGACCGGTCTCACCGCCACCCACCTCCACACCGCCGACGCCCTCGCCGCCCGCGGGCCCGACCGCGCGGGCGTCGCCGTGCCGGGCGGGTTGGAGCTGTTCCGCGCCTCTGGCAGGCTCGGCATCCGTCCGGTCCGGTGGCCATCGGCCCGGTGAGCCCAGTGCCGATACGACGGAGGGAGCACGGCCGCCGTGTACGACGGGGACATCGCCGCCACGCTGGTGACCGCGGACGCGATCCGCGCCAAGACCGCCGAGCTCGCCGTGACGATCGGGGAGGACTACCCCGAGAGCGGCAACGACCTGCTGCTCGTCGGCGTGCTGAAGGGCGCGGTCATGTTCATGACCGACCTCGCCCGCGCCCTGCCGGTGCCGGTGCAGCTGGAGTTCATGGCGGTGAGCTCCTACGGCTCGGCGACGTCCTCCTCGGGCGTGGTGCGCATCCTCAAGGACCTCGACCGCGACATCGCGGGCCGCGACGTCCTCATCGTCGAAGACATCATCGACTCCGGGCTCACGCTCTCCTGGCTGCTCGGCAACCTCCGCTCGCGCCACCCCGCCTCCCTGGAGGTGTGCACGCTGCTGCGCAAGCCGGACGCGATCAAGGTCGACGTGCCCGTCCGCTATGTCGGCTTCGACATCCCGAACGAATTCGTCGTCGGTTACGGGCTCGACTACGCGGAGCGGTACCGTGACCTGCCGTTCATCGGCACGCTCGACCCCAAGGTCTACGCCTGACAGCTCCCGGGGAACACCGCCGGGCGACGAGTCGTTGCCGAGACAACGCGCAACGGCCGTCCGCTATCCTGAGGAGTCGGGGCCGCGCGCCAAAGGATCTCGTCAGGGAAGGTGAAGGCCACCAGGCCGAAGCTGCATGGACCGCAAGCGCCTGCTCCGCAACCCTCTGATCTGGATCCTCGCTGCGGTCCTGGTCTTCTTCGCCTTCAGCGTGCTGTTCGACGACACGCGCGGCTACACCCAGGTCGACACGTCCGTCGCGATCGCCCAGATCGAGAACGGCAACGTCAAGAACGCCCTGATCGAAGACCGTGAGCAGCGGCTGCGGCTCACCCTCACCAACGAGGTCGAGGGCAGCACCCAGATCATCACGCAGTACCCGGCCGACACCAGCGTCACGATCGTCAACGCGCTGGAGAACGCGGGCAACAAGCCCACCTTCAACACCGTGGTGCACCAGGATTCGTTCCTGACCCAGATGTTGATCTTCATCGTGCCGCTCGGCATCGTCCTGCTGATCTTGTTCTGGATGATGAACAACGCCCAGGGCGGCGGCAACCGGGTGATGAGCTTCGGCAAGTCCAAGGCCAAGCAGCTCAACAAGGACATGCCGAAGACGACCTTCGCCGACGTCGCGGGAGCGGACGAGGCCGTCGAGGAGCTCTACGAGATCAAGGATTTCCTGCAGAACCCGGGCCGCTACCAGGCCCTGGGCGCGAAGATCCCCAAGGGCGTCCTGCTCTACGGCCCGCCCGGCACCGGCAAGACCCTGCTGGCGCGCGCGGTCGCGGGCGAGGCGGGCGTGCCGTTCTACACGATCTCCGGCTCGGATTTCGTCGAGATGTTCGTCGGCGTCGGCGCCTCCCGTGTGCGCGACCTCTTCGAGCAGGCCAAGCAGAACTCGCCGTGCATCATCTTCGTCGACGAGATCGACGCGGTCGGCCGCCAGCGCGGCGCGGGCCTCGGCGGCGGCCACGACGAGCGCGAGCAGACGCTCAACCAGCTGCTCGTCGAGATGGACGGCTTCGACGCGCGCACCAACGTCATCCTCATCGCGGCCACCAACCGGCCCGACATCCTCGACCCGGCGCTCCTGCGCCCCGGCCGGTTCGACCGCCAGATCCCGGTGAGCGCGCCCGATCTCGCGGGCCGTCGCGCCGTGCTCGCCGTGCATTCCAAGGGCAAGCCGTTCGCGCCCGACGTCAACTTCGACGGGCTCGCCAAGCGCACCGTCGGCATGTCCGGCGCCGATCTCGCCAACGTCATCAACGAAGCCGCGCTGCTCACCGCACGGGAGGGCGCCAACCTGATCACGGAGGCGGCGCTGGAGGAGTCGGTCGACCGCGTGGTCGGCGGCCCGCGGCGCAAGGGCAAGATCATCTCCGAGCAGGAGAAGAAGATCACGGCCTACCACGAGGGCGGCCACGCGCTCGCCGCGTGGGCCATGCCCGACCTGGAGCCGGTCTACAAGCTCACGATCCTGCCGCGCGGGCGCACCGGGGGCCACGCGCTGGTCGTCCCCGAAGACGACAAGGGCCTCATGACCCGCTCCGAGATGATCGGTCGCCTCGTGTTCGCGATGGGCGGACGCAGCGCCGAGGAGCTGGTGTTCCACGAGCCCACCACGGGCGCGTCCTCCGACATCGACCAGGCCACCAAGATCGCCCGCGCGATGGTCACCGAGTACGGCATGAGCGCGCGGCTCGGCGCCGTCCGCTACGGCCGCGAGCAGGGCGACCCGTTCCTCGGCCGCTCGATGGGCAACCAGCCGGACTACTCGCTGGAGGTCGCCCACGAGATCGACGAGGAGGTGCGCAAGCTCATCGAGGCCGCGCACACCGAGGCGTGGGAGATCCTCAACACCTACCGCGACGTCCTCGACGACCTCGTCTTCGAGCTCCTGGAGAAGGAGACGCTCACCCGCAAGGACCTCGAGCGCATCTTCGACCGGGTCGAGAAGCGGCCGCGCATCACCGCGTTCAACGACTTCGGCGGACGCACGCCGTCGGACAAGCCGCCGATCAGCACGCCCGCCGAGCGGGCCAAGGAGCGCGGCGAGCCGTGGCCGCCGGTCACCGGCCGCGAGCCCACGCCCGTCGGCTCCTACCCGGGCGGCGGCAACGGCACCCCCCAGCCCTATCCCGGCGGCTACCCGACCGGCCCGCAGCAGTCGTGGGGCCCGACGTATCCCACGCAGAAGTCGGAGAAGCCCAAGGCCGTGCCGCACAACTACGGAGCGCCGCCCGGGTGGCGCCCGGCCACCACGCCCGCCGGGCAGACGTGGCCGCCGCCCGAGCAGCAGCAGCCGTGGGGCGTGCCCGCGCCGCAGGAGGGCACCAACGGCAGCACGCCGCGGGAGACCCACGAAGCCGAGGACGGCTCGCGCTGACCAGGGCCAACGGCGTCGACTACGCCCGCGCCGAGGCGGCGATCCGCGAGTTGCTCATCGCGGTGGGGGAAGACCCGGAGCGGGAGGGGTTGCGCGACACGCCCGCCCGGGTCGCACGGGCCTACGCGGAGATCTTCGCGGGCCTGTACACCGAGCCCGACTCGGTGCTGGACAAGACGTTCGACGAGAACCACCAGGAGCTCATCCTGGTCAAGGACATCCCGATCTTCTCCTGCTGCGAGCACCACCTGGTGCCGTTCCACGGGGTCGCGCACGTCGGCTACATCCCGGGTTCGTGCGGCCGGGTCACCGGGTTGTCCAAGCTGGCGCGCCTCGTCGACCTCTACGCCCGCCGTCCCCAGGTCCAGGAACGCCTCACCGGGCAGGTGGCCGACGCGATCGTGCGCAAGCTCGATCCGCGCGGGGTGATCGTCGTGATGGAGGCCGAGCACCTGTGCATGGGGATGCGCGGCATCCGCAAGGCGGGGGCGCGCACCACCACGTCGGCCGTGCGCGGGATCTTCCAGAGCTCGCCCAGCTCGCGCGCGGAGGCGCTGTCGCTGATCCGGGGCGCGTGATGCTGCCGAAGCTCGGGCGGTGCGCGGTGTTGGGCGTCTTGAACGTCACGCCCGATTCGTTCTCCGACGGCGGCCAGTTCCTCGATCACGACGACGCCGTCCGGCACGGCTTCGCCCTCAGGGAGGCGGGCGCCGATCTGGTCGACGTCGGCGGCGAGTCGACCCGGCCCGGCGCGGTGCGCGTCGACGCCGCCACGGAGATCGCCCGGGTGCTGCCCGTGATCACCGACCTGGTCGCGGCCGGGGTGCCGGTGAGCATCGACACCACCCGCGCAGCGGTGGCCGCGGCGGCGATCGAGGCGGGTGCGGTGCTGGTCAACGACGTGTCCGGCGGATCGGCCGACCCGGGCATGGCCGCCGTCGTCGCAAGCGCGCGCGTGCCGTGGGTGCTCATGCACTCCCGCGGCGAGGCCGGCGCGCGGGCGGGGTACGAGGACGTGCTCGGCGAGGTGCGCGCCGAGCTGGTGTTGCGGGTGGACGCCGCGGTGCTCGCGGGGGTGGACCCCGCGCTCCTGGTGCTGGACCCCGGGCTGGGCTTCGCGAAGAACGCCGGGCACAACTGGACGCTGCTCCGCAGGCTGGACGTGCTGCTCGCGCTCGGGTTCCCGGTGCTCGTGGGGGCGTCGCGCAAGCGGTTCCTCGGCCAGTTGCTCGCCGACGCCGACGGCGTGGCGCGCCCCCCCGCGGGCCGCGACACCGCCACCGCCGTGATCACCGGGCTCGCCGCCGACCGCGGGGCCTGGGGGGTGCGGGTGCACGACGTGGCCTCCTCGATGGACGCCGTCGCCGTCGCCACCGCGTGGCACCTCGGCGCCTCCCGCGCCCGCACCGCCGGGGACGGCACGCCGTGACCCCCGCGACCCACCCCAGCTCGCCGCCCCGCGACATCCCCGCGGCTCGCCCGACCGCGCCGCGTCAAACCGCCTCCACGCGCCGCGCTGTGTCCCCGCGCCGCCTCGCCGCCCCGCGCCGCCCCACTTCGTCGCGCCGCCCTACCGTCGCGTGCGAACTCACTTCGTCGCGCCGCCCCACCGGCGTGCGCCGCCCCACCTGCACGAGCCGCGCCACGTCCGCGCGCCGCCCCGCCCACGTCCGTGATCGGCGCGGGCGGCACACCACCGCCGTCCCGGGGGCGCGGATGTACGGCTCACGCCGATCTCGGGGGAGGCGCGCGTGAGCGACCGGATCGAGCTGCGCGGTCTGCGTGTGCGCGGCCACCACGGGGTGTTCGAGCACGAGCGCCGCGACGGGCAGGAGTTCGTCGTCGACGTCACGGTGTGGATGGACCTCGCCCCGGCCGCCGCGTCCGACGACCTCGTCGACACCCTGCACTACGGCGAGCTCGCCGAGCGCACGGCCGCGATCGTGGCGGGCGAGCCGAGGAACCTCATCGAGACGGTGGCAGGCCGCGTCGCCGACATGGTGCTGGCCGACGCCCGTGCGCTCGCCGTCGAGGTCGCCCTGCACAAGCCCCAGGCGCCGATCCCGCTGGAGTTCGCCGACGTCGCCGTGGTCATCCGGAAGTCCCGGGAGGCGCCATGACCGCCGCCGTGCTCTCACTGGGCTCCAACCTCGGCGACCGGTTCGCGCACCTGCGCGCCGCCGTCGCCGGGTTCGCCGACGTGCTGGTCGCCGCGTCGCCCGTCTACGAGACGGCGCCGTGGGGCGGGGTGTCGCAGGACGACTTCCTCAACGCCGTGCTGCTCGTCGCCGACCCGGCCGTCGACGCCTGGGGGTGGCTGCGCCGCGGCCAGGCGCTCGAGGACGCGGCCGGGCGGGTGCGCGACGTCCGATGGGGGCCGCGCACGCTCGACGTCGACGTCATCACCGTCGCCGACGACGGCGGGGACGTGCTGAGCGCCGACCCCGAGCTCCTGCTGCCCCACCCCGGCACCCCCAAGCGCGCCACCGTCCTGCGGCCGTGGCTCGACGTCGACCCGCACGCGGTGCTGCCCGGCCACGGCGCGGTCGCCGCGCTGCTGGCGGCGCTCGGCCCCGACGCCGAAGAGGGCATGCGCCGTCGCGACGACCTCCGGCTCACCCCATGACCGCCGCCACGCCGTCCCGGCGCTCCGGTACCTCGCGCTGGCGCCACACCGCGCCCACCCCCCGCGCCACCACCCACCTCACCGCCACGGCAGCCCAGCCCCCCGGCCGCACCACCACCTCGCGCCGCGGCCGTACCGCGCCCACCCCCCGCCTCACCGCCACGGCTGCCCGCCGGCCCGGTCGCACCACTGCCTCACCCCGCACCCTCGCCGGGCCCATCAACCTCAGCTCGCCGCCCACCCACCTCGGCACCGCGTCGGCCCCGCGCCCGCCGTACCGGAAACCGAGACTCACCGTCACGGAAACCGCGACTCGCCGTTGCGGAAACGGCGACTCGCTGTCATGGGAATGGCGACTCGGGCGGCCGGAATCGCCAACTCGCGCCGTCGAAATCGCCGACTCAGCGGGGTGGGATGTACGACTCACGGGGGGTGGGGGGTGACGCCCACGCGCCCGCGCAACCTGCTCGCCGTCGGTCTCGTCGTCGCGATCTGCGCCAACCTCGTCGTCCGGCTGACCTACGCCTCGCTGCCCGGCTTCCCGCTGTTCGGCGGCATCACGCTGGCCGTGCTCGGCGTGGCGGAGGCGATCGGCGGCCGGGCGCTGCGGGCCCGCATCCGGCGCGAGCCGGGCACGACGCCCGTCCAGCCGCTGGTCGCCGCCCGCGCGGTGCTGCTGGCGAAGGCGTCGTCGGTGGCGGGCGCGGTCGTGGGCGGGGCGTGGCTGGGGCTGTTGGTCTTCACCGCCCCGCAGGCCAGGTCGATCCCGGCCGCGGGGGCGGACACCGCGGCGGCGGCGGTCGGGCTCGGCTGCGCGCTCGTGCTCGTCGGCGGGGCGCTGTGGCTGGAGCAGTGTTGTCGCACGCCGGACGATCCCGAACCCCCCGACGCGTAGGCTCTGGCGCCATGACCCAGGCCACGGGCGTGTTCTTGACCGGCGGCCCCACCGCCGCGCTGCCCACGCAGCAGCGCCAGCGCCGGGGGGTTCTGGCTCCCGTCGTCGGGCTGGTCGCGCTGGGCATCTGCGGGCTCGTCGTCCTGGGGCTGCTCGGCACGAGCGTGGGCCTGGGCGGCATCGTGGTCGGGGCGCTGTGCGCCATGCTGCCCGTCGGACCCGTCGTCGCCGCGTTCCTCTGGATCGACCGCTGGGAGCCGGAACCACCGCGGCTGCTGCTCATCGCGTTCCTCTGGGGCGCCTGCTTCTCCGCGCTCGGCGCGCTGATCATCAACTCCAGCGCGGCGCTCGCCGTGGACGTGCTGCTCGGGCGGGGCAGCGGCGACGTCATCGGCTCCACGTTGATCGCCCCGGTCGTCGAGGAGGGGCTGAAGGGCGCGTTCCTCGTGGGCCTGCTGCTGTTCCGGCGCCGCGAGTTCGACGGGATCATCGACGGCATCGTCTACGCCGGGATCGTGGCGGCGGGCTTCGCGTTCACCGAGAACATCCTCTACTTCGGCCGCGCGTTCGGCGAAGAGGCGGAGATGGGCGGCAGCGTGCTGTTCACGCTGATCCTGCGCGGCGTGCTCTCACCGTTCGCGCACCCGCTCTTCACGTCGATGACGGGCATCGGCGCGGGCCTGGCCGCCAACTCCCGCAGCGCCGCCGCCCGCCCGTTCTACGTCCTGGGCGGCTTCGCCCTCGCGGTGATCCTGCACGCGCTGTGGAACAGCTCGGCGTCGCTGTTCGACGGCGGCGCGTTCCTGATCGTCTACCTCGTCGTGATGGTCCCGCTGTTCGCCGCGATGGTCACGATCGTGATCTGGCAGCGCCACCGCGAGCAGGCCGTGATCGCCGAACAGCTCCCCGGCTTCGCGCAGGCGGGGTGGATCGCGCCGAGCGAGATCCAGCTCCTGTCGAGCCTGGCGGGCCGACGGGGCTGGCGTGCGGCCGTGCGGCAGCGCTCCGGGCGGGCGGTCGAGCAGGCCGTCGTCCGGTACCAGGCGGCCGTCACCGACCTCGCGTTCCTGCGCAACCGCATCGCGAAGGGGGCGATCGGGCCGATGGCCCGGCAGTGGCACGACGAGGCCGTCGCCGAGGTCATCCGGGCGCGACGGCGGGCCGTCGGGCACCCGGAGGCGCTCACGGTGGCCCTGCGCCACCACGGCGGGGGCGCAGGCTGGACCCCGCCACCGTCGGTGCCGCCGAGCCCGCGGCAGCCGTTCCCGCCGAACCTGCCCCCGCAGAGCTGGCCGCACCGATGAGTGAGCTTGCGAGCGAATCATCGACACAGCGCCCGCGCGAAGCGCCGACCGAGCGCTGCGAGGGCGAGCGATGAGCGAGTCCGGGGGACGGCAGCCTGCGGAGCTCACCGGGCTGTGTGGGTGCAGCGAGGGCGAGCCATGACCCGACCCGCGCGCCTGGCCATCGGGGTCGTGTCGGCGGGCCGCGTCGGCGCGGTGGTCGGCGCGGCGTGGGCCGCGGCCGGGCACCACGTGGTCGCCACCTC
>DATAOO010000256.1:0-1900 GCA_036265695.1 Pseudonocardia sp. | reverse complement strand
CGCGGCGCCCGCCGTGGTCGACGCGCTGCAGCTCGTGCGCCTTCCCTACCACCTGTCGGTGCTCACCCAGGCCGCGGCGCGGGCGGCGCTGCGGCACGCCGCCGCGACGCTCGGTTCGGTGGCGCTCCTGCGGGCCGAGCGGGAGCGCGTGGTAACGGAGCTGGCCACCGCCGGATATACGGTTGTGCCCAGCGACGCCAACTTCGTGCTCTTCGGGCGCTTCGCCGACGCGCCCGGCGCGTGGCGGGCGTTCCTCGACCTCGGGGTACTGATTCGCGATGTCGGCATCCCGAAACATCTGCGCGTCACGATCGGAACGCCCGAGGAGAACGATGCGTTCCTGCAAGCGTCGGTGGATGTTCTGAAGCAGGAGGCGATGGTGTGAGTCGGATCGGCCGGGTGGAGCGCGTCACCAAGGAGACGAAGATCGTCGTCGAGATCGACCTCGACGGCACCGGCACCACCGACATCGCCACCGGCGTCCGGTTCTACGACCACATGCTCGACGCGCTGGGCAAGCACGGCGCGTTCGACCTCACCGTGCGGGCGGAGGGCGACACCGACATCGACGCCCACCACACCGTCGAGGACGTCGCCATCGCCCTCGGCCAGGCCCTGCACCAGGCGTTGGGTGACAAGAAGGGCATCCGGCGCTTCGGCGACGCGATGATCCCGATGGACGAGGCGCTGGCCCAGGCGGTGGTCGACGTCTCCGGACGGCCGTACATGGTGCACACCGGCGAGCCCGAGATGATGACCGGCTTCGTGGTCGGCGGCCACTACCCGACCGTGCTGAACAGGCACGTGTTCGAGACGCTCGCCATGCACGGCCAGCTCGCCCTGCACATCCGGGTGCTCGGCGGCCGCGACCCGCACCACATCACCGAGGCGCAGTTCAAGGCCGTGGCCCGCGCGCTGCGGGCGGCGGTCGAGCCCGACCCGCGGATGACCGGCGTGCCGTCCACGAAGGGCGCGCTCTAGCCCGAAGATCGCCGCGAGCCGCACGTGATGATGGTCGCGGGCGGCGTGGTGTGCGCGTCGACGCGATCACGGGCCGATTCGCCGTAGGCTGGTGCGGTGCCGCGGATCGTCGTTCTGGACTACGGATCGGGCAACCTGCGCTCCGCGGAGCGCGCGTTGCGCCGGGTCGGGGCGGACGTGGTCGTCACCGCGGACGCCGACGCGGCGCTGGACGCCGACGGGCTGGTCGTCCCCGGGGTGGGGGCGTTCGCGGCGTGCATGGCCGGGCTCGCGGCCGTCGACGGCCCGCGGATCATCGGGCGGCGGCTCGCGGGCGGCAGGCCCGTGCTCGGCATCTGCGTCGGCATGCAGGTGTTGTTCGACGTCGGCGTGGAGTGGGGGGAGCGCACTGAGGGCTGCGGGCAGTGGCCCGGCACCGTCGAGCGCCTCAAGGCCGACGTCCTGCCGCACATGGGCTGGAACACCGTGCGCGCGCCCGCGGGCACCACGCTGTTCGCGGGCCTGCCCGCCGACACCCGCTTCTACTTCGTGCACAGCTTCGCCGCGCGCCGGTGGGAGCTGGAGGAGTCCGACGTCCTGCGGCCCGCGATGGTCACGTGGGCGAACCACGGCGAGGACTTCGTCGCCGCCGTCGAGAACGGGGCACTGGCCGCCACGCAGTTCCACCCCGAGAAGTCCGGCGACGCGGGCGCGACCGTGCTGCGCAACTGGCTGCGCGACGTCGTCGGCTAGCGGCTGGTGAACTCGCCCGCTCGCAGGTCGTAGCGCAGTTCGCGGCGCCCTGTCCGGATGCCGTCGACGACCAGACCGACCAACTCGTCGACGCTCGACCCGGCCTTCATCGGCGGCGCCGTGCCCCTGATCGCCCGCCCGCTGAGCCCGGTCTCGATGTGCGGCGGCCGCACGTCGAACACGGTCA
>DATAOO010000255.1:0-14476 GCA_036265695.1 Pseudonocardia sp. | reverse complement strand
CGGCGACACCGTGGGGCTCTCGATCACGGTGACGTTCCTCGCGCTCGTGTTCTGGGGGTGGCTGGTCGGGCCGGTGGGCGTAGCACACCTCCCACCGAGGGGAGTACCGGGCCGGCCCGGCGCCCGATCGTCGCCCTGTGCGCATCCAGGCCATCGCCGTCCCCTCGGGCTTCGACCCCGCCCCTTCCGTCGCACTGACCACCGCCGTGGAGATGACGGCCGCCGCAGCGGTGCCCGACGACGCCGACGCCGTGGGCGTGCTCGTCGGCACCGACGGGTCGGTGCCCGAGCACCTCGACATCGCGGGCGTCGCGGACGTCGAGAAGCCGGGCGGGTGGCGCACGCGGGGCTGCAGCGGATTCGGGGCGCGTTTGCTCGCCGACTTCGCGGTCGGCTTCCGTTCCTGAAACGCTCAGCTCCTGAAAAGCTCGGCGCGTGAGCCTCGTCGATCTCTACCGCGACCTGCACCAGCACCCGGAGCTGTCGTTCCAGGAGACCCGCACCGCCGCGATCGCCGCCGAGCGGCTGCGGGCCGCGGGCTTCGACACCACCGAAGGCGTCGGTGGCACCGGCGTCGTCGGCGTGCTGCGCAACGGTCCCGGGCCGACCGCCCTGCTCCGGGCCGACATGGACGCCCTCCCGGTGCTGGAGGACACCGGCCTGGAGTACGCGAGCACGGCCCGCGGCGTGGACCGCGACGGGCACGACGTGCCGATCGCCCACGCCTGCGGCCACGACGTGCACGTCAGCTGCCTGGTCGGCGCCACGGCCGAGCTCGCGGCGGCGCAGGAGACCTGGTCCGGCACGCTGCTCGCGGTGTTCCAGCCCGCCGAGGAGCTCGCGACGGGCGCCCGGGCGATGATCGACGACGGGCTCTACGACCGCTTCGGCCGCCCCGACGTGGTGCTGGGCCAACACGTCGCCCCGCTGCCCGCGGGCATGCTCGCGCTGCGCGCGGGACCCGCGTTCGCGGGCACCGACTCGATGCGGATCACGTTGCACGGCAGCGGCGGGCACGGCTCACGCCCGGAGACCACCGTGGACCCGATCGTGATGGCCGCGGCCACCGTGATGCGGCTGCAGACGGTGGTGTCGCGCGAGATCGCGGGCACCGAGACCGCCGTGCTCACCGTGGGCACGCTGCGGGCGGGCACCAAGGAGAACATCATCCCCGACCGGGCCGAGCTCGGCCTGAACATCCGCTCCTACGACCCGCGGGTGCGGGAACGCATCCTCGCGGCGGTAGAGCGCATCACCCGGGCCGAGGCCGCGGCGTCCGGCGCGCCGGACGACCCCGACGTCGAGCTGATCGACAGCTTCCCGGTGCTCGTCAACGACGAGGCGGCGGTGGCGCGCACCCGGCCCGTGCTGGGCGAGGTCGGCCCGGTCGTCGACCCCGGCCTCGTGACGGGCAGCGAGGACGTCGGCCTGTTCGCCACCGAGGCAGGCGTGCCGTGCGTGTACTGGCTCCTCGGCGGCGCCGACCCGGCCGCGTTCGCGGGCGCGACCAGCCGAGAGGAGCTGCTCGTCCGGGTGGCCGGGCAGCCGTCGAACCACTCGCCGTTCTACGCGCCGGTGGTCGAGCCCACCCTGTCGGTCGGGGTCGCGGCGCTGGTCGCGACGGCCCGCCACTGGCTGCCGACCGGCTCCTGACGTCGGGGAAATCGCGACTCGCCGTCCCGAGAACGGAGACTCGCCGCCTGCTGGGGTCAGCGCACGAGGAGGCGGCCGCGGGCCACGGCGTCGCGGCGGGAACGCACCCCGAGCTTGGCGTAGATCGCGGTGAGGTGCGTCTTCACGGTGTTGGTGGAGACGTCGAGGTGCGCGGCGATCTCGTCGAGCGAGAGCAGGCTGGGCAGCAGGTCGAGCACGGCCGCCTCGCGCGCGGTGAGCGACGGCGCGACGAACCCGCCCGACTCGAGCCGGGCCCGGAGCGCGAGCACCTCACGGGCGAGGCCGTCGGCGCCGCCGAGGGCGCCCACCTCGCGGGCGATGAGGTCGGCCACCTCGGCAGGCGCGGTGACCAGCGGACGCACGACGCCGCTGCGCTCGGCGTGGGACAACGCGCGCCGCAGTGCCTCGCGGGCGAGCCGCCGGTTGCCGATCCGGAGAGCGCGCTGGCACTGCAGGATCCAGGCCGCGCCCGTCAGCCAGCGCACCAGCGGCAGCTCCACGCCGTCGAGCAGCGGGTCGAGGGGCTCGGCCGGTTCCGCCCCGAGGTGCAGGGCGGCCGCGGCCCGCAGGTAGCGCAGGTCGCCGCGGCCCGCGTCGCCCACCCGCTCCGCCACCCACTCGCAGACCGCGCGCGCCCGGGCGTCGAGGCCGCAGCGCAGTGCCGCGTCGTGCTCGACGACGGCCAGGAACGCGGCCATCGGCAGCCCCAGCGCGACCCCTTCGCCGAGCGAGCCGCGCGCCGCGCGCATGGCGTCCAGGCCCGCCTGGTGCTCGCCGAGGTCGAACCGGACGGCGCCGCGCACCGCGTCGAGCACGGGCTGCAGCGGGCTCACCGCGCGCTGCGCCTGCAGGGGCGTGTGCCCCGCGTCGTCCTGCAGCGCGGCCACGTGGTCGAGCGCCGTCGCCAGCCGCCCCTGCAGGAGGGTGCCGTACGCGGACATGACCGCGCAGTACGCGGCGCCCGCCGTGTGCGACCATGCCGCGGCGGGTGCGGTGGTGCCCGCCTGCTCCACGAGCTCGAGCATGTGCGCGATCTCGCCGAGCAGGCCGACGGCCATGGCCTGGGTCGCGAGCGCCCTGGCCCGCAGGTACTCGCGCCCTTCCCCGCTCGCCTGCTCGACCGCCACCCGGGCGACCTCGACGGCCTCGGGCGTCCGCCCGTCGGCCATGGCCAGGTTGGCCCGCAGCAGCATGCTCACGACGCCCAGCTCGGTGTCGACGGCGCCGGGCGACCCGCCGTCCGGCCGCGGTCCGTCCGGGCGGTACCAGGCCCGCCGGGCGGCGGCGAGCGAGCGCAGGGCCGGCAGCGCCGCGTCCGGCTCGGCCGCCCGGAGCGCGTCCGCCCGTTCCAGCAGCACGTCCGCCGCGTCCACCTGGCCCCGCTCCATGTGCGCGAGCGCCCCGACCAGCAGCAGCCGCACGTCCTCGGCCAGCAGGCCCGCGCCGTCGAGAACGGCCAGCGCGGTGGTCACCTCGACGTGGTTGCCGGAGGTGGCGAGCACGGCGCCGTGCTCGCGCAGCGCGTCGCGGACCATGTGCGGGTCGTCGGCGAGCGTGGCGTGGCGCAGCGCGCCCACCGGGTTGCGGGCGGCCGCGAACCACGCGAGCGCCCGGCGGTGCAGCTCGGCGACGCGCTCGGGGTGCCGCCGCCGCAGGTCGGCGTAGAGCTGGGCGCGCAGCAGCGGGTGGACGCGGAACCACCGCCTGCCCTTGCCGTAGCTCACCACCAGCGACGTGTCGTGTTCGAGATCGGCCAACACGTCACCCGCGTCGTCGCGCTCGGCGAGCGTGGCGGCCAACGGGGCGGTGACGGTGTCGCAGACGCTCACCGCGAACAGCACCTCGACGACCTCGTCGGGCAGCGCGGAGAGGATCTCGCCCACGAGGTAGTCGGAGACGGCCTGGCCGTTGCCGGTGAGATCGGAGAGGAACGCGGCCGGGTCGGCCGCGTCCCGCAGCGAGATGCTGGCCAGGCGCAACGCCGCGGGCCAGCCCGCCGTCTGGGCGAGCAGCAGCCGGTGCTGCGCGGGGGTGACGTGCACGTCGGCCCGCGCGAGCACAGCCGCGGCCTCCTCGCAGGTGAACGCGAGCGCGGCGGCGCGCAGCTCCCGCAGCTCGCCCGCGAGGCGCAGCCGCCCCAGGCGCAGCGGCGGGTCGGAGCGGCTGGCCAGCACCAGCCGCAGCCCCGGCGGCCGGTTCTCCAGCAGTGTCGCGAGGCCCGCGATCGGGTCCTCGTGGGTCAGCTCCTGCAGGTCGTCGAACACCACCACGAGCGGACCGGGCAGGGCCACCAGCGCGTCGATGACAGCGTCGAGGAACTCCGGGCTGCGGCTCGGCACGTCGGGCAGCCCGAGGGTGCGCAGCGGGTTGGCGGCAGGCACCGCCGCCACTGTGGACAGTGCGGCGAGCACGCCCGCCCAGAACCGCCGGTCGGTGTTGTCGCCGCGGTCGACGGTGAGCCAGGCGACCCGGTCGGGCTGGTGGGACACCCAGTCGGTGAGCAGCAGCGTCTTGCCGTAGCCCGCGGGTGCCGACACGAGCACGACTTCGCCGTCGCGGGTCTCGTCCAGGTAGTCGCGGAGGCGTCGCCGCGGCAGGTACACCGCCGACAGGTGCGGGACCGCCGTGCGAACACGCGCGACCGTCGGGCGGGGCCCGATGCTGTAGCCCATAGTCAGCGCCAGGCTACCTGACGCAACTCCAGTTCGTTAGCCCGAACGGATTACGAGTCCGGGACCAATCCGCTCGCCCCGGCTGCGGTGAGCGCATCGCGGCGGCTGTGCACCCCGAGCTTGCCGTAGATCGTTCGGACGTGGGTCTTCACCGTGTTGCGCGAGACGGTGAGCGCTTCGGCGATCTCCCCGATCGAGCGCTGGGTGGAGAGCATCGCGAGCACCGCCCGCTCGCTCTCGGTGAGCGCCACCCGCAGGGCGGCGGGTCGCTCGCGGCGGGCGTCGAGGACGCGGGTGGTGAAGGCGGCCAGCCCGGGCGGCCAGTTGATCGCCCCCATCAGCTCGACGACGTCGTCGACCTGGAGCAGCGGACGGAGCACGTCGAACGTGGACGACACCGCGACGGCCCGGCGGACGGCGCGCACCGCCTGCCCGCGGTTGCCCGACCGCAACGCCAGCCGGGTGGCGAGCGCCCAGGCGTCCACGAGGGTCCAGGCCACCAGCATCGTGGGCGGCCGCTCGTGCAGCACCGCCGCGAGCTGGCGGGCCGCAGGCGCGGTGCGGCCGAGCTGGAACTGCTGGCGCGCGCGCATCACGCGCAGCTCGGAGGTGTCGGGCAGCCGTCCGGCCGCCCAGTCGAGCGCCACGCGGGCCCGCTCCACGTAGCCGAGGTCGATCGCCGTGCGGTACTCCAGCACGGCGATGATGCCCTGGTAGAGCGGCGGCACCGCCTCGTCGGTGGCCGCCCGGGCGGCGGCGAGGAGCTCGAGGCCCTTCGCCACCTCGCCGTCCTCGGTCATGGCCGCACCGCGGATCGCCGCGAGCGTGGGGTTGAGCATCACGGAGGTGAGGTCGTCGCCCGCGGGCCCGGCCAGCGCCAACCCGGGCTCGGCCAGCTTGAGGCACTCCGCGGGCCGCCCGAGCAGCAACGCCCGGTAGGACCGCAGGTGGGCGGTGACGGCGGACGCGATCGTGCCGTGCCACTGCGCGGGCGGCGCCTTCGCGTCGGCGCGCTCGGCGAGCGCGGCCATCTGCGGGAAGTCGCCCTCGACGCCCGCCGCCGCGCTCAGCACGGTGAGGCAGCGGGCCACGAGGTAGTCGTTGTCACCCGCCTGCTCCAGCGCGGCCTGGGCGAGTTCGCGGGCGGTGTCCACCCGCTGCTCCGCCATCGCCAGGAACGCCCGCTCCACGACGGCCATCGGGCCCAGGCCGAGCCGTCCGGCGGCCTCGATCCCGGCTTCGGACGTCGCACCGAGGTGCTCGGCGGTCAACGACTCCCGGCGGCCGACGGCGACGCGGCGGAGCCCGGCCAGCTCCGGAGCGGGCTCGGCGGGCCAGACGGCCTCGGCGGCCGCGAGGAGCCGCTCGGCGGCGTCGCGATCGCCGATCTCCAGGCTGGCCGTGGCGGCCAGCAGGGCGAGCATGGGGTCGCCGGACAGCACCTCCGGGCGCAGCCGGGCGGCCACCTCGCGCAGCCGGGCGTGCTCGCCCGCCGCGAGCAGGAGCAGGCCGTGGCGGCGCACGAGGTCGACGAGCAGGGGCTCCGACCCCGACGCCACGGCGTGGTCGACGGCCATGGAGAGCATGTCCTCGGCGGCGAACCAGCGCGCCGCGCGCTCGTGCAGCGACGCCACCGCCTCGGGGCGTCGTCGCCGCAGGTCGGCGAGCAGGTGCGCACGCAGCAGCGGCTCGACGACGTAGCCCGGCTGCCCGCCGGTGCGGTAGACGAGCCCGGTCTCGCGCTCCAACGCGTCGAGCACCTCGCCGACGTCGGGCGTGCCGCAGAGGGCGGCGGCCAGGGGCGCGGAGACCGTGTCGCAGATGCTCACGCGGTCGAGGACGTGCCGCATCTGCGGCGAGAACGCGTTGAGCACCTCCTCGACGAGGTAGTCGGACATGGCCCGGTCCGTGCCGACCAGGTCGTTGACGAAGTCGGTCGACGTCGCGGCGGCGAGCGCGGGCGCGGCGAGCCGCAGACCCGCGGCCCACCCGCCGGTCGCCGCGACCAGCGCGTCCACGACGTCCCGCCCGAACGCGTACCCCGCGAGCATCCCGGCGGCCTCGTCCACGCAGAACCGCAGCTGATCGGCCCGCACCTCGACCAGGTTGCCCGCGGCGCGCAGCCTGCCCCGGGGGATCGGGGGGTCGCGGCGGCCCGCCAGCACGACCCGCACCTGCGGCGGGCGGTCGCGCAGCAACGAGCGCAGCCCGTCGACGGCCGCCGGATCGGTGAGGTCCTGGGTGTTGTCCAGCACGATCGTCAAGGGCTCGGCGACGGCGTGCAGGCCGTCCGCGACGGCGGCGAGGAAGTCCCGGTCGCCCGCCGGGTCGTCGGGGGGCACGAGGTCGTGCAGCGCGTCGCCGACGGCCACCACCGGGCAGCCGCGCAGCGCGCCGAGCAGGATCGCCCAGAAGCCGCGGGCGCTGTCGTCGGTGGACGACAGCGACACCCACACGGTGTGCACGGGGTCGGTGCGCAGCCAGTCGGCCAGCAGCGCGGTCTTGCCCCAGCCCGCCGGGGCGCTGACCAGCACGATGTCTCCCGGGTGCGCCTGGTCGAGCCGGTCGAGCAGCCGCTTGCGGGTGACGTGCCCCGAGCGCAGCCGGGGGATCGCGATCCGGTGCCGCGCACCGGGGCGGGCAGGCGGGCCGGTCACCGCCGACCCCCGACCGAGCGCCCCATGCCGAGGATGATGCCCGACCCCGGCCGGTCAGGGACACCGCCGATGCGCGCCAGCGGATCGTTTGACAGCGCACCGGGGCGTCCGATGAGGTCGTTGACCGTGGGGCACCTCCAGCGGTTGCGCGATCGGGTCGCCCGGATGCGCGAGCGCCACGAGTGGGTCGACCACCTCACACGGGCCGGTGAGCGCTACTTCGCGCAGCGGGGCAACCACTTCGCCGCCGCGACGGCGTTCTTCAGCATCCTCACGGCCGTGCCCCTGCTCATGGTCGCCTTCGCCGCGGCGAGCTACGTCCTCTGGTTCAACCCGGACCTGTTGGCCGAGTTGGAGAACGCCATCACCGCGTCCGTGCCGTCCGAGGCGCTGCACTCCATCATCGAGACCGCGATCGACCAGCGGAACTCGATCGGCACCATCGGGCTGATCGGCGCGCTGTGGTCGGGGGTGTGGTGGATGTCCAACCTGCGGGAGGCGGTGTCGGCGCAGTGGGAGCTGCCCGCGCCGCACCCGGCGGCGCTGCAGCGGCTGCTGTACGACCTGCGGGCGCTGGTCGGGCTGGGCGCGGCGCTCGCGGTCACGCTGTCGTTCACGGTGCTCGGCGCCGGGTTCGCCGAGCTCGTGCTGGCGTGGCTCGGCGCGCCCGACGACGGCCTGACCCGCACCCTGCTGCGCGTGGTCGGCATCGTGCTCGGCGTCACCGCCAACTGGCTGATCTTCGCGTGGGCGATCACCCGGCTGCCCCGCACGGACGTCGCGCTGCGGGGCGTGCGGCGGGCGGCGCTGCTCGGCGCGATCGGCTTCGAGGTGCTCAAGCAGGGCGCGACGGCGTACTTCGAGGTCGTCACGGGCACGCCCGGCGGGGCGGTCTTCGGCTCCCTGCTCGGCCTGCTGCTCTTGGGCTACCTGGTGGCGCGGCTGCTGCTGTGGGTCACGGCGTGGGCGGCGACCGCGCGGGGCAACGAACGCATCGCACCCGTGCCCGTGCCGGGGCCGGTGGTGCTGCGCCAAGAGGTCGTGGAGCGCGGCACGTCGACGGGCGGGCTCGGCGCGGCGCTGCTGTTGGGCGCCGCGGCGGGTGCGTGGCTGCGGGGGCGGGGCCGATGACGGTCTTCGCCGCGACCGCCCGCGCCCGGCGCTCGATCGCCGATCTGCTCGACAGCCTGGACGACGCCCAGCTCGCCGCGCCCAGCCTGTGCGCGGGCTGGAGCGTGAAGGTGGTGGCGGCCCACGTCGCCGCGGCGGTCGTGGTGGGCTCCGCCGGTTTCCTGCGCGAGCTGCTGCGCCAGCGCGGCAACGGGCACAGGACCAACACCGTGCTCGCCCGCCGGGTCGCGGAGCTCCCGACGGCCGAGCTGGCGGCACTGCTGCGCGAGCGCGCCGACCGCGAGTTCTCCCCGCCCGTCGTCGGCCCGCGCGGGCCGCTCTCCGACGGGCTGATCCACGAGGGCGACATGCGGGTGCCGCTCGGCCTGCCGCACACCCCCGACCCGGCCGACGTCGCGCTCGCGCTGGAGTTCATCACGACCGGGCGCCCGGTCGGCTTCGTCCCCCGCGGCGCGCTGCGCGGCCTCCGCCTCGTCGCCACCGACCTCGACCGGGCGTGGGGCGTGGGCGATCACCTCGAAGGCCGGGGCATCGACCTGCTCATGGCCGCCTGCGGACGCACCGCCCTGCTGCCCGCGCTCACCGGCCCGGGCGTGTCCGCGCTGGCCGGGCGGCTCACGACGCGAAGGTGAAGAGCCGCCGTGCACCATGATGACCCGGTGCGACCCCGGGTACGCGTCAACCAGCTCGGCTACCTGCCGGACGCCCCGCAGCAGGCCACGCTGGTGACCGACGCCGTCGAGCCGGTGGAGTTCACCGTGGGCGACTGGCGGGGGTGGTCGCGGCCGTGGCCGCGGCGGCCCGAGCCGACCTCCGGGTTGAACGTCCACGTGCTCGACTTCACCGCCGCCTGCGCGCACGGCGACGACGTGCGGATCGCCGCGGGCGACGCGCGGAGCCATCCCTTCCGGGTCGCGCCGGACGTCTACCGGGATCTGGCCGCCGACGCGCTGGCTTTCTTCCGCCGCATGCGCTGCGAACACCCCGACACCGCCGTCGCCGCCTGGACCGGGCCGGACGCCGAGCGGCTGTACCCGGGCTGGCACCCGACCGGGACGTTCGACGTGTCGGGCGGCTGGTACGACGCGGGCGACTACGGCAAGTACGTGGTGAGCGGGAGCCTGCCCGCGTGGCAACTGCTGGACGTCGACCCGCGGGAGTGTCGGTGGCAGCTGGACTGGCTGCTGCGGATGCTGGTGCCCGACGGGCAGCCGTTGGCGGGCATGGCGTTCCACCGCGTGCACGGCACCGAGTGGTCGCCGCTGCCCGGCCTGCCGCACGAGGACCCGACCACCCGGGTGCTGCACCGGCCGTCGACGGCCGCGACGCTGCACGTGGCGGCCGTCGCCGCCGCGGCGGCCCGGAAGTTCGCAGGGACGCCCTACGCGGCCCGGCTGCTGGCCGCGGCCCGGCGGGCGCACGCGGCGGCGCACCGGAACAAGCGGTTGATCGCCCCGGACGACGAGGGCCGCTTCGGCGGCGGCCCCTACGGCGATGACCGGCTCGCGGACGACTTCTGCTGGGCCGCCGCCGAGCTGTGGCTGGCGACGGGCGAGCGGGCGTTCCTCGCCGAGCTCAGGGCGTCCGACGAGCAGGTGTTCGACCTCTCCGGCTTCGACTTCGACCGCGTCGCCGCGCCCGCCCGGATCGACCTCGCCCTGGTGCCGAGCGCGTTGCCGGACCGCGATCGGGTGCGCGCGAGCGTGGTGGCGGCGGGCGAGCGCCTGCTGGCATTGCAGGCCGACCAGCCGTGGGGGCAGCCCTACGCACCGTCGGCGGGCTGGGACTGGGGCTCGAACGGGCGCATCCTGAACAACCTCGTCGTGCTCGTCGCCGCGCACGCGATCAGCGGCGAGCAGCGGTTCCGCGACGGGGTCGCGGTCGGCATGGACTACCTCCTGGGCCGCAACGCGCTCGGGCAGAGCTACGTCACCGGCTACGGCACCGACGCCACCCGGCACCTACGCACCCGCCAGTTCGGCGACCACCCGCCGCCCGGCGCCCTCGCGGGCGGGGCGAACTCGCGGGAGACCCCCGGCTGGCCGACCGACCCGCGCCTGGTCGGGCGGCCGCCGCAGTGCTGCTACCTCGACGAGCCCACGTCGGAGACCACCAACGACGTCTGCATCCGGTGGAACGCCCCGCTCGCCTTCGTGGCCCGCTACCTCGGCCCGTCATGACGCCGGTGCTGGTGACGGAGCGTCTGGTCCTGCGCGGGATCGTCCCCGACGACGCGGCCGACCTGTTCGCGTTCCGCAGCGACCCCGTCGAGCAGCGGTACAACGACCCGCCGTTGGTGACCCTCGACGAAGCCCACGACCTGATCCGCCGCCTCGACCGCGAGCGCGTCGAGAACAACGCGCTGCACTGGGGCGTCACGCTGGCGGGCGACGACCGGGTGGTCGGGCTGCTGGGCTACAACGAGGTCGTGGCCGAGCACCGGCGGGCGGCGCTCGGCTACGACCTCGCACGGCGGCTCTGGGGCCGCGGGCTGGCGACCGAAGCGATCACCGCGGTGCTCGACCACGGCTTCGACGCGCTCGGGCTCAACCGCGTGGAGGCCCACACGGACGCGGCCAACGAGCGCTCGATCCGGCTGCTGGAGCGCCTCGGGTTCTGGCGCGAAGGCACGTTCCACGACCGCTACCTCGAAGCGGACGGCTACCACGACATCGCGCTGTACGTGCGGCTGCGCCGCGAGCGCCTACCCGCAGGCTGAGCCGACCGGCGTGGGCTCCACCGGGGCCCGCGCCCCGCTGCGCTCCGCCCCGATGCCCGCGGCCACCACGAACGCGATGCCCACCACCGCGGCGACCCCCGGCACCTGGTGCAAGGCGACCAGCCCGATCAACAGCGCGATCGCGGGCTCGAGGCTCATCAGCGTGCCGAACGCCGCGGTGGTCAACCGCCGCAGCGCCAGCATCTCCAGGCTGAACGGCACCACCGGGAGCAGGATCGCCAATCCGACGCCGAACACCACCAGCCCCACGTCGACGTGCCCGAACACCGTGCCGCTCGAGCCCACGCCCACCACGGCCGTGGCGGCCACGGCCGCCACCGCCATCGAGACGGCCAGCCCGCGCAGCCCCGACACCTCGTCGCCGACCCGCTGCGTCAGCAGGATGTAGGCCGCCCAGCACGCGGCCGCGGCCAGCGCGAACCCGACGCCGAGCAGGTCGATCCGCCCCAGCCACGGCTCGGTGAGCAACACCACGCCGACGGCCGCGGGCAACGGCCACAGCCGCGCCTTCCCCCGGGCCCGCGCGACCGCGACGCCCAGCGGCCCGAGGAACTCCAACGCGCTCGCCGTGCCCAGCGGGAGCCGCGCGACGGCGGCCATGAAGAGCAGGGTGAGCCCGGCCGTCACAACCCCGAGCGCGACCGCGGCGATCAGGCCGGAGCGGCTGAACGCCGTGATCCGCGGCCGTACCAGCACGAGCAGGATCACCGCGGCGCAGACCAGCCGGAGCCAGGCCGCGCCCTCGGCCCCGATGCGGTCGATGAGCCCGACGGAGACGGCCAGCCCGAGCTGCACGCACACCATCGACACGACGGCGAACGCGGCTCCGGAGCGGTTGGGCGAGAAGGTCACCCACCTAGTGAAGACGAACGGCACCGTTCATGTCCACGTGACTTTACTTGATGCAATGTACAGAATTACTTAATGGAGACGCGCAGGCTGGAGCTGCTCGTGGCGCTCGCCCGGCTGGGCTCGATGCGCGCGGTCGGCGAGGAGCTGGGCATCACCACGTCCACCGTGAGCCAGCAGCTCGCGGCGCTCGCGGCGGAGACGGGGAGCACCCTGCTGGAGCCGGTGGGCAGGCGCGTGCGGCTCACCCCGGCCGGTCGCCGGCTCGCCGACCACGGTGTCACGATCCTGGCCGCGGTCGAGGCGGCCCGCCGCGACCTCGACGCCGACGCCGAACCCACCGGCACCGTCCGCGTCGCGGGGTTCGCCACCGCCATCCGCCGTTCGCTCATCCCGTTGCTGCCTGAGCTGCGCCGCACCCGCCCGCACCTGCGGGTGCTGGTGGCCGAGCACGAGCCGGAGGAGGCGCTCACGCTCATCGCCCAGGACCGGGTGGACCTCGCGGTGGTGTACGACTTCCCGCCCGCCATGCGGTCGTTCGACGACCGCGTCGAGGCCACGCCGCTGTGGACCGCGCCGTGGGGCCTCGGCGTGCCCGCGGCCGACCCGGCGCCTGCGGGCGACGCCGTCGCGACGGTCGCGCGCTACCGCGACCACGAGTGGATCGTCAACTCCCGCAACGACGCCGACGAGCTGGCGGTGGCCACCGTGGCCGCGCTCGCCGGGTTCACCCCGACCGTGCGGCACCGTTCCGACAGCCTGGACCTGCTGCAGGACATGATCGTCGCCGGGCTCGGCGTGGGGCTGCTCCCCCAGGACGGCCCGACCCGCGACGGCGTGCGGGTGCTGCCGCTGCGCGAGCCGGACGTGCTGCTCCGGGCGCACGCCGTGGTCGGCCGCGGTCGCGCGGACTGGCCACCGCTCGCCCTGCTGCTGGCCCTCCTGCGGGATCAGACGCGGTAGAGATCAGACGCGGTAGAACAGCTTCGTGGCGAGCACCTCGGCGCCGAGCGCGGCGTAGAAGCGCTGGGCGTCGGGTTGCTCGGTGTCGGCCGTCCACTCGACGCGGCTGCAGCGCTGCTCGGCGGCGACCGCGTGCAGCTCCCGCATGAGCAGCCTGCCGATCCCGAGTCGGCGCGCCGTCGCCCGTACGAACAGCTCCTTGAGGTAGAGCGACCGCGTGACACCGGCCGCGGGCCACAGGAACGAATACGCCGCCAGCCCGGCCACCGCGCCGTCGTGCACCGCCACCAGCGCCCGGCCCGCGGGCACCGGCCCGAACAGGGCGTCCGCGATCGCCGCCGGTTCCGGATCCGGGCCGGTCACGCGGTAGAAGCGGTCCCGCTCGGCGAGGAGATCGGCGAGCGCGGCCACATCACCGGGCGTCGCGGGACGGATGATTACACTGCAAGTCATGGGCACACCGACGATCTACGAATGGGCGGGCGGTCGGTCCGGGATCGAGCGCTGGCTGAACCAGTTCTACGACCTCGTGGAGGGCGACGACCTGATCGGACCGCTGTTCGACGGCAAGGTCTCCGAGCAGCACCGCCGCGACGTCACGACGTGGTGGTGCGAGGTCATGGGCGGCCCCGCCGAGTACACCGCCGAACTCGGCGGCTACCAGCACATGCTGGCCAAGCACCGGGGCCTGCACATCACGCCCGAACAGCGTCTGCGGTTCGTCACCATGCTCTCCCAGGCAGCCGACCTCGCGAGCCTCCCCGACGACCCCGAGTTCCGCGCGGCGATCATGGGCTACGCCGAGTGGGGCACCCGGCTCGCGGTGCACAACTCGGGCGACGCCACCGACGTCGTCGAGAAGGCGCCCGTGCCCCGGTGGGGCTGGGGCGTGGCGCCGCCGTACCAGCCCTGATGCTCGCCCTGAGCACCGACGAACTCCGCGCGGTCACCGCCTTCGCCGCGGGCTGCGCGGAGGCGGTGCTCGAGATCTTCGAGGCGGACCGACCGGACGACCCGCGGCCCCGCGACGCGATCACCGCCGCGTGGGAGTTCGCCCGGGGCGGCGAGCGGGGCAAGACGCTGCGCGACACGGCCTGGGCGGCGCTCAGGGCGGCCAACGCCACCGACGGCGCCGCACAGGACGCCGCCCGGGCCGCGATGGCCGCGGCGGGCGCCGCCTACCTGCACCCGTTGCCGCAGGCGACCCAGGTCAAGCACATCCTCGGCGCGGCCGCCCACGCCGCCCGGGCGGCCGAGCTCGCCGCGGGCGACGACCGGGCCGTCGGCGCCGCCCACGTCGCAGAAGCCGCACGCCGCGCCACACCGGCCGTCGTCAACGTGCTCAGCCGCTACCCGTCGGCACCCGACGGCGGCGGTCGCGTCGGCGAGCTGATCCGCCTGCTCGACGCCACGCTCCGCCGCCAGTGACAACACCCCGCAACCCCAACCGAACGGCGACGGCCCCGACCGAAGCCGACCAGCGGCGCCGACCGGCATCGACACCGACAGAAGGCCGACCGGCAGCGCCGACCCGCAGCGACGCCGACCGAGGCCAAAACAGCGAAGCCGACCGAAGCCGACCGAAGCCGACCGGCTGCGACCGGCGTCGACACGCAGCACCGGAAGCGACGCGGCGTCGACCTGCAGCTGGGCGACACGCGGCGACGCGACCGACCAACACCGGCGCAGCGCGGCGAGCCCACCACGCCCCGGCCGACGACGCCCCGGCCGACGACGCCGCGGGCGATGGCGCAGCGGGCGATGGCGCAGCGGGCGATGGCGCAGCGGGC
>DATAOO010000254.1:0-6906 GCA_036265695.1 Pseudonocardia sp. | reverse complement strand
GTTCGTCGACCGGGTGGTGCCGCTGCTGCAGGAACGCGGAGCGCTCCGCGCCGACTACACCGGCTCGACGCTGCGCGACAACCTCGGCCTGCCGGTCCCCGCCCACGCCGCGCCGGCGGCGACCGCGGTGCGCTGACCCGGGGCGAGATCGGGTCCGCGCCCCTTTCGGCTGCTCACGTGATCACCCTGCCGACCATCGCGGTGGCGATCCACTCGCCCGGGGCGATTAGGCAGGCCCGCTCCGGGTAAGACCGTGATCGTGGGACTACGAAGGCTGGTCGGGCGTTGGCCCGTCTTGCGCCAGGTGACGGGGACCGACCCACTGGCCCGCGGCACGTCGTCGCGCTCGGACGGCGGCACGGCCGACGAACGGGCCCGCACCCTCGACGCCGACCGCGTCACGAAATCGATCTGCCCCTTCTGCGCGGTGGGCTGCGGTCAGCAGATCTTCTCCCGCGACGGGCAGGTCACCCACGTGGAGGGCGACCCGGACTCCCCGATCAGCCGCGGACGGCTGTGCCCCAAGGGGTCCTCGACGCTGTCGTTGATCACCGCGCCGACGCGGCAGACCCGCGTGCGCTACCGGCGGCCGTTCGGCACCGACTGGGAGGACCTCGACCTCGACACCGCGGTCGAGATGATCGTCGATCGGGTGCTGCGCACCCGGGCGAACAGCTGGCAGGACGTGGACGACCAGGGCAGGCACCTGCGCCGGACCATGGGGATAGCGAGCCTCGGCGGGGCGACCCTCGACAACGAGGAGAACTACCTCATGAAGAAGCTCTACACCGCGATGGGCGCGGTGCAGATCGAGAACCAGGCCCGTATTTGACACAGCTCCACCGTTCCCGGTCTGGGAACCTCGTTCGGCCGCGGCGGCGCCACCAACTACCAGCAGGACCTCGTCAACTCCGACTGCATCGTCATCCAGGGCTCCAACATGGCCGAGGCGCACCCGGTCGGGTTCCAGTGGGTGATGGAGGCCAAGCGCCGGGGCGCCACGGTGATCCACGTCGACCCGCGGTTCACCCGCACCTCCGCGGTGGCCGACCTGCACGTGCCGATCCGGGCGGGCACCGACATCGCGTTCCTCGGCGGCCTGATCCGCCACGTCCTGGACACCGGCGCCTACTTCGAGGAGTACGTGCGCGCGTACACCAACGCGCCGATGATCCTGCGGGACGACTTCTGCGACACCGAGGACCTGGACGGGCTGTTCTCCGGGTTCGACCCCGAGACCGGCACCTACGACGTGCGGTCCTGGGAGTACAAGGACGACGACGTGGGCGCGGCGGTCGGGCCCCGCGACGACCGGTCCAAGGTGCCGGAGCACGAGCGCGGCCAGATCGCCGGGTCGGGCGGCGCCCCGACGAGCACGAACCCGCCCCGCGACGACACCCTGCAGCACCCGCGCTGCGTCTTCCAGGTGCTCAAGCGGCACTTCGCCCGCTACACCCCGGAGATGGTGCACGAGGTCTGCGGCATCGACCCGGACGTGTTCGCCGCGGTCGCCGAGGCGCTCACCCGCAACTCCGGCCGGGAGCGCACGAGCGCGTTCTGCTACGCGGTGGGCTGGACGCACCACACGGTCGGCGTGCAGTACATCCGCGCCGCCTCGATACTGCAGATGCTGCTGGGCAACATCGGCCGTCCGGGCGGCGGCATCCTCGCGCTGCGCGGGCACGCCAGCATCCAGGGTTCCACGGACATCCCCACGCTGTTCGACATGCTCCCGGGCTACATCCCGATGCCGCACGCGCACCGCGAGCAGAACCTGGAGACCTACATCGCCGCGAACACCGGCGACAAGGGCTTCTGGGGCAACATGGACGCCTATTTCGTGAGCCTGCTCAAGGCCTGGTTCGGCGATGCCGCCACCCCGGACAACGACTTCTGCTTCGACCACCTGCCCCGGCTCGACGGCGACCACTCCAGCTTCGAGACGGTGATGGCGCAGGCCCGCGGCGAGGTGCCCGGGTACTTCGTGATCGGTGAGAACCCGGCCATCGGCACCGCCAACGCCCGTCAGCAGCGGCGCGGCCTCGCGCGGCTCGAGTGGCTCGTGGTCCGCGACCTGAACCTGGTCGAGACGGCCACGTTCTGGAAGGACGGCCCGGAGATCGCGACCGGTGAGATGCGCACCGGCGACATCGGCACCGAGGTGTTCTTCCTGCCCGCCGCCGCCCACAGCGAGAAGGACGGCACCTTCACCAACACCCAGCGGCTGCTGCAGTGGCACCACAAGGCCGTCGAGCCGCCCGGCGACTGCCGCAGCGACCTGTGGTTCTACTACGAGCTCGGACGGCGCATCAAAGCGCGCCTGGCGGCCTCGACCGATCCGCGCGACCGCCCGCTGCTGGACCTGACCTGGGACTACCCGCTCGACGAGAGCGGCGAGCCGAGCGCCGACGCCGTCCTCCGCGAGATCAGCGGCACCGACGCCGACGGCAAGGCGGTGAGCGGCTACACGGCGTTGAAGAACGACGGGTCCACCGCGTGCGGCTGCTGGATCTACTCCGGCGTGTACGCCGACGAGGTCAACCAGTCGATGCGCCGCCGTCCCGGCCGTGAGCAGGACCTCGTCGCCGCCGAGTGGGGCTGGGCGTGGCCGATGAACCGCCGCGTCCTCTACAACCGGGCCTCCGCCGACCCCGACGGCAACCCCTGGAGCGAGCGCAAGAAGCTGATCTGGTGGGACGGCAGCGCGTGGACCGGCGGCGACGTGCCCGACTTCCCGGCCGACACCGCACCGACCTACCGCCCGCCACCCGACGCCCGCGCCGCGGAGGCCATCGGCGGCGACGAGCCGTTCATCATGCAGGCGGACGGGCGGGCCTGGCTGCACGCGCCCGCCGGGCTGCTCGACGGCCCGATGCCGACGCACTACGAACCGCAGGAATCCCCGGTGCCCAACGCGCTCTACCCCGCCGTGCGCGCCAACCCGGCCCGCCAGGAGTTCAAGCGGCCCGACAACCCCTACCACCCGCCGCCCGGCTCCGCGGGCGCCGCGGTGTTCCCGTTCGTGTTCACCACGTTCCGCGTCACCGAACACCACACCGCGGGCGGCATGAGCCGCTGGACGCCGTACCTGAACGAGCTGATGCCCGAGATGTTCCTGGAGGTCTCCCCCGAGCTCGCCGCACTGCGGGGCCTGCGCAACGGGCAGTGGTGCCACGTCGTCACCGCGCGCTCCGCGATCGAGGGCAAGGCGCTGGTCACCGAGCGCGCCAAGCCGTTGCGGCTCGGCGGCACCACGGTCCACCAGATCGGGGTGCCGTGGCACTGGGGGTTCGACGGGCTGTCCACCGGCGACGCCGCCAACGAGCTGCTGTCGGTCACGCTCGACCCGAACGTGCACATCATGGAGACGAAGGCCGCCACGTGCGACATCCGGCCGGGCCGCAGGCCGCACGGCCCGGACCTGGTCGCCTTCCTCGCCGACTACCGTCGCCGCGCCGGGCTGGAGGACTGATGGGCAACTCCTGGTACGGCCCGCTCGCCGACCCGTCGGGCAACGCGGGCTACGCCGCCGACCACCCGCCCCGCGTGGGCTTCTTCACCGACACCAGCGTCTGCATCGGCTGCAAGGCGTGCGAGGTGGCGTGCAAGGAGTGGAACGCGCTGCCCGCGGACGGCCCGCACCACGACCAGCCCGACCTGCTGGACCTCACCGCCACCAGCTACGACAACACCGGAGCGCTGGGCGCCAGCACCTACCGGCACGTGGCGTTCATCGAGCAGACCCGGCCCCGGGCCGCCGCGGCCACCGTCGACCTCGGCATGCCACTGCCCGCGGGGGACGCCACCGAGGTCCGCTGGCTGATGGCCTCGGACGTCTGCAAGCACTGCACCCACGCCGCGTGCCTGGACGTCTGCCCCACCGGCGCGTTGATCCGCACCGAGCACGGCACCGTCCTGGTGCAGGACGACATCTGCAACGGCTGCGGCTACTGCATCCCGGCCTGCCCCTACGGCGTGATCGACCAGCGCAAGGGCAGTCGCGAGGAGGGCGGCGGGGGCGCGTTCAAGTGCACGATGTGCCACGACCGCCTCGGCGCGGGCCTGCAGCCCGCCTGCGCCACCGCCTGCCCCACCGAGTCGATCCAGTTCGGGCCGCTCGACGAGCTGCGGGATCGCGCCGCCCGCCGGGTCGAGACCCTGCACCGGAGCGGCGTGCCCGAGGCCCGGCTCTACGGCCACGACCCCGACGACGGGGTCGGCGGCGACGGGGCGTTCTTCCTGCTGCTCGACGAGCCCGAGGTCTACGGGCTGCCGCCGGATCCGGTCGTCACCACCCGCGACCTGCCCTCGATGTGGCGCCACGCCGCCGCGGCCGCGCTGACCGTGGCCGCCACCGTGGCCGCGGCGTTCCTCGGCGGCCGCCGGTGAGCCCCCGCCGCGGTGAACGGCTGATGGTGCCCGACGCCGAGTTCACCTCCTACTACGGGCGGCCGATCATCAAGAGCCCCACGTGGAAGGTGCCCGACGTCCCGCTCTACCTGTACCTCGGCGGCGCGGCGGGCACGTCGGCCTGCGTCGGGGCGCTCGCCGACCTGACCGGGCGCGGGCCGCTGCGCCGGTGGGGCCGCTTCGCCGCGCTCACCGGTGCGCTGGTCAGCGTGGGCGCGCTCGTGCACGACCTCGGCCGTCCGCGCCGGTTCCTGCACATGCTGCGCGTGCTCAAACCGACGTCGCCGCTGTCGGTGGGCTCGTGGATCCTCGCGCCGTTCGGCACCCTCTCCGGGCTGGCCGCGGCGTCGGAGCTCACCGGGATCGCCCCGGCGGTGGGCCGCGCCGCCGGGATCGGCGCCGCCGCGCTCGGGCCCGCGATGAGCACGTACACCGCGGTCCTGCTCGCCGACACGGCCGTGCCCGCGTGGCACGAAGCCCACCGCGAGCTGCCGTTCGTCTTCGCGGGCAGCGCCCTCGCCGCGGGCGGCGGCATCGGGCTCGCGGCCACGGGCGACGTGCGCCCGGCCCGCCGCATAGCCGTGGCCGGGGCGGTGCTCGAACTGGTCGCCACCGCGGTGTTGGAGCGTCGCGTCGGGTTCGCGCGCACCGCGTACACCAGCGGTCGACCCGGACGGCTGCTGACGCTGGCGCGGGCCGCGACCCTGGTCGGGGCGGCCGCCGCCACGGCCGGTGGCCTGGTGCCCGGGCGGCGTGGTCGGCTGCTCTCCCGCATCGCCGCCGGGCTGCTCAACGGCGGCGCGGCCGCCACCCGGTTCGGGATCTTCGAGGCGGGAATCGTGACCGCGCGCGACCCCGCCTACACCGTGCAACCCCAACGCGCGCGGGTGGAAGCCCGGCGGGACGGGGTACCCGTGGGCATGAGCGATCCGATGCACCCCAACGACCCGCACGACGGCCTCCAGCCCCACGCGCTCGAGCCCGAGCGCGCCGAGGACGTCGAGGCGGCCGAGGACGACGGCAACGGCGGTCCCGCCCGCAACCCGGGGGGCGACGCCACCGGCGCCGACCCCCGCCAGCTCGACAAGGGCTGAGCGGCCGGGCTCAGCGCACCGCGATCCGGGCGTCGTCGGACTTGCCGTACTCCTCGCGCAGCGCGGGCAGCAGCTCGTCGGCGGCGAAGCGGAGGAACTCCGGCTGCGTGTCGCCGCCGACCTGCACGAGTGCGACGTGGGTGAACCCCGCGTCCACGAACGGGCGGACCGCCTCGACGTGCGCGGCCACGTCCGGGCCGCACGCGAACGCCTCGGCCACGTCCTCCGGCCGCACGAACTGGCTGGCGGCCGCGAACGCCGCGGGACCGGGCAGCTCGGCGTTGACCTTCCAGCCGCCCGCGAACCAGCGGAACTGGTCGTGGGCGCGCGCCACGGCCTCGCTCGGGTCGGAACCCCACGAGATCGGCTGCTGGCCGATCTTCGGCAGGCGCACGCCCGCGGCCTCGTCGAAGCCTCGCACGAGCTCGGGCAGCGGCTCGACGGCCACCATCGCGTCGGCCGACGGCGCGAACGCCTCCACCGACTGCGCGCCCGAGACCGCGACCGCGACGGGCACCCCACCCTCGGGCACGTCCCAGAGCTTGGCCGAGTCGACCCGGAAGTGCCGCCCCACCCGGTTGACGTACTCGCCCGCGAACAGCTCGCCGATGATCTCCAACGCCTCGGTGAACATCTCGTGCCGCACGTTCGCGGGCGGCCACCCGTGGCCCACCACGTGCTCGTTGAGGTTCTCCCCCGCGCCGAGCCCCAGCGTGAACCGGCCGTCGCCCGCGAGCAGCGCGACCGTGGCGGCCTGCTGGGCGACGACCGTCGGGTGGTAGCGCAGTATCGGGCAGGTCACGTACGTCATGAGCGGCACGCGTTGGGTCGCGGAGGCCACCGCGCCCAGCACGGCCCACGCGTTCGGGGCGTGGCCCTGGCTGACCAGCCAGGGCGAGTAGTGGTCACTGCAGACCTCGAAGTCGAACCCCGCGTTCTCGGCGGCGACGGCGTCCGCCACGAGCTCGCGAGGTGCGCGCTGCTCGGTCATGAGGGTGTAGCCGAAGGCAACCATGCCGGAGCCCTACCCGCATCGAACCGCCCTACACCGGCGGCGCCGGGCAGGTGATTCTGGTTTGCCCGCGGGTACTCATCAGGTAGTTCCCGATGGCGGGGCTGTGGCGATGGAGAATTTCATGATCAACGATCGGGAGCACCGCATCCTGGAGGACCTGGAACGCCACGTGGCCGCGGAGGACCCGGGCTTCGCCCGGCGGCTCACCGGCTTCGATCCGTGGGCCCGCTGGCGTCGGGCCTGGCGCCTCGGGGTGAGCGCGCCCGTCGTGCTCCTCGTCGCCGTCCTGTCGATCATCGCCTTCGCCCTGCACGTGAGCGCGCTCGGCGGGTTGTTCCTGGTGTGGGCGCTCCTCGGCGGGCTGCGGTGGCTGTCCTCCACCAAGCC
>DATAOO010000253.1:0-14129 GCA_036265695.1 Pseudonocardia sp. | reverse complement strand
GACGCTGAGCTCGCGCACGCCGAGCCCGACCAGCAGCGGGGTGGCGCGGTCGTCGGCGGCCAGCTCACCGCAGACCGCCACGGCGACGCCGGTGCGGCACACGGCCGCCACGAGCTTCAGCACCCCCGGGTCGTAGGCGTCCCCCACGTCGGCGACGGCCGCGTTGCCCCGCTCGGCGGCCAGTGCGTACTGGGTGAGGTCGTTCGTGCCGACGCTGAAGAAGTCGACCTGCGGCGCGAAGACGTGCGCCTTCAACGCGGCCGCGGGGACCTCGACCATCATCCCGACCTCGAGGCCGTTCGGGGTGCCCCGGCCGACGAGCTTGATCGCGTCGTCGAGCATCCGGCGGGCCGCGACCAGCTCGTCGAGCGTGCTGACCATCGGGAACATCACGCTGGTCGGCCCGTCGTGCGCCACCCGCACGATCGCCGTCAGCTGGTGGGCCAGCAGCCGGGGGTGGGCCAGCGACAGCCGGATGCCCCGCAGGCCGAGGAACGGGTTGGCCTCGGCGGGCATCGGCAGGTAGGAGAGCGGCTTATCGCCGCCGACGTCCAGCGTGCGGAACGTGATCCGCCTGCCCGGGAGCGCCTCGGCGATCGCGCGGTAGACCGCCTCCTGCTCGTCGACGTCGGGTGCCTGCGCCCGGTCGAGGAACAGGAACTCGGTGCGGACGAGCCCGGCCAGGTCGGCCCCGCATGCGGCGGCGAGGCGGGCGTCCTCCGCCGAGCCGACGTTCGCGCCGACGTGCACGGCCACGCCGTCGCCGGTCCGGGCGGGTGCGGCGGCGTCCGCGAGCGCCGCGCTGCGCCGCCGGGCCAGGTCGGCCGCCTTCGCCCGGAAGCGCTCCTGCACCGGCGGCGGCGGGTCGACGACGATCTCGCCGGTGCCGCCGTCGACCGCCAGGAGCGTGCCGCCCGCGATGTCGAGGACGTCCGCCCCCGCGCCGACGACCGTCGGTATCCCGCGGGCCCGCAGGAGGATCGCGCTGTGGGCGGTGGGGGTGCCGTACGCCAGCACCACCGCGACGACCTGGGCCGGGTCGAGCTCGGCGGCCTCGGCGGGAGTCAGGTCGCCCGCCACCACCACGCCACTCGGCGCGCCGCCCCCGTGGGTGAGGCCCAGCAGCTCGCGCAGCACCGCGTCGCGCACGGCGGCGACGTCGGCCGCCCGGGCCTGCAGGTAGGGGTCGGGCACTCCGGCGAACTCGGCGGCGACCGCGTCGGTGGCCGCCGACCAGGCCGCGGCGGCGGACTGCCCGTCGTCGACCCGGCCGCGGACGTCGTCGAGCAGGTCGGCGTCGTCGAGCAGCAGGAGGTGGGCGTCGAAGATCGCCGCCTCGGCCTCGCCGACCTCGCGCACGGCGCGCGCGCGTACCTGGGAGACGCTGCGCCGCACGGCCGCGATCGCCTCGCCGAGCCCGCGCCACTCGTCCGCCGGTTCGCCCGCCCGCACCTCGGTGAGGTCGATCGGCACGTGCTGCGCGGACCACGCCGGGCCGACGCCCACGCCGGGCGCCGTCGGGATCGGCTTGGTCCCGATCCCCACGCCACCGCCCTCCGCCGAGGCGGCAGGGGCCGCCGCGCTCGGCGTCCCCGCCGGGGCAGCGGGGGCGGCGGGGCCGTCCAGCGGCTCGTCGAAGTTGCGGGCGGCCAGCTCGAGCAGGCTGTCCAACGCCTCCCGGGCCTCGTCGCCGCCGACCCTGACCTCGACCTCGTGGCCGGACAGGACGCCGAGCGTCGCCACCTTCGACAGGCTGCCCGCAGGCACCCACGCCGATCCCGTCGTGCGGTTGCGGATGCGCACCCGGGCGTCGAACGCCCGCACCGCCTGCACCACCCGCGCCGCGGGCCGGGCGTGCAGCCCGTGCGGGTTGGCCACGGTGAAGCTGCCGGTGAGCTCGTCGGGCGCCGCTGCCGGGTCGGGTGGCGCCGCCGGGTCGTGTGCCGCTGCGGCCGCCGCCCCCGCTTGCGGGTCGGTCGCCGCGAGGTGCGACGTCTTGCCCGCGAGGGCGCCCGCCGCCTCGGCCGCGACCTCGTCCCGGTCCGCGCCGGCCGCCGCGGCCACCGCCGCGACGACCAACCCCTCGACCAGAGGGGCCGGGCAGAGCACGACCCGGGCCCGCGCGTCCTCGTCGAGCAGCTCCAGCGCGAGCTCGGCCGAGAGCAGCGCGCTGCCGAGGTCCATCAGCACCACGACGCCCTGCCCCTGGTCGGCGGCCTCGATGGCGGCCATGATCTGGGTCGCGTCGGTGCCGAACGTGGTGTCGTCCAGCCCCGCCGCGACCTCCACGCGCACCGGGCTGCCGTGCAGCATCTCGCGGGCCAGCGCAACCGCGGCGTCGGCCAGCGCCCGGCTGTGCGAGACGACCACCAGCCCGGTGTGCGCCGCCATCAACCCCCGCCCACCGCGGCGGCCGCCGCCTCCAGGAGCAGGGTCGTCGAGGTCGCGCCCGGGTCCTGGTGCCCGACGCTGCGCTCACCGAGGTAGCTCGCGCGGCCCTTGCGGGCGAGCATCGGGATGGTGGCGTCCCGGCCCTCCGCGGCCGCGGCGGCCGTGGCGCGCAGGGCCTCGGCCAGCGGCGTGCCCGCCGCGAGCGCGGCGTCCAGCGCGTCGACGGCGGGGGCGAGGGCGTCGAACATCGTCTTGTCCCCCGGCTCGGCCTTGCCCCGCGCGACGACCCCCTCGAGCCCGGCGCGCAGCGCTTTCGCGAACGTCGGCGCGTCGAGCGCGTCGACCTCGCCCGCGGCGGTCGCCATCCGCAGGAAGAACGTGCCGTAGAGCGGACCGCTCGCCCCGCCGACCGTGCTCACCAAGGTCATCCCGACCTGCTTGAGCAGGGCAGCCGCCGTGGCGGGCGGCTTGCCGTCCAACGCCGCGACGGCCGCGGCCATGCCGCGGGCCATGTTGGCGCCGTGGTCGGCGTCGCCGATGGCGGAGTCGAGCTGGGTGAGGTAGTCCTTGTTCTCCGTCACGACCTCGGCGAAGCCGCGGACCCACCGGCCCAGGGTCGCGACGTCGATGCTGTCCTCGGGCACTACAGGCCCCACCGCAGGCCCGGGGTGCGCACCGGCGCGTCCCACAGCCGCAGCAGTTCGTCGTCGAGCTTGAGCAGCGTGACCGAGCAGCCCGCCATGTCCAGGCTGGTGATGTACGGCCCGACCAGCGACCGGACGACGGTGACGCCCGCCTTCTCCAGGATCTTGGCGACCTCGTTGTACATCAGGTACAGCTCGAGCAGCGGCGTGGCGCCCATGCCGTTGACGAAGGCGAGCACGCCGTCGCCGCCCTTGAAGTCGAGGTCGGAGAGGATCGGCTCCACCAGCAGCTCCGCGACCTGGGCCGCGGGCACCAGCGGCACCCGGCGCCGCCCCGGTTCGCCGTGGATCCCGATGCCGATCTCGATCTCGTCGTCGGGCAGGTCGAAGGTGGGGCGTCCGGCGGCGGGCACCACGCAGGAGGTGAGCGCCATGCCCATGCTGCGGCCGTTGCCGTTGACCCGCTTCGCCACCTCGGCCACGTCGGCCAGGTTGCGGCCTTCCTCGGCCGCCGCGCCCGCCAGCTTCTCCACCAGCACGGTGACGCCCACCCCGCGACGGCCCGCGGTGTACAGGCTGTCCTGCACGGCGACGTCGTCGTCGGTGACGACGGAGACGACCTCGACGCCCGTGTCGGCGGCGGCCATCTCGGCCGCCATCTCGAAGTTCATCACGTCGCCGGTGTAGTTCTTCACGATGTGCAGCACGCCCGCGCCGCCGTCGACGTTGCGGGTGGCCTCCAGCATCTGATCGGGCACCGGCGAGGTGAAGACCTCGCCCGCGCAGGCCGCGTCCAGCATGCCGAGGCCGACGAACCCGCCGTGCAGCGGCTCGTGGCCGGAGCCGCCGCCGGAGATGAGCCCGACCTTCCCGGTCACCGGCGCGTCGCCGCGGTAGATGATCTTGTGCTCGTGGTCGACGCGCAGCTCCGGATGGGCGGCGGCGACCCCGAGCAGAGCCTCGGCGACGACATCGGCCGGATTGTTGATCAACTTCTTCAAGGCGTACTCCCTCACGCGATCGGGGTGCTGGCTCGGGCGCCGGAGCGGCGTCGACGGCATCTGGGCGTCGGACCGGGTCCTTGAGAGGAGTGTGTACGCCAGAGCTGCGGCGGCGCTAGCGTTGATCTCGGACGGCCCTCACGCGACGTCGGCCGGTTCGCCGCCGGTGACCTGCACCAGCTCGGCGAACGTGGTGGGGAAGACCGAGTGCGCGATGCCGCCCGCCGCCCACACCTCGTCGTACTGTTCGAGCGCCCGGTCCACCAGCGTGCGGATCGGCGCGGGGTGACCGACCGGCGCGACCCCGCCGATCGCCTGGCCGGTCGCCGCACGGACGAACTCGGGGGTGGCGCGGCGCACCCGCTCGGCGCCGATGATCGCGGCGACCTTGCCGGTGTCGACCCGGTGCGCGCCCGACGTCATCACGAGCAGTGGCGCGCCGTCGGCGTCGAACACCAGCGAGTTGGCGATCTGCCCCACCGCGATGCCCAGCGCGGCCGCGGCGGCGGGCGCGGTCGTCACCGCGTCGGGCAGCACCTGGAGGCGGGCGATCCGGGCGGGATCGGCCCCGCGGGCGGTCAGATCGGCGACGACGAGCTCGACGTTGCGGTGCACGTCAGGCACCCTGCCACGACTCACCGTGGCGGGCTCAGGCGGTGGGCTTGGCGATGCGCGAGCCGGTGAGCTGCGAGCCGTCGGCGGCGTAGAGGACGCACAGGACCGACCGGGTGCTGAACGAGGACGTGGGCGAGGAGCGGTAGGCGAAGGCCTCGGCCGACGGGGCGAGCGCGGCCACCCGCAGGGCCGCCTTGTCCGCCCCGGCGATCTTCCCGGAGTCGAAGACCAGCGCACAGGCGGGCCCGGCGCCCGCGGCGACCGTCTCCCGGCCGGGGTAGGGCACCGCCAGCTGGCTGTCGAACAGGTCGAGCCTCTCGAAGATCTCGACATCGTGCGGGTCGTCGCAGGACACGTAGGTGGTGTACTGCCGCCCGACGGCGAGCTGGCCCTGCAGGCAGCTGACGGACGAGGGGACCTCGGGGATGTCGCCTCCCGGGCCGTAGGTGAACACCGCCGGGCCCGTGGTGCCGCGTGGCCACAGCAGCCCCACGCCGAGCCCCACCGCGAGGGCCACCGCCCCCACCGCGATGAGCAGCGGCCAGCGGCGGCCCGAGCCGCCGACCCGGTGGTCGGGCGCGGTGACCGTGCGGGTGGCCATGCCCGTGGGCGGCGTGGGCGGCTCGCCCGAGAGCAGCGCGGCGGCCTGCACGCCGGTGAGCCGGGCTCGCGGATCGCGCTGCAGCAGCCCGGCGATGACCGCGCCCAGCGGCCCCCGGGTGCGCGTGGTGGGCACCTCGGCGTTGATCACGGCGGCGATCGTGGCCGCCGTGGTGTCGCGGGAGAACGGGCCCCGGCCCTGCACGGCGTACCAGAGCGTGGCGCCGAGGCTCCACAGGTCCGACGCCGGGTCGGCGTGGCCGCCGTCGAGCCGCTCCGGGGCCATGTAGCCCGGCGAGCCGACGAGCGAGCCGGTGGTGGTGAGGCGGGGGTCGTCGGCGGCCTGTGCGATGCCGAAGTCGGTGAGCGTGACCCGCCCGTCGTTGCCCAACATGACGTTGGACGGCTTGACGTCGCGGTGCACCACGCCGCGTTCGTGCGCGGTGCGCAGCGCGCCCAGGAGCCGCCGCGCCACCTCGAGCGCGGCGTTCTCCGACAGGGCCCCGGAGCGCGCCACGACGTCGGCCAGCGTCGGCGCCTCGATGAGCTCCATGACGATGTGGTCGACGCCGCCGTCGCTGACGACGTCGTAGACCGTGACGATCGAGGGGTCGTTCAGCCGTCCGGCGGTGCGGGCCTCGCGCAGGAGCCGCTCGCGGAAGAGCCGCCGGTCGTCGGGGCCGAGCCCGTCGGGGAGGTGCAGCTCCTTCACCGCGACGTGCCGCCCCATCATGCGGTCCTCGGCGCGCCAGACGATGCCCATGCCGCCGCGTCCGAGCTCGGCGAGCACGACGTAGCGGCCACCGATGACCCGCGTCGGCGTCACGGCTCCCATGGGGGGTCCTCCCTGGTCACGACGCCGTCAGCGTGCCATCAGGTGCATACCGTGCCCGGAACGGGGGTCAGCAACGAGTCGAGCACCCAGGCGCCGCCGACCATCTGGCGGAACCCGTTGGTCACCGTCGGGGTGCCGACAACGGTCTCGCCCTGGTTGAGCTTCTGCACCGAGGGGGACGCCGCCGTGGCGCCGGTGCGCACGTTGACGTCGGTGCCGGTGACGGTGAACGTGCACGCCTGGCCCTCCACCACGGCGGTGGCCTCGCCGAGACCGCCCCGGTCGATGAGCGACAGCATCGCGAGGATCAGGCCGATGACGATGACGAGGGGCCAGCTGCGGAAGTCGACCCGGAGCTTGCCGGCCCCCGTCTCCTTCATGATGAAGTAGCGCCGCTTGGCCAATGTCACTCCTCGAAACGATGTGACGCCAGGATAGTCGCCCCGCGTCGCCGGGCGTGGGAGATAGCGTGTCGTGCGAGCAGGTCCACGAGGCGAGAAGGCGGCGCGATGAAGGTCATCTACACGTACACCGACGAGGCACCGGCGCTGGCCACGCACTCGTTCCTGCCCGTGATCGAGGCGTTCGCCGGGGCGGCGGGCGTCGCGGTCGAGACGCGCGACATCTCGCTGGCGGGCCGCATCCGCGCCGCGTTCGGCCTGGTGCCCGACGCGCTGGCCGAGCTCGGCGCGCTGGCCACCACCCCCGAGGCCAACATCATCAAGCTGCCGAACATCAGCGCGTCGATCCCGCAGCTCAAGGCGGCGATCAAGGAGCTGCAGGCGGCGGGCCACCCGGTGCCCGACTACCCGGAGAACCCGCAGACCGACGAGGAGAAGGCGGCACGGGCGGCGTACGACGCGGTGAAGGGCAGCGCGGTCAACCCGGTGCTGCGCGAGGGCAACTCCGACCGCCGCGCCCCGGCCAGCGTCAAGCAGTTCGCCCGCAGCCACCCGCACTCGATGGGCGCGTGGTCACCGAAGTCCGCCTCGCACGTCTCGACGATGACCGACGGCGACTTCCGCCACTCGGAGACGTCCTTCACCGCTACCGGGGCCACCACCCTGCGCATCGAGCACGTGGCGGCCGACGGCACCGTCACCGTGCTCAAGGAGGAGCTCCCCGTTCTGGAGGGCGAGATCATCGACGCCGCGGTGATGCGCCGCGCCGCGCTCGACGCGTTCCTGGCCGAGCAGGTGGCCGACGCCAAGGAGCGCGGCGTGCTGTTCTCCGTGCACCTCAAGGCCACGATGATGAAGGTGAGCGACCCGATCCTGTTCGGACGGGCCGTCGTCGCCTACTTCGCCGACGTGTTCGCCCAGTTCGGCGAAGACCTCGCGGCCGTCGGCGCCGACCCCAACGACGGGCTGGCCAGCGTGCTCACCGCGCTCGCGAAGCTGCCCGCCGACAAGCGCGAGGCGATCGAGAAGGCCATCACCGCCACCTACGAGTCCGGTCCCGCGCTGGCGATGGTCGACTCCGACCGGGGCATCACCAACCTGCACGTGCCGTCCGACGTGATCATCGACGCCTCGTTGCCCGCCGCCATCCGGTCGTCCGGGCAGATGTGGAACGCCGCGGGCGAGCTGCAGGACGCGAAGTTCGTCATCCCGGATTCGTCCTACGCGCCGCTGTACGCGGAGACCGTCGCGTTCTGCCGCGAGCACGGCGCGTTCGACCCCACCACCATGGGCACCACCCCCAACGTCGGGCTGATGGCGCAGAAGGCCGAGGAGTACGGCAGCCACGACAAGACGTTCCAGATCGCCGCCGACGGCGTCGTCCGGATCGTGGACGGCGATGAGGTCAAGCTGCAGCACGACGTGGCGGCGGGCGACGTGTGGCGCTCCTGCCAGACCAAGGACGCGCCGATCCGCAACTGGGTCGAGCTGGCCGTCGGGCGCGCCCGCGCCACCGGGGCACCGGCCGTGTTCTGGTTGGACGAGAGCCGCGGCCACGACGCCCAGGTGCTGGCCAAGGTGCACGCCCAGCTCGCCGAGCTCGACACCGAGGGACTGACGATCGAGATCCTGCCGGTGGCCGAGGCCACCCGCTACACGCTCGAGCGGGCCAAGCGCGGTGAGGACACGATCTCGGTCACCGGCAACGTGCTGCGCGACTACCTCACCGACCTCTTCCCCATCCTGGAGCTCGGCACGAGCGCGAAGATGCTCTCGATCGTGCCGCTGATGAACGGCGGCGGCCTGTTCGAGACGGGCGCGGGCGGCTCGGCGCCCAAGCACGTGCAGCAGCTCGTGAAGGAGAACCACCTGCGGTGGGACTCGCTGGGTGAGTTCCTGGCGCTGGCCGTCTCGTTCGAGTTCCTCGCCGACGCCACCGACAACCCGCGCGCGGCGATCCTCGGCACGACGCTCGACGCGGCCACCGGGCAGCTGCTGGAGAACGGGAAGTCGCCGTCGCGCAAGGTCGGTGAGCTGGACAACCGCGGCAGCCACTTCTACCTCGCGCTCTACTGGGCGCAGGCGCTGGCCGCGCAGGGCGACGACGCCGAGCTGGCCGCGAAGTTCGCCCCGCTCGCGGCCGCGCTGGCCGACGCCGAGGAGGCCATCGTCGGCGAGCTGTCGGCGGTGCAGGGCGAGCCCGTGGACCTGGGCGGTTACTACCTGGTCGACCGGGCCAAGGCCGACGCGGTGATGCGCCCGAGCCCGACCTTCAACGCGGCGCTGCGGGGCCTCTAGCACCGATATCCGGTTGCGGGGTGCCGTAGCGTCGACCGACGTGCTCTCGCCGTACCCGCAGCTCGTCCGGGCCGGTTTCCAGCGCTACTCCTCCTACCGCCAGGCCGCGCTCGCCGGGCTCGCCACCAACACCGTGTTCGGGCTCCTGCGGGCGTCGGTGCTGGTGGCGGTGCTGGCGCAGCGCGGCCCGTTCGCCGGGTACGACGTCGCCACGGCGATCACGTACGTGTGGCTCGGCCAGGGCCTGCTCAACGTCGTGAACCTGTGGAGCGACCGGGAGCTCGCGGGCCGGGTGCGCACCGGCGACATCGTGGTCGACCTCGGCAGGCCGTGGGACCTGCAGACCGCGCTGCTCGCCACCGATTTCGGCCGCGCGGGCTACGCCGTGCTCATGCGACTGCTGCCGCCGATGGCCTTCGGCGCGGTGTTCTTCCCGTTCCGCTGGCCGGAGCGGCCCGCCACGTGGGTGCTGTTCGCGGTGGCGATGGCCCTGGGCACCGCGGTGAGCTTCGGCATCCGGTTCCTGCTCAACGTCAGCGCGTTCTGGCTGCTCGACGCGCGCGGCGTGCTCGCGGTGTGGGGCACGGTCGGCGGCCTGCTCTCCGGGCTGATCCTGCCGCTGGCCTGGTTCCCCGCGTGGGCGCAGGCGGTGCTCGCGTGGACGCCGTTCCCGGCGTTGTTCCAGATGCCGATCGACGTGTTCCTCGAACGCGGCGACCCGCTCGCCGTCCTCGCCCACCAGCTGTTCTGGGCCGTCGCGCTGTTCGCGCTCGGCCGGGTGGCGCTCGCCCGGGGCAGCAGGCGGCTGGTGGTGCAGGGTGGGTAGGGGTGTCTACGCCCGGATCATCGCGTCCCGCGTCCGCAGCCAGCTCGCCTACCCCACGTCGTTCGCGTTGGACGTGCTCTCCCAACTGCTCGGCCAGAGCATGGAGCTGCTCGCGATCCTGGTGATCTTCACCCAGGTCACGTCGCTGGGCGGGTTCACGGCGGGCGAGGTCGTGCTGATCTACGGGCTGGCCGCCACGGCGTTCGGGCTGGCCGACCTGGCCGTCGGGCAGGTGGAGGCGCTGCCCGACTACATCCGCACCGGCGAGTTCGACGTGATCCTGCTGCGCCCGCTCGGCGCCCTCCCCCAGCTGCTCTCGGCCGACGTCCAGCTGCGGCGGGTCGGGCGGGTCGCGGTCGGGCTGGCCGCACTGGCGTGGGCGTTGCACGACGTCGAGTGGACGCCGCTGCGGGTGGTGGTCGCCGTCGTTGCGCCGCTCGCGGGCGCGGTGCTGCTCAGCGCCATCTGGATCGCCGCCAACTGCGTGTCGTTCTGGCTGGTCGACGGCCGCGAGGTGGCCAACTCGGTGACCTACGGCTCCGACTTCGCCACCTCCTACCCGATCACCGTCTACGGGCCGTGGCTGCGGCGGTTCATGTGCTTCCTCGTGCCCAGCGCGTTCGTGGCGTACTTCCCCGCGCTGGCGCTCACCGGCAGGCCCGATCCGCTGGGCTTCCCCGACTTCGTGCGCTATTGCTCCCCGCTCGTCGCGGCGGCCATGGTCGGGGTCGCCGCGCTCATCTGGCGCACCGGGGTGCGCCGTTACCAGGGGACGGGGTCGTGATCGTCGAAACCGAGGGCCTGAGCAGGACGTTCGCCGTGGCCCGGCGGAAGCGGGTGACGGCCGTCGAGGGCGTGACGCTGACGATCGCGGCGGGCGAGGCGGTCGGCTTCCTCGGCCCGAACGGGGCGGGCAAGTCCACCACGATCAAGATGCTCACCGGCGTGCTCGTGCCGACGGCGGGCCGGGCCCGGGTGTGCGGGCTCGACCCGGTGCGCGAGCGGCGCGCGCTGGCCAAGCGCATCGGCGTCGTCTTCGGGCAGCGCAGCCAGCTCTGGTGGGACCTGCCGCTGCGCGAGAGCTTCGCGCTGCACGGCGCCATCCACCGGGTGCCCTACGCCGACCGCCTGGACGAGTGCGTCGAGCTGCTCGACATGGCCGAGTTCCTCGCCACGCCGGTGCGGCAGCTCTCGCTGGGCCAGCGCATGCGCGGCGAGGTGACGGCGGCGCTGCTGCACCGGCCCGAGCTGCTCGTGCTCGACGAGCCGACCATCGGGCTGGACCTCGCGAGCAAGGAGCGGCTGCGGGCGTTCCTCGCCGACCTGGTCGCGCGCGGCGCCGTCACGTTGCTGCTCACCACGCACGACCTGCCCGACGTCGAACGCCTGTGCAGGCGCGTCGTGGTGATCGACCGGGGCCGCGTGCTGGTGGACGACGACCTCGCGGCACTCCGGGCCCGCTTCGGCGGCGCGCGGGAGGTGGTGGTGGACCTGGCCGAGCCCGCCCCGCCGCTCACCGGCCTGCCGGGCGTGCACGACGTCACCGTCGAGGCGGGCGGGCTGCGGCAGCGCCTCGCCTTCGCGCCCGCCGACACCACGGCCGCCGCGGTGATCGCCGCGGTGGCCGAGCGGGCCGCGCTGCGCGACGTGGCCGTTGTGGAGCCCTCGATCGAGTCCCTGGTCCGGACGCTCTACGCGGGCTAAGGCGTGAGCGAGCCGCGGGTGATCGTGGCGGCCAGCAGCACCATCGCCACGCCGAACCCGGAGTAGCACAGCACGTCGACGACCTTGCCCCGGATGGCCAGCAGCCCCACCCGTTCGGCGGGGACGGCGACGCGCAGCGCGGCCGCCACCAGCAGCGCCACGCCGAGCAGCACCGCCCCCCTGCGCCAGTGCTGTGTGAGCACGAGGCCCATCCCGACCAGCGCGATCACCGCCACGACCGCGGCGGGGACGAACGCCTGGAGGCGGGACCTATCCCAAGGCACGCTCGGCCGCCTCGACCACGTTCGTCAGCAGCATCGCCCGCGTCATCGGGCCGACGCCGCCGGGCATCGGGGCCAGCAGGCCCGCCACCTCCGCCACCTCCGGCGCGACGTCGCCGACCAGCCCCAGCTCCGTGCGGGTGACGCCCACGTCGAGCACCGTGGCGCCCGGCGCGACCATGTCGGCGGCGATCAGCCCGGCCACCCCGGCCGCGGCGACCACGATGTCGGCCCGCCGCACCTCGGCGGCCAGGTCACGGGTGCGGGTGTGGCAGAGCGTGACGGTCGCGTTCTCGCTGCGCCGGGTGAGGAGCAGCCCCAGCGGGCGGCCGACGGTGACGCCGCGGCCCACCACGGTGACCCGCGCACCGGCCAGCTCCACGCCGTAGCGCCTGCACAGCGCCACGATCCCGCGCGGCGTGCACGGCAGCGGCGCCTCCTCGCCGAGCACCAGCCGCCCGAGGCTCACCGGGTGCAGCCCGTCGGCGTCCTTGGCCGGGTCGACCCGCTCCAGCGCGGCGCCTTCGTCGAGCCCGCGCGGCAACGGCAGCTGGACGATGAAGCCCGTGCACGTCGGGTCGGCGTTGAGCTCGTCGATCGCGCGCTCGACATCGGCCTGGGTGGCGTCGCCGGGCAGCTCGCGCTGGATCGACGCGATGCCGACCTTCGCGCAGTCGCGGTGCTTGCCGCGCACGTAGGCGTGCGAGCCGGGGTCGTCGCCGACGAGCAGGGTGCCCAGGCCGGGCGTCACCCCGGCGGCCGTCAGCTTCTCCACCCGGGCCCCGAGGTCCACGAGGATCTCGGCCAGAGCCGCCTTGCCGTCCATCACCGTCGCCGTCACGGCCCCATCCTCGCATTCAGCGGAAATCGCGGGACTTCACGGGGACGGCCAGGGCCAGCTTCTGCAGCCGGTCGGCCACCAGGTTGAGCACCCCCTCGGGGCTGCGCTCCAGCCGTCCCCGCACGAGCAGTGCCGCGCTGCCCAGCGCCACCGTGCGGTAGCGCGCCCACAACCCCTCCGAGCACGTGACGTTGAGCATGCCGCTCTCGTCCTCCAGGTTCACGAACGTGACCCCGCCCGCCGTCGCCGGGCGCTGCCGGTGCGTGACCAGCCCGCCGACCAGCACGCGCGGCGGCTGCGCCTCCGGGTCGCTGGGCGGCTCGAGGGCGCCGAGCCGGTCGATGCGGATCGCGCCGAGGCCGTCGAGCTGGGCCCGCAGGTGCTGGATGGGGTGGCTGTCCGGGGAGACGCCGGTGGCCCACACGTCCGCGACCGTGAGCTCGGCTGCCGTGAGCCCCGGGAGCGCGGGCGCCTCCAGGCCGACGGCCGTGCCCGGCAGGTGCTCCGCCCGCACCGACGCCACCACCCCGGCCGCCCACAGCGCCGCCCGGCGGTCCAGCGCCGACCCCCCTTTGGCTCCGAAGCAGCCGAACGCCCCCGCCGTGGCCAGGGCCTCGGCCTGCGCGGAGGTGAGCCGCACCCGCCCGGCGAGATCGGCGAGGTCGGAGAACGGGCCGCCGCGCTCGCGTTCGGCGTCGATCGACTCGGCGAGGTCGAGCCCGATCGTGCGCACCTCGGCCAACCCCAGCCGGAGGGCCAGGCCACCCGTGCTGCGGCCGTCGCGGAACAGGATCGCTTCGGCGCGCCCGGCGTTGACGTCCGGGCCGACCGCGACCACCCCGTGCCGCCGCGCGTCGGCCACCAGCGACTGCGGTGAGTAGAAGCCCATCGGCTGGGAGTTGAGCAGCGCCGCGCAGAACGCCGCCGGGTGGTAGAGCTTGAACCAGGCGCTGTAGTAGACGAGCGACGCGAAGCTGATCGAGTGGCTCTCGGGGAAGCCGAAGTTGGCGAACGCCAGCATCTTGTCGAAGATCTTCTGCGCCACCTCGCCGGTGATGTCCCGCGCGGCCATGCCGTCGAAGAACCGGCCGCGCAGCCGCTCCATCTTCTCCGTGGAGCGCTTGGAGCCCATCGCGCGGCGCAGCTCGTCGGCGTCGCCCGCGGAGAAGCCCGCGACGTCCACCGCGATCTGCATGAGCTGCTCCTGGAACAGCGGCACGCCGAGGGTCTTCTTCAGCGCGCCCTCCAGCAGCGGGTGGTCGTAGGTGGGCTCCTCCAGCCCGTTGCGGCGGCGGATGTAGGGGTGCACCGAGCCGCCCTGGATGGGGCCGGGCCGGATCAGCGCGACCTCGACGACCAGGTCGTAGAACTTCCGCGGCTTGAGCCGGGGCAGCGTGGCCATCTGGGCGCGCGACTCCACCTGGAACACCCCGACCGAATCGGCCTTCTGCAGCATCGCGTACACGGCCGGGTCGGTGGCCTGCAGCTCGTGCAGCTCGATCTTCTCGCCGGTGTGCTCCGCGACGAGGTCGATCATCAGGTGCAGCGCGGTGAGCATGCCCAGCCCGAGCAGGTCGAACTTGACCAGGCCCGCGTAGGCGCAGTCGTCCTTGTCCCACTGGACGACCGAGCGCCCCTCCATCCGGGCCCACTCGACGGGCACCACCTCCGACACCGGACGGTCGCAGATCA
>DATAOO010000252.1:0-4411 GCA_036265695.1 Pseudonocardia sp. | reverse complement strand
CCTCAGGGAGATCCACGCCGTCATCCTGCCTCGGGCCCGATGGCCCGGTGAATGAGGGCGCCACCCCACCTCGCACCCCGTCGACGGGGTGCGAAGTCGTGGTGAACCGGTTCGGCAGGCGCTCTTACTTGAGGCGCAGCGGCAGGCCCGCGACGAGGAGCAGGACCTCGTCGCAGACCCGGGCCAGCGCGGCGTTGAGCGCGCCGAGCTCGTCGCGGAACAGCCGGCCCGCCCGGGTGGCGGGCACTACGCCCAGCCCGACCTCGGCCGACACCAGCACGACCCGCCCCGGCGCCGCGCGCACCGCCTCGACCAGCGCGTCCACCTGCGGCGAGACGTCGACGCCGCGGTCCCACGCGCCCGCGTCGTCGAGCACACCGGTGAGCCAGGTGGCGATGTCGTCGACGAGCAGCGGGCCGCCCCCGGCCCGCAGGAGCGCAGGCAGGTCCGCGTCCTCGACCGTCGTCCACGCGGCCGGGCGGCGCGCCCGGTGGGCGTCGATGCGCGCGGTCCACTCGGCGTCGCCGGCGACGTGCCGGGCCGTGGCGACGTACCGGACGGGCTCGCGCGCCGGCAGAAGATGCTCGGCGTAACCGGACTTGCCCGACCGCGTGCCGCCGAGCACCAGCGTCGAGACCGACGTTCCGGGTGATCGAACCCCGCGAACGTCGGTCTCGCGGCGATCGTGCGGTGTGCTCAGGGGTTGGCGCCTCGCGCGACCCGCGGCTTGGGCACCCGGAACTTGCGGATCTGGCTCGCCCGCGTGAAGGCGTACCAGCCCACCGTGAGGCCCTTGACCTCTTCCTTCGGGAACTTCGCCCGCACCTTCTTGGTGATCGAGAGCCCCAGGAAGATCCCCTCGGTGACCATCGTGACCAGGCAGATGAGGCTGAAGAGGCTGAGGTACTGCTGCATCGACGGGAACGGCAGGACCACCGACAACAGCACGACGACCGCCAACGGCATGAACAGGCCCATGATGTGCGGCCGGGAGTCGACGACGTCGCGGATGTAGGCCTTGACCGGACCGCGGTCGCGGGGGAGCAGGTAGCGGTCGTCGCCGCGCTCCATGCCCTCGCGGCGGGCGGCCGCGGCGGCGCGCTGGTCGTCGCGGCTGGGCCGGTTGGCCTTGGCCAGCTTGGAGGCCTCGCGCTGGGTGCGCGGCGGGGGCGGCGCGGGGCCGCGGCGCTTGGCCTCGGCGTCGCGGCGCTTGGGGGTGGGGCGGCCCTTGCCGCCCACCCGCACGGTGTCGGGCGGCGCCTGCGCAGGAGCGGGCTCGGCCTCGGGCTCGGAACGGCGCAGGAACCTCACACACCTCAGCTTACGGGCGACAACACGACGAACGTGCACGTGGTGGCCGGTCGTTGCGGGATAGTTTCGCCCTCGTGCACATCGCGGTCGTCGTCGACGCCTTCGGGCCCGGGTTGGACGCCGAGGCGGCGGCCGCGGCGGTCGCTGCGGGCTGGCGCGCGGCGGCGCCCGAAGCCCGGCTCACCGTGCTCGCGCCCACCGAGATCGGGCACGACGTCGACCTCGTCCTCACGGGCGGCGCGCGCTTCGACTGGGCGGCCCTGCGCGACTCGCTGGTCACCGCGGCGGCGGGCGTCGCCGTCGCCCGCGGGGTGCCGTGCGTGGTGCTCGCGGGCGAAGTCAGCGTGGGGCGGCGGGAGGCGGCCGCGGTCGGCGTGGACGCGGCTTACGCGCTCGCCGACGTCTCCCGGACCGCGCTGGTCACGCTCGCCGAACGTGTCGCGCGTCGCTGGGGTCGTTGATCGCCGCGGGTGGGGCGTAGGCTGGAATGCGATACGACCGGTACGTGTTGGGAGAGTCATGACCGTCGAGAACACCGCTCCGGCCGAGGTTGAGACGCACCGCGTCGAGGTCACGGACGCCGCCGCGCTCAAGGCCCGCGCCCTGCTCGAGCAGGAGGGCCGCGACGACATGCACCTGCGCATCGAGGTCAAGCCAGGTGGGTGCGCAGGCCTGAAGTACAGCCTGTACTTCGACCACGAGACCCGCGATGGCGACCTCTTCCGCGAGTTCCACGGCCTGTCGATGGTCGTCGACCGGTTCAGCGCTCCCTACCTGGACGGCGCGGTCATCGACTTCGTCGACACCATCCAGAAGCAGGGCTTCACGATCGACAACCCGAACGCGGGCGGTTCGTGCGCCTGCGGCGACAGCTTCAACTGAGCACCCGCGCCGAGCCCCGATCACTTTCCGTGATCGGGGCTTTGCGCTGCGTGTCCCGCTAAGCTCGCCCGACGTGCCCATCGCCGTCACCGGTTCCATCGCGACCGACCACCTCATGCACTTCCCCGGGAAGTTCGCAGACCAACTCGTGGTCGAGCAGCTCGACCGGATATCACTGAGCTTCCTCGTCGACGACCTCGCGATCCGCCGCGGCGGCTCGGGCGCGAACATCGCGTTCGGGCTCGGCGTGCTGGGCCGGGCCCCGCTGCTGGTCGGCGCCGTCGGCGGCGACTTCGCGGAGTACCGCGCCTGGCTGGTCGCCCACGGGGTCGACTGCTCAGCAGTGCGCGTGTTCCCCGACGTCCACACCGCCCGCTTCGTCTGCACCACCGACGACGACATGCGCCAGATCGGCTCCTTCTACACCGGGGCGATGGCGCACTCCCGCGAGATCACGATGGCGCCGCTGCGCGACCGCGTCGACATGGTGCTGGTCGGGGCCAGTGACCCGGCCTGGATGGTCGCGGTCACGCAGGAGTGCCGCGAGCTCGGCCTCCCGGTCGTGGCGGACGTGTCCCAGCAGGTCACGCGCATGGAGGGGCCGGAGATCCGGCAGCTCGTCGAGGGCGCCCGCTTCCTCATGACCAACGACTACGAGTTCGACCTGCTGCTGCGCAAGACCGGCTGGACGGAGGCCGAGGTCGGCGAGCAGGTGGACGTGCGGGTCACCACGCTCGGCGAGCACGGCGTGCAGATCGTGGGGCGCGACTGCGGGCTCATCAAGGTCGACGTCGTGCCGGAGACCGGGAAGGTCGACCCGACCGGCGTCGGCGACGCGTTCCGCGCGGGGTTCCTCGCGGGCACGGAGACCGGCTTGTCACTGGAGCGCGCGGCGCAGCTGGGCTGCCTCATCGCCGTCCAGGTGCTGGAGACCGAGGGCGGCCAGGAGTGGATGTGGGACCGGGAGCGCGGCGTGCAGCGGCTGCGCGACGCCTACGGCCCCGATGCGGCCGCCGAGATCGCGGCGGTGCTGCCCGAGTAGGCCCGGAGCGCTGCTGTGTTCGATGGTGAGCTCGCAAGCTCGCTCACGCCGCCGTGCTGAGCGCGCCGCGCAGGCCGCGCAGCGCGTGGAACACCCGGCTCTTGACCGTGCCCACCGGCACGCCCAGCTCGGCGGCGACGTCGGCGTAGCTGCGGTCGGCCACCACCGCGCGCAGCACGACGGCCCGGTGGTCCGCGCTGACCCGCGACAGCGCCTGCACCAGCACCTGGCGGGCCACCACCCCGTCCGGGCCGGGCCGGGCGTCGACCGGTTCCATGCTCGGGGGCTGCTCGCGCACCAGCCGCGGCCGCACCGCGCGGGCGCGCTCCTGGTCGATCGCGACGTTGCGGGTGATCGTCGTCAGCCACGCGGCGAGCGGCGGCCCGTCCGGGTCGAACGTCGAGCACTTCGACCACGCGCGCAGGAACGCCTCCTGCACCGCGTCCTCGGCGTGCTGGCGGTCGGCGGCGACGGCCATCGCCTTGGCGAGCAGGCGCGGCCGGTGGGCGGCGTAGGCGGCGGCGAAGCCCGTCTCGGTGCAGAGGCCTGCACACGGCCGGTCACAGGGGGTGCGGGAGGTCATGCCGCTTACAGTGCGCGGGTTTCCTCGTCGTCCCCATGCCGTCCTACCGGCTGCGAACCGGTAGAAATACGCACTCCCGGAACCGCGGTGAGGATGTGGGCCACCACCGGGGTCCGGCGCCCCTTCACGGCCAGCTCGCCGAGCGGCTCGGTGACCGTGCCCTGCGGGAGCAGCGCCCGGGTCGACTCACCGATGACCACCTGGCCGGGCAGCGCCGTGGTCTCCAGCCGGGCGGCGACGTTCACCGCGTCGCCCATCGCGTTGAAGTTGCGCAGCTCGGTGCTGCCGATGTTGCCGACGAGCGCGGGCCCGGTGTTGATCCCGACCCGGAACCGCGGCCAGTCCGGCTCGCCCACCGCGTCGATCCCCGCCTGCATGCGCAGCGCCGCCGCAGCGGCCCGCAGGGCGTGGTCGGGCTGGCGGACCGGGGCGTTGAACAGCGCCATCAGCGCGTCGCCGACGAACTGCACGATCGTGCCGCCCGCGGCGAGGATCTCAGCGGTGGCCACCTCGAAGTAGCGGTTGAGCATCGCGACGATCTGCTCGGGCGTCGACGCCTCGGAGAACGTGGTGAACCCGCGCAGATCGGCGAA
>DATAOO010000251.1:0-21265 GCA_036265695.1 Pseudonocardia sp. | reverse complement strand
CCGTCCGCAGGGCCGCGCGGACGACCTCTTCGCCGACCTGCACGACCTGCGCGCGGGCACGGTGCCCGGGCGCGGCGTCGTGCTGGCGACGGCGAGCGCGGCCCGCCACGTCGCGGTGCCCCCGCTGCCCGCCGCCGCGCCTGCCGAGCCGGACCGCGCAAACGCCGTGGCGCCGGCGGCGGCATCAGCGCCACCCCCCGGGGCACCGGCAGTACGGCCCGCGGCGGCATCGTCCGCGCCGCCGCCACCATCCGCGCCACCCTCCGCGCCTGCGGTGCAGCAACCCTCCACGTCGCCGTCCGCCGCTTCGCCGGTGCCGCCCGCTTCACCTCCGGCGGTGCGCGCGGCGATGCACGCCGAGCCCACCCACGGGCGGCCGGTGCCCGACGAAGAGCCGATCGAGATGACGGTCAGCGACGGCTCGGGGCCGCCGCCCATCCCGCCCGCCCCTCGCTCCGAGGAGCCCCCGAGGCGCGCGCCACGCCGCTCCGCGCTCATCGACAAGGCCCCCGCCCCCGCGCAGCGGGCCCCGCTCACGCCCGGCCGTCCGCTGTCCCCCGCGCGCGGGGGCGCCCGGCCCGACGGCCAGGCGCCGCGCGTGCCCGCCGCCCCGCGCGACCGCGACGAGAGCCCGGTCGTCGAGGGCCCGCGCACCCGTGGCCACCTGTGCGCCCGCGGCCACCTCAACGACCCCCGCTCGCACTTCTGCGTGCTGTGCGGCATCCGGATGAACGAGCGCACCGGCGAGCTGGTGTTCGGCGCGCGCCCCCCGCTCGGCCTGCTCGTCTTCGACGACGGCGCCACCTACACCGTCGACGCCGAGTACCTGGTCGGCCGCATGCCCGACGTCGACGAACGGGTCCGCAACGGGTCGCTGCGCTCGATCGTCGTCGAAGACCGCAGCGGCGCGGTCTCCCGCGTGCACGCCGAGGTACGGGTGGACGGTTGGGACGTGATGCTCGTCGACAGCCGGTCCCGCAACGGCACCCACGTCGCGGGACCGGGCGCGAACACGTGGACGACCGTGCCCTCGGGCCGGTCCCACCGGCTCACCCCGGGCACCCGCGTGCGCCTCGGCAGCCGGACGTTCCTCTTCGAGTCCCCGTCGGGCGTCCGCTAGCCGGGCACGGGGATGCGGGCCAGCACCTGCTGGAGGTCGTCGTCCTCGTCGGACGGGGCGGGTCGCACCCGCACGACGGTCGTCGACGGCGCCGTCGGCGGCACGGCACCCCCGTCCGGCACCAGGAGCAAGGCGGGCGCCGCGGCGGGCTCGGCCAGCTCGGTGGCGGCCAACCCCAGCTTGCGGAGCGCGTACACGGTCGCCGTCGCCCGTCGTCCGGAGCGCCGGTCGCCGTCGTCGGTCACGCCGACCGCGATCGGCGCGCCGAGGTGCAGCGCGAGCCGTCCGGCCAGCCGCGCCGCCGCTCGGCCCGCGCCCGTGCCGTCGAGCAGGACGTGCACCGCGCTCGACGCCTGCGCGGCGGTCGCCGTCCGTACGAGCACGAGCGCGGCCTCTCCGACGTCGGGCAGGTCGGCGACCTCTTCTGTCTCTGGCAGCTCCGGCACCACGACGATGTCGGCGCGGACGTCCCGCGCGAGCGCCGCGACGTCGCCCGACGGGCTGGCCGAGAACCGCGCGACGACCCGGTGGCGCAGTCCTTCGTCGGACCTCGGGGCCAGGTCCCGGAGCTGCTGCCCGGCGTGCGTGATCGTCAGCAGGTCGGAGCCCAGGCCACTGGCCAGCTCGAGGGGCACGCGCGGCGTCGGGAGCAGCCGCGCCAGCACGATCCGCGCGGGCCGCTCCGGGCCCACCAGCGCCGACGCGAGCTCAGCCAGCCGCCGCCCATCGCCGTCGTCGGTGCCCTCGGGCACCGAGACCAGCACGCCGAACGAGTCGGCCGCACCCAGCTCGGCCCGCTCCGCCTCGGCGATGTCGCGGGCCACGATGCGCTCCGGGTAGACGCGGCGCAGCAGGGGCTCGGTCATGACCGTCGTGATGATCGCCATGAACACCATCAGCGTGAACAGCCGGGTGTCGAGCACCCCCAGCTGCAAACCCACCTGCAGGATGACGATCTCGGTGAGCCCGCGCGTGTTCATCAGCACGCCGAGCGCGGCCGCCTGGCGGTGGGGCACCTGCGAGAGGCGGGCGGCGGCCAGTGCGCCGAGGAACTTGCCGCCGATCGCCGCGACGAGGATCGACAGCAGCTCCACCACACCGCCGGACCCGACCCCGCGGACGTCCACCTGGAGCCCGGCGATCACGAAGAACACCGGCAACAGGAGCAGGGTGCTGACCTGTTCGAGCCGTTGCAGCACGTCGCGGGTGAGCGCGGGCTCCGTGCGCGGCATGACGGCGCCGAGGATGAACGCGCCGAAGATGGCGTGGATGCCGATGGCCTCGGTGGCGCACGCTGACAGCAGCAGGCCCGCCAGCACCACGGCCAGCACGTCGGGCGTGAGGCGCCCGGCCGCCCGGTAGCGCAGGGTGAGCCGCACCAGCAGCGGCCGCACGACGACCAGCATCACCAGCGCGTACACCGCGGTAAGTAGCAGGATCGTGCCGAAGCCCGCCAGCGTGCCGCCCACCGCGACCGCGACGACCACCGCCAGCAACGACCACGCCACCACGTCGTCGATCGCGGCGCAGGCCAGCGCCAGCACCCCGACCGGGGTGCGCTGCATGCGGCGTTCGGTGAGGATCCGCGCCAGCACCGGGAACGCCGTGATCGACATGGCGGAGCCGAGGAAGAGCGCGAACGCGAGCGGTGGCACGGTGCGCCCGTCGGGGCCCGCGACGGAGTGCGCCGGGTAGAGCGCGAACGCCAGCGCCGCCCCCAGTCCGAAGGGCAGCGCGATCGACGACAGCGAGACGGTGGTGGCGACCCGTCGCCTGCTCTGGATCAGCCGCAGGTCCACCTCGAGCCCGACGATGAACATGAACAGCACGAGCCCGAGCTGCGCGATGACGGTGAGGTGCGGCCGGACGTCGGCGGGGAACAGCACCTGCGGTAGGTCGCCCGGCAGCAGCCCCAGCACGCTCGGGCCGAGCACGATCCCGCCCAGGATCTCGCCGATGACCGCGGGCTGGCGCAGGCGCACGAACAGCCTGCCCATGAGCCGGGCGACGACGATGACGAGCGCGATGTCGAGGAAGACGAACGGCAGCACGTCCTTGGCCACGCGGCCCCCCTGACGGATTTTCCCGACCCGCGCGGGCTAGGGTAGCGACCGCTGAACGGCAGGTCGCACCGGCCAGAGGGAGATCAAGGATGGACCCGTCCCCGCTCGCGGCGCCCGCCGATCCCCGCCCGCAGGCCGCCGTCCCCGCCGCCATCGCCGACTACGCGATCGTGCGCCAGCTCGGCGAGGGCAACCACGGCCGCTACTACCTCGCCCGCCCCCCGGCCCGGCTGGAGCTGGCCGACGAGTTCGTCGCGCTCAAGGTGTTCGGCGACCGGGTGAGCGAGCTCGCCTACGACCGCGGAGTGCGCGAGCTGCGCGCGTTCGCGGCCGTCCGCTCGCCCTACCTCGTCACCGTGTACGACGCCGTCCTCGAGGACACCTTCGCCTACGCGATGCAGTACTTCCCGCTCGGCTCGCTGTCGGCGCCCGCGCGTCCGCTGGCGCGGGCGCAGGTCCACCGCGCGTTGGAGAACGCCGCGCGGGCGGCTCACGCGCTGCACGAGGCCGGGATGGCGCACAGCGACATCAAGCGGGCCAACGTGCTGCTCACCGAAGGTCCCGACGGCATCGGCGGCAGGCTCTCCGACCTGGGCCTCGCCCGCTTCCTCGCGCCCGGCACCACGCTCACCAGCATGGGCCGCGCCAGCTCCGTCGAGTACCTCGACCCGGACGTCATCGGCGGAGCGCGGCCGTCGCGGCGTACGGAGATCTGGGCGTTGGGCGCCACGGTGCACCGCGCGCTCGCGGGCACCGGCCTCTACGGCGAGCTGCCCGACGCCCAGCCGCTGCTGGCCATCCGCAAGGTGCTCGGCGCCCAGCCGCAGATCGACCGGGCGCTGCGGCCGGACGAGGCCGAGCTCGTGCGGCTCTGCCTCGCCCCGGACGACGCCAGGCTGCCGACCGCGGATGCCGTGGCCGACCGCCTGGCCGCGTTGCGCCCCTGACCGGCGGTCAGGCGGTGCCCGCGAGGTTCAGGATCGTCACCGTGCCGTCGTTGAGGTTCGTGACGTAGGCCTGCCTGCCGTCCCGGCTCACCGAGATGCTCGTGGGGGCCTTGCCCACCGGCACCCGCGAGACGATGTCCATGGTCTTCATGCTGAACACCTGGATCGCGTTGTCGTCGACCGCCGCGATGTAGATGTGCTCACCGTCGGCCGACAGCGTGATGTCCTGCGGGTGGCTGGTCGTCGGGATCGTCTTGATGACCTTGTTGGTGTTGGTGTCGATCACGCTGAGGGAATTGCTGTCGTAGTTGACGTTGAACAGCAGCGGCTTGGTGGGATGGCGCAGGATGCTGTGCGGCGACTTGCCGACCGGCACGGTCGTGAGCACCTTGTCCGTGCTCGTGTCGATCACCGAGACCACGTTCGACTCGTGGTTCGCCGCGTACAGCGCCTTGCCGTCGGCGGAGATGTCCACCCAGTGCGGGTTGGGCGCCACGTTGATTGTGTTGATCACGGCGTTCGTGGCCGTGTCGATCACGGTGATCGACCCGGAGTCGTGGTTGGGCACGTAGACCTTCTTGCCGTCCGGCGTGACCTCGAGCGCGAACGGGCGCACCCCGACGGGCACCGTGGCGATGAACGCGTTGCTGGCGGTGTCGAGCACGCCGACGACGTTCACCGTGCGCGCGTTGTTGAAGATGCTCACGTAGGCGCGCTTGCCGTCGGGGGCGAACGACACGAACTGCGGGCCGCCCTCCGCCACCTTGATCGTGCCGGTGACGGCGTTGCGGGTGGTGTCGAAGATGCTCAGCACGCCGAGCTCGCGGTTGGCGATGTAGGCGAACCGACCGTTCGGGGCGATCTCCATGTAGCCCGGCGTGGAGTTGGCGGGCACGGTCTGCCCGACGGTCGGGGTGTCGACGCTCCGACCCACCGAGGCGGCGGGCGGAGCGATGATCGCCGGGCCCACCGAGCCGGACGGCGCGGCGCCCGCGGGGGGTGGGGCCTCCGGCGAGGGCGCGGGTGCGGGGCCGCGGGTCAGGAACCAGATCGCGCCCGCCGCGCCGCCCGTCACGAGCAGCGCGATCACCGCGAGCAGGCCGACGAACCGCGCGCGCGACCCACCCTTGCGCGGTGGCTCGGGTGGGGGCCCACCGGGACCGAACGGCGGCTGCGGCGGACCGGGCGGCGGCCCGGCCACGTGCGGATACTCGATCGGGACGCCGACGGTGGGCGCGGCGCCCGGGTCGTCGTGCCGCGCCTCGGAGTAGCGCGGGCCGGTGGGCTCGTCGTACCGAGGCTCGGCGTAGCCCGGCCCTGCGGGGTCGTCGTACCGGGCCTCGGCGTAGGCAGGCCGGGTGGTGTCGTCGTAACGCGGCTCGGCGTAGGCAGGCCGGGTGGCGTCGTCGTGCTGCGGCTCGGCGTAGCGCGGGCTGGTGGGGTCGTCGTACCGCGGCTCGCTGTAGCCCGGCCCGGGGGGCTCGGTGATGCCGCCCGCCGCCCCGGCCGCGCCGACCCCGGCGGGCGCGCCGACCAGCGGCCGCGCGACCACCGTCTCCGATTCCGACGGCGTCTCGACCCGGCGCGTGATCTCCTCGACGTGCTCGGTCTGGTCGCCCGGCACGGCGATCGCTCCGCGCGCCGCGGCGGCCAGCGCGCCGGTGCTCGGGTAGCGGTCGGCGGGGTTCTTCGCCATCCCCTTCGCGACGACCGCGTCGAGCCCGGTGCCGACGGCCGGGTTGACCGCGCTGACCCGGCGCGGCGCGGTGTAGAGGTGCGCGTACATCAGGGCGGGCAGGTCGTCGCCGAGGAAGGGCTTCTCGGCGGTGAGGCACTCGAAGAGCACGCAGGCCAGCGAGTAGACGTCGGTGCGCGGGTCGACGGGGTGGCTCTCGAAGCGCTCGGGCGCCATGTAGTCGAGGGTGCCGATGGTGGCGCCGGTCATCGTGAGCTTCGAACGGCTGTGGCCCACGGCGTGGGCGATGCCGAAGTCGGCGACGTAGACGAAGTCGTTGGCGGTGACGAGCACGTTGCTGGGCTTGACGTCGCGGTGCACGACGCCGTCGGCGTGCGCGGCGTCGAGCGCTTCCGCGATCTGCGAGACCAGGCCGACGGCCCGCTCGGGCGACAGGGGGCCGCCGCGGGCGATGAGCTCGCCGAGGTTGGGTCCGTCGACGAGGCGCATGTCGATGAACAGCCGGTCGTCGATCTCGCCGTAGTCGTGGATCGGGATGACGTGCGGCTCGCGCAGCCGGGCGACGGCGTAGGACTCGCGTTGGAACCGGCGCTGGTACTCGGGGTCGTCGGACAGCGCAGCGGGCAGCAGCTTCAACGCGACTTCGCGGTCGCGGCGCGTGTCGTAGGCGCGGTAGACCTCGCCCATGCCACCCGAACCGATGATGCCTTCGATCCGGTACTGGCCGAACTGCTGCATGGCCCCCCCAACGTGACCCGCCGACGGTCCCGGCAGGCACCGGGTCGTGCTAGGAGTCGAACGGGTGACGAAAGATGTTACCGCGGTAACCGGCCACCGCCGAGAACGTTCAGGACAGCCTGATCGAGCCGTCGACGACCGTGACCGGGCGGGCCGGGAGCGCCCGCGGCGCGGGGCCGCGGGCCACGGTGCCGTCGAGGCGGTAGCGGCTGCCGTGGCAGGGGCATTCGATGAGGCCGTCGGCCACCTTGTCGACGATGCAACCGGTGTGCGTGCACACGGCGGTGAGGCCCACGAACCGGCCCGCGACGGGTTGGGTGACGACGACCTCGAGGTTCTCGAACACCCTGCCGCCGCCGACCGGCACATCGGACGCCGGACCCAGCTCGGTGCCCGTCGAGCCCGCCGCGGTCGGAGGCGCGGCCACCGAACCGGCCTGGGCGTCGGGCGGCGGCCCGGTCGGCGGCGCAGGCGTGGGCGGCGGGGGGGCCACCGCGGGCGAGCCCGAACACCCGGCCACGACACCCCCCGCCAGCCCCGCAGCCGCAGCGATCACCCGCCGCCTGCCCACCGTCCGCCGCGCTCCCATGCGGCGGAGTATGCCGAACTAGCCGTAGCGCACGGTGTCGTCGTCGCCTTCGTCCTTGGCCAGCCGCCGGGTGAGGAACAGCAGCTCCAGCGCGAGCTCGGCGGCGCTGGCCATCGGCCCGGGCTCCTCGGTACCCGCTGCGTCGAGCCGCTTGGCCACCTCGGTGAGCACAGCGTCGACGGCACGGCCGGACGGCAGGGCGGCCACCACCTCGGCAGCGGGCACCCGCTCCCCCGTGCGCACCGGCGACTTCGCGACGGCCTCCGCGAGCGGGGTGAGGTCGAGGCCGCGCAGGCGCGCCCGCGCGGTGGCCGCGGTGGCGGTGCGCAGCAGGTGTTCGAGGTGCTCGGACTCGCGGCCTTCCTCACCGGAGGCGAACTCCAGCTTGCCGCGCAGCACGTCGGGCACCGACTCGAGGTCGACGGGGCGGCCCACGGCGCGGGGCTCCCCGGTGATGGCGGCCCGGCGCAGCGCGGCGGCGGCCACCGTCTCGGCGGCGGCCACGGCGAACCGGGCCGACACGCCCGAACCCTGGTCGATCGCGCTCGACTCGCGCAGCGAGCGCGTGAAGCGGGCGACGACCTCCCGCAGGTGGCGGGGCACCTCGGCGACCAGCTCGGCCTCCTGGTCGACCAGTGCGATCTCGTCGGCCAGCTCGAGCGGGTAGTGCGTGCGCACCTCGGCGCCGAACCGGTCCTTGAGCGGGGTGATGATCCGCCCGCGGTTGGTGTAGTCCTCCGGGTTGGCCGACGCCACCAGCAGGACGTCCAGCGGCAGCCGCAACGTGTAGCCGCGCACCTGGATGTCGCGCTCCTCCATCACGTTGAGCAGCGACACCTGGATCCGCTCGGCGAGGTCGGGCAGCTCGTTGATGGCCACGATGCCGCGGTGGGCCCGGGGCACGAGGCCGTAGTGGATGGTCTCGGGGTCGCCGAGTGAACGCCCTTCGGCGACCTTGACGGGGTCGATGTCGCCGATGAGGTCGGCGACGGCGGTGTCGGGGGTGGCGAGCTTCTCGGTGTAGCGCTCGTCGCGGTGGCGCCACGCGACCGGCAGGTCGTCACCCAGCTCCGCAGCGCGCCGCCGGGAGACCGGGGTGATCGGGGTGTAGGGGTGCTCGCCGAGCTCGGCGCCCGCGATGACCGGCGTCCACTCGTCGAGCAGGCCGACGAGGGCCCGCAGCAGCCGGGTCTTGCCCTGGCCGCGTTCGCCCAGAAGCACAACGTCGTGGCCTGCGAGCAGGGCCCGCTCCAGTTGCGGGAGCACCGTGCCCTCGAAGCCGACGATGCCCGGCCACGGGTCGCGCCCGGCCTTCAGCGCGGTGATCAGGTTCTGGCGGATCTCGGCTTTGACGCCACGCTCTACGTGGCCGGACGCGCGCAGCGCGCCCAGGGTGCTGGGAAGATCGTGAGGCACCCCAACCACGCTACGCCCGGACGGCCCGCGCGGCCCGTGGATCAGGCGGGGCCCACCGGGGTGGCGGTGCGGTCGGGCCAGCAGCCGACCTCCTGGCGTCCGCCGCGCCCGTCGACGAGGCGAGCGCCGAGCCCGCACCCGGCCAGCCAGGAGCCCGCGCCCGCCCCGCGCAGCAGGGCTCCGGACGTGGCGGCGTTGGCGGCGGGGGCGGTGGCGCCGAGCACGACGAGGTGCCGCCAGACCGGCTCGACCGGGCGGGCGGTGGCGGTGACGACGAGCTTGCGCAGCGGGCCGCGGGTGGGCAGCCCGACCGTGCACAGCGCGCCGCCGTCGATCGCGAGGACGGTGGGCACGCTGCCGGACGCGGTGGGCAGGGCGATGCGCCAGCCGCCCGCGGGCGCCAGGCCGGACACGGCGAGATCGCCGCCGATGGCGACCAGCACGCCGCAGCGCGCCGCCTCGGCCACCGCCTCGGCGCAGCGCTGGACCGCGACCGCCGTCAACGAGGGCGCGGGGTCGAGGTGCAGGGGACGGCGGCGGCCGCGGCCGGTCTCCAGGCCGTCGAGGGCGGCCAGGCTGTGGTGGACGGCGCCGTTGGGCGGGGCGGTGGTCACGCCGTAGGGGAAACGGGCCACGGAAGACGGCGGCTGCGGGGCGACCTCGCGCCGACGCCGCGCGGTCCGCGGGCGGGCGGCGCGATCCAGCTCGGTGAGCTCCTCGCGCAACACCTCGCGCGCCTCACGCAGCTGCCACGGGTCGGTGAGCACGACCCGGCAGGGCACGTCCCACACCAGGAAGTCGGCGCCGATCGTGACCGATCGTGAGCCGGTGTGCAGTTGGACCGTCATGGGGAGCCTCCGGTCGTGGGCCCTATCAGGTGCTGTGAGGAGCATCGCAAACCGAGCCTGTGAGGAGGCTGTGGAGGACTCTGCTACCCGAGCACCGCGAGGAGCGGCACCGCGACGAGGACGGCCGCGACGAGCCGCACCAGCGCCCGCAGCGCGAGCGGGAGCGGCGCGGGCGGCTCGACGATGCGGGCCAGCCTGCGGTGCAGCGCCGCGGTGAACGAGCTCAGCGCGGCGGCGGGCGCCACTCCCCCCATCGCGGCGAGCGCCCCGGAGAGCTGCTGGGGGCTGGCCTGGCGCACGGCGACGTCGTCGGCCCGCATCTCGATCAGCGTGGCCACCGCGAACTGCGCGCACACCATCCCCCGCACGAACGGCGCGGTCGCCCCCCAGGCCACGAACGGCAGCACGACGAGGTCGTGCCGCTCCCGCAGGTGGGTGCGCTCGTGGGCGAGCACGGCCCACACCTGGTCGACGTCCAGGCAGTCCAGCACGCCCGCCGACACGACGAGGCGGGAGCGCAGGCCCGGCAGGCAGTAGGCCACCGGGACGGGGTGCTCGAGCACGCGGGCGCCCGGCGCGGCGGGCCACGGTGTGGCGAGCAGGTCGAGCAGCTCGCGGTGCCGGGCCCGGCTGCGCAGCGTGCGCACCGTGACGGCGACGAGCACGCCGAGCAGCCGGGCGGCCAGCGCGGCGGTGAGGACCAGCGCGACGACGTGCGGCACGCCGAGCGCGGGCAGCCGCCCGGCGCCGAGCTCCGCCAGCGCCGCGTCGAGGGCGGCGGGCGGCGCGCCCAGCGGGGCCAAACCGTAGATCAGTCCGGCACCGAGCAGCGCGAGGCCACCCGCGAGCCCGATGGCCTGCCAGAGCAGCAGGGCCCCGACCGGGTCGCGGCCGGGCCAGCGCGCCCTCGCCAGCAGGCGGCTCACCGGTTCGGCCAGCGCTACGCCGAACACGAGGAGGGCGAGCGCCAGCAGCTCCACTAGGTCACGGCGTGGTCAGTCGAGGAGGTCGCGCAGAGCGGCGCGCTCGTCGTCGGGGATGGAGCCGAGGAAGCGGGCCAACGCGGCACCCCGATCCGGCGTGGCGTCCAGCGCGTCGCGCATCAGCTCGGCGACGTGGTCGGCACGGCCCGCCGTCGCCCGGTAGCGGTGGGCACGGCCACTGCGCTCCCGGGTGACGAGGCCCTTGCGCTCGAGGCGGCCCAGCACGGTGAGCACGGTAGTGGTGGCCAACTCCCGGCCCGCGAGCGCATCCTGCACGTCGCGCGCGGTCACCGCGGCGTCGGCCGACCACAGCGCGTCCATCACGGCGCGTTCGAGCTCACCCAACGTCGGCACGGTGGTCATTCTACCTGAGGTAGAGGGAACACCCGGTTCACTGAACCTGGACTTCGTCACCCACCTGGAGGTAGGCGAACCAGGCGACGGCGTCGTCGTGGCCGAGCTTCACGCACCCGCCCGACGGGGTGTCCTGGCGACCTTCGTGGAAGGCGATCCCGCCGTCGGCGAAGAACACCGAGTAGGGCATCTGCACCAGGTACTGGCGGCTGGTGTACTGCTCGGCCTTCCACTGGACGTGGAAGGTGCCGATCGGCGTGGGGTCGTCCTCGTCGCCGGTCATGATGTGCACCGGGCCGCGGGTGACGTCGCCGTTGTCGAACAGCCAGGCGCGGCCGTCGGTGATGTCGACGCACGCCTTCGCGGTCGCCGTGCACGGCGTGCCCGGCACGAGCGCCACCTTCGCGCGGGTGGTCGTCGGCTTGGGGGCGACCGTGGCCTTCGTGGTGGACGGCGTCTTCGTGGCCGCTCCCCCGGTGCCGCCAGCCGGTGCGGGCGCGGCCGCGGGGGCAGCCGCCGCAGCGGGGACGGCGGCGGGCAGGGCGGCCGGGGCGGGACGGGCCGCGGGGAGCTCGGCGGCGAGCGCCGCACTCGCGCCGGGCAGCGGGCCTGTCGGGGCGCCCTCACCACCGAGGACGGCGGCACCGACGACCACGAGCGCGGTGGTGACCACCGCGCCGAGCAGCGCGGCTCCCGCACGGCCGATCTTCCCGCGGGGCGCGCGGGGTCGAACGTGAGCTCCCACCTTCAGGTCCCTTTCCCCGGTACTGACCAGAGCAACGACCCGCGGCGCCGAACGTGACGACCGAGATCCGAGCGTCACATCGCGGCGCCGGGCGGCCTTCTGCCGTCGGCGCACCCGCCGCATAGAGTGCGGTCATGGCCGACGTTGGCGAGCTGCGCATGGGCACCGCCGCGGGCCGGTGGGTGCTCGCGACCACCGTGCTGGGCTCCGGGATCGTCATGATCGACGGCACCGCCGTGAACGTGGCGTTGGCGCGCATCGGGGAGGACCTCGACGCGGGGTTCAGCGATCTGCAGTGGACGGTCAACGCGTACACGCTGGCGCTGGCGTCGTTCATCCTGCTCGGCGGCTCGCTCGGCGACCACTTCGGCCGCAGGCGGATCTTCGTCATCGGGGTGGTGTGGTTCGCGCTCGCCTCGCTCGTCTGCGGGCTGGCCCCGAGCGCCGAGGTCCTCATCGCCGCCCGCGCCCTCCAAGGCGTGGGCGGCGCGCTGTTGACCCCGGGGAGCCTCGCCCTGATCTCCGCGTCCTTCCACGGACCGGACCGCTCGGCCGCGGTCGGCGCCTGGTCCGGGCTCGGCGGGATCGCGGGCGCGATCGGCCCGTTCCTCGGCGGGTTCCTGGTGGAGTGGACGTGGCGGGCCGTCTTCCTGATCAACATCCCGCTCGCCGCGCTGGTCGTCGTCGTGGCGCTGCGGCACGTCCCGGAGAGCCGCGACACGGAGTCCGCCCCGGGGCTCGACGTCTCGGGATCGGTGCTGGGCGCGCTCGGGCTGGGCCTGCTGACCTGGGGGCTCACCACGCTCGGCAGCGCGGGAGCGACGCCGCTCGGCCTGGGCACCACCGCCGCGGGCGTCGTGGCGCTGGTGGCGTTCGTGCTGGTCGAGCGGCGCTCGCCGCACCCGCTCGTGCCGCCCTCGCTGTTCGGCGACCGGGTGTTCAGCGCGGCCAACGCCGCCACGCTGCTGATCTACGGCCCGCTGAGCGTCGTGTTCGTGGTGCTCGTGCTGCAGCTGCAGACGGTCGCCGGGTTCAGTCCGGTGGCAGCGGGCACGGCGCTGCTCCCGCTCACGGTGCTCATGCTCCTGTTCTCGGCGCGGGTCGGCGCGCTCGCCGGGCGCATCGGGCCGCGGCTGCTGATGACCGTCGGGCCGCTGGTCTCGGCCTGCGGGCTGCTGCTCCTGCTGCGCGTCGGCCCCGACGCGTCCTGGTTCACCGACGTGCTGCCCGCCATGATCGTCTTCGGCGCGGGCATGACGCTCACCGTCTCGCCGCTCACCGCCACCGTGCTGAACGCGGCGCCCGACCGGTTCGTCGGCGCGGCGTCCGGTGTCAACAACGCCGTGGCGCGCGCGGCCGGGCTGCTCGCCGTGGCGATCATCCCGGGGCTCGCGGGCATCACCGGCGACGCCTACACCGACCCGGTGGCGCTCAACGCGGGCTTCCGGACGTCGGTGCTGATCTCCGCGGCGCTGGTCGTCCTCGCCGCCGTCGTGTCGTTCCTGTTCATCCCGCGGTCCCGCAGCGCCCCGGCCAGCGACCGCGTGCGCGTGGAGGAGTGCTTCCGCTGCGAGGTGACGGCGCCCGCGCCGCACCCGGCCGATCGGCGTACGCCCGCGTGAACCCCCGAGCACGCGCCGCCCCCCTGCGCATGCGCCCCCGCGTGCTGGTGGCTCCCGACCCGAACCGCCCCTCGACGGCGCCGCCGCACACCGAGGCCGTGGTGGTCGGGGGCGGCATCGCGGGCGTGAGCGCGGCGGTGGTGCTGGCCGAGCGGGGGGTGGCCGTCACGTTGCTGGAGGCGGCGCCCACGCTGGGCGGGAGGCTCGGGGCGTGGCCGCACACCCTCCCGGACGGCACGCCGCAGGTGGTCGAGCACGGGTTCCACGCCTTCTTCCGCCACTACTACACCTGGCGCGACATCCTGCGCCGCATCGACGCCGACCTGGCGTTCCTGCGGCCGATCGGCGGCTACCCCGTGATCTCGCGGAGCTGGCCGCCGGAGGACCTCACCGGCCTGCCCGGCGCGCCGCCGCTCAACCTGATCGCGCTCTTCGCCCGCTCCCCCAGCCTCGGCCTGCGCGACCTCCTCGGCTCCGACCAGGCACTGGCGGGTCAGCTGCTCGCCTACGACGCCGTCGCCACCACGGCCGCCTTCGACGACGTGCCCGCCGCGCGCTTCCTCGCCGAGCTCGGCATGTCCGACCGCGCGCAGGCGATGCTGTTCGAGGCGTTCGCGCGGTCGTTCTTCGCCCGGCCCGCCGCGCTGTCGGCCGCCGAGCTGATCGCGATGTTCCACTACTACTTCCTCGGCAACCCGGAGGGCATCGGGTTCGACGCCCCCGACACCGACTACCTCACCTGCATCTGGGGCCCGCTGCGGGCTTACCTGGAGTGCCGCGGCGTGCGGGTCCGCACCGGCACGCCGGTGCGGGCGCTGCACCCGGCAGACCGGTGGCGGGTGGAAACCGACGAGGGCGCGATCGAGACGCGGCACGTCGTGCTCGCCGTCGACCCCGGCGCCCTGAAAACCCTCGTCGGGGCCTCGTCGGTACCCGCCGAGCTGGCGCGGCAGGCGGACGCCTGCGCGGTCGCTCCGCCGTTCGCGGTGGCCCGCCTCTGGCTCGACCGCGACGTCGACCCGGCCCGGCCCGTGTTCAACGCCGTGAGCAGGGAGCCGACGCTCGACTCGGTCACCGTCTACTCCCGGCTCGAACGCCCGTCGGCGGAGTGGGCGGCGCGCACCGGCGGCGCGGTGGTGGAGCTGCACTCCTACGCGTGCACCGCGCCGGACGGGGCCACGGCCACCGACCGCATGCGCGCGGAGCTGCGGGCGCTGTGGCCCGAGACCGCTGACGCCCGGGTGCTGCACGAGCAGGTCCGCTTCGAGGCCACGGCCCCGACGTTCCCGCCCGGCGCGGCGGGCACCCGCCCGCGGGTCACCGGGGCGGCCCCCGGGGTGCGGATCGCGGGCGACCACGTCGACCCGCCGTACCTGTGCGGGCTCATGGAACGCGCGGCCCTCACCGGCGTGCTGGCCGCCAACGACGTGCTCGCCGAGGTCGGCGTCCGCGAGGAGCCGGTGCGGGGGGTGCCGCAGCGGGGCCTGCTCGCCGGGTGGCGGGTCAGCTGAGCCGGGCCTCGCGCACCACGGCCACGAGGTTGCGCCGCGCCCACACCGGGTTCGCCGCGAACGACGGCGACTTCTGCAGGTTGTTGGAGACGTGCAGCAGCCAGCCCAGCACGGTGAGCGTGCGCGTGGGGAGCACGTCGGCGCCGAGGTTGCGCTGGGCCCTGGCGATCAGGTCCGCGTCGGGGTGGCGGTCGTCGGCGAGCCGGTCGAGCACGACGGTTCCCAGCTCGGTCCGGCGGGCGACGGCGTCGGACGTCAGCAGGAAGGTCACGACGTCGAGCACGGCGAACCCGTCCGACCGGCCGTCACACCAGTCGACGACGGCCACCACCCGGCCGTCGTCGTCGGCGAGGACGTTGTCCGCGGTGTAGTCGCCGTGGGTCCACCCGGTGGCGACGAGCGCGCCGCGCACCTGCTCGGCCAGCGCGACGCCGAGCGCATCCGCCGCGGCCCGCTGCGCCCGCGGCAGCGCGGCCCGCACGACGGCGACCGGATCGTGCACCCAGCGGCGCAGCTCGTCCTCGCCGACCCGCACCGGGTGCGCCGTGCACCGGTGCATCTCGGAGATCGTCGCGATGGCGCTCGAGCGGTAGGCCCGCCGCCGCCGGGGGTCGCGCAGCGCGCTCGGTCCGCCGGAGCCCGGCAGCCGGGACTCCAGCACGCAGTACGAGCCGGAGATGTCGCCCTCGCCGACGATCCGGGGCAGCACCTGGTGCCATTCGGCCAGCCGGTCGTCGGCGCGCAGCAGCCGGAGGACCTCGGTCTGGCGACGGAGCTGCGCCTGCCCCTGCGGGCTGTCGCTCGCCTTCAGCAGCGCGCCCGTGGCTCCGCCCCCGTCCGGTCCGACCGGGCCGAACCCGACCACCACCGAGTCCGATCCGCCGGACAGCCGCTTCCCCAGCACCCACCCGGCGTCGCCGTGCGCGTCGACGAGCGGGCGCACGCGGCGCAGGAGGGCGGCGGAGCGCACGGCGTCGACCCGGGTCGAGAGCAGCGGCGGCAGCCACGGCGCGGTCGCGACCAGGATCCCGGCCGCGATGACGGTCTGCGTCCCCAGCCACGCGGCGCCGACGGCCGCGATCCCCAGGTGCGGCATGAGCAACCACGAGAGCGCGATGACGAGGATCGCCACCGCGGCGGGCACCCCGAACAGCACGCCCATCCGCTGCCGCACGCGGGCGGCGTTGACGGTGGAGGCCGTCACCACGTTGGGCACCGCCGAGAGCGCCAGCAGCACCAGCGTGAGGCTGCCCTCCCGGGCGTACTGCACGCCGAAGACCGACAGCACGCGGTACGAGGCGACGGCCAGCACCACGGCCGCAGGCGCGACCAGGGTGAAGGCCCGGCGCACCATGGCCCGGCGCGCCGCCTCGACGGCGGAGGGATCGGCGGCCGAGCTGTGCGCCACCATGGATTGCCCCATGCTGGACGACACGGTGTAGAGCGCCTGCGCGATCGTCCAGACGATGCCGTAGACGGCCGCCGCCTCGGCGCCGAGCCTGCCCAGCACCAGCACGGGCAGGCCGAAGAGGGCCGTCTGCCAGAGCACCGCGCCCGCGTAGTCGGCCCGCACGAACCGCGCGATGCCGCCGATGGTGATCGGCAGGGCCCGGTCGGCGGCGTCGGCCCCGAACCGCGGCAACCCGCGCGCCAACAGCCATCCGTTGACGGCCACGACGATCAGCGCCACCGACAGCACCCACGACAGCGCGATCCCACCGGGCACCGCCACCGCCGCCGCCAGCAGCAACAACGCGATCTTGAGCACCGAGAACACGAGGTTCTCGACGGGCACGAGCGCCGCGCGGCGCATGCCGGTGAGCACGAAGTCCTGGATCACGAAGATCGACCACAGCGGGGTGGCGACCACGAAGAACACGAGCAGGGGCAAGTGGCCCGCCGCGTCCACGAGCTCCTCGGCCCACAGGTCGGCGCCGAGCGCGAACACCGCGCCTGCCAGCGCCGCCGCCGCGCCGCCGACGAGGTAGCCCCCGACGACCAGCCGCCGCGCCACCCGTCCCGCGACCGGCACGAAGCGCAGGAGCGCGTAGGTCATGTTGAGCTGGGCCACGCCGCCGAGCAGCATCATCGTGGAGATCGCCACGCTGTTGACGCCGAGCTGGGCGGGCGGGAAGAGGCGGGCGGCCAGCACCCAGTAGGCCAGCCCGACGGCCGAGGTGAGGCCGTTGGAGAGGACGAGCGCCAGGCCGTCGCGCAACGAGGGCGATCAGGCCGCGGCGTGGCGGGGGCTCGGCGACCGGGGCCTCGTGCTGCTCCCCGATCACCGACATGGACCGGAGGTTAACAATCAGTGGTCGCCACGATCCGGTGCACTCGCGGGACGCGCCGGTGTTCGCCGGAGCCGAACGCCGTCCTTCCGCGCCCGGACGCGGCGCTCGTAGCGTCCCGGGACCATGCGCCGCAGCATCGACCGGATCCTCACCACCCATGTCGGCAGCCTCGGCAGGCCGCTCGACCTGCTGGAACTGATGCGGGAGAAGGAGCACGGCCGTCCCTACGACGCCGACGCCTACACCGAGCGCGTGACGAGCGCGGTCGCCGAGGTGGTGGCCGAGCAGGTCAAGGCGGGTCTGGACGTCGTCACCGACGGCGAGCAGGGCAAAGTCAGCTTCCTGACCTACGTCAAGGACCGGCTCGGCGGCTTCGACACGGCCTCGGGCGAGCGGCTGATGCCGCCGTCCTGGCAGGTCGAGATCGACGCCTTCCCCGAGTACTACGCGGGCTACCTCGGCAAGTACAAGGACCAGGTCAGCCCGATGACGACCATGGTGTGCACCGGGCCCGTGACCTACCAGGGGCACGCGCAGCTGCAGGCCGACATCGCGAACCTGCGCGCGGCACTCGCGGGGCACGGCGTCGTCGAGGCCTTCCTGCCGTCCACCAGCCCCAGCGGGTTCGGGCGCAACGAGCACTACCCCAGCTACGGCGAGTACCTCGCCGCGGTGGCCGAGGCGCTGCGCGAGGAGTACCTCGCGATCGTCGAAGCGGGCTTCCTGCTGCAGGTCGACGACCCGTGGCTGATCGAGTACCTGTCGGAGAACCCGGCGACGACACCCGAGCAACGCCGCCGCGACGCCGAGCAGCACGTCGAGATCCTCAACCACGCCCTGCGCGGCATCCCGACCGAGAAGATCCGGCTGCACACCTGCTACGGCCTCAACCACGGCCCCCGCGTCCACGACCTGGCCTTCCGCGACATCGCCCCGCTCATGCTGAAGATCAACGCCGGGGCGTACTCGTTCGAGGTCGCGAACCCGCGCCACCAGCACGAGTGGAAGATCTGGCGGGACATCCCGCTGCCCGACGGCAAGATCCTCATCCCCGGGCTGCTCGGGCACGCCAGCAACTACGTCGAGCACCCCGAGCTGATCGCCGACACCATCGAGCTGTACGCCGGGATCGTCGGCCGGGAGAACGTGATCGCGGGCGCGGACTGCGGGTTCTCCTCGCGCGCGTCGTTCCACCCCGAGGTGCACCCCACGGTCGTCTGGGAGAAGTTCCGCGCGCTGGCCGAGGGCGCCCGGCTGGCGTCGGGCCGGCTATGGTGAGCCGGTGGTGACCCCGCGCCCGCAGCGCCGTGCCCGGGCCATCGCGATGACCCCGGCCGAGGTCGACGCGTTCCTGGCCGAGCAGCGCACGTGCCGGGTCGCTACGGTCGGCGCGGGCGGCCCGCACGCCACCCCGCTCTGGTACGTCTGGAGCGGCGGCGCGCTGTGGCTCACGTCGCTGTCCCGCAGCCAGCGGTGGACCGACCTGATGGCTGACCCCCGCATCGCCGTGGTCGTCGACGCGGGCGAGGAGTACGGCGAGCTGCGCGGCGTGGAGCTGCGCGGGCGCGTCGAGGTGGTGGGCGAGGTGCCGCGCACCGGCGAGCCGGTGCCCGAGCTCGACGCGCCCGAGCAGGCCTTCGCCGACCGCTACAGCGGCGGCACGATCGTGCGCGACGGGCGGCACGCCTGGCTCCGGCTCGTGCCCGACAAGATCACGAGCTGGGACTTCCGCAAGATCGACCACGCCCGCCGCTGACCGTGACGGCCGAGAACCCGCTCATACGCATCTCGCGGCTCAGAACAGGTCGTAGGAGGCGCGGGCCACGCGGAACCCGTGCCCCGTCGCGCGGTTGACGCAGCGCACGCCGGTCTCCTGGCTGTCGCAGACCACGCCGCCGTAGGACACCGCCTGGCGGTACTCCAGCACGCGCAGGCCCGGGTCGGCCACGGTGTCGCTCGCGCAGGTGAGCCGGGCGCGCTCGGGGCCGGACACCGAGGCGCCGCCACCCCAGGCACCCGCGCAGTCCGCGGGCTTCGGCGGCAGCGACCACGTGGTCTGGGCGACGTCGCAGCGGGCCTCGCCGTCGCCCGTCGGCGACGTGTCGGTGAGGCGGCAGGAGATGTTGCGGCTCGGCGTGGTGAAGCGCGGGCCGTCGGCGCCGAACGGGGCGACGTCGACGAGCGTGAGACCGGTGCCCGGGTCGACGGAGCCGGTGGCCGGGGCGCCGGTGGGCGCCGCGGCGGCCGACGGCGGCGGGGCGGCAGGGGTGGCGGTGGTGGTGGTGAGCACCCCGCCGCCGCTGCGCGAGGCGAGCGCGATCGCCCCGACCACCCCGCCGACGAGGAGCAGCGCGACCACGGCGAGCAGGCCCACGAGCCGCCCCCGCGAGGAGCGGCGGGGGACGGCGAGCGTCGGCGGGGCCCCGCCGTGGTGCGGCGCGGGACCCGACCCGCCGTAGGGCTCCGGCGGCGGCATCCCGACGAGCGTGCGCGGCCCGGCGGTCGCGCCGCGGCGGAGCTTCGTGGTCGGCGCCTCGGCGGGCGCGGCCAGCATGGCCGCGACCTGGCCCGCGGTGGGCCGCTCGGACGGGTCCGGACGGAGGCAGGCGCGCACGGCCGACCGGACGGGCTCGACCAGGCCCGCGAGGTCGGCGGCCCCGGCCGACGGGGGGCGCCCGGTGGCCGCGAACACGAGTACGCAGCCGAGCGCGAAGACGTCCCCCGCCGCGGCGTCCGTCGGGTCGGCCGCCCTCCCCTGCTCGGGCGCCTGGTAGCCCGGTGTGCCGTACCCGGGCCCGGCCGCCCGGGTGAGGCCGAACGCGACCAGGCGCGGGCCTTCTTCGGCGAGCACGATCGTCGACGGCGTGAGGTCGCCGTGCGCGGACCCGCCCGCGTGCACCGCGGAGAGCCCGGCCGCCAGCCGCTCGGCCAGCGCGGCGGTGCCCGCGTCCCCCAGCGGGCCGCGCTCGTCGACGAACTGCTGCAGCGTGGAGCCCGCGACGTGCACCTCGGCCCGCCACGGCGGATCGGCCGCGGCGTCGACGTCCACGACGGCCGCCACGAACCACAGCGGCGCTGCGGCGGCGGCGCGGGCCTGCGCGGTGAAGCGCTCGCGGAACCCGGCTTCCGCCGCCACGGCCGGGTGCACGAGGGTGAGCACGACGGCCCGGCCGGTCGTGTCCGTGCCCAGCAGCGTGCGGCCGGTGGGGAGGTCGTCGAGCAGCCGCACGACCTGGTACCTGCCGAGCGCGGCGGGGAGGTCCGGCACGGTCACGGGCTACAGCTCGATCCGGGAACCCATGACCACCGTGCGGTCGACCGGGAGGCAGAAGTACGCGGCCGGGTTGGCCGCGTTGTGCGAGAGCCCGATGAACATCCGTTTGCGCCACCCGCTCATGCCCGGCTGGCGGCCGCGTTCGATCGTCATCCGCGACAGGAAGTAGGACGCGGTGTCCGGGTCGAAGTCCAGCTCTTCCGAGAGCCCGCTCGCCTGCCGCAGCACCTGCGGGAGGTCCTGCTCGTCCTGGAACCCGAAGCGCGCCGACACGTGCACGATCCCGTCGTCGGGCGCGCCGAGCTCGTCGAGGGCCACCCGCTCGTCCGGGGGCACGTGCGGCACGTTCTCCGAGAGCACCGACACGATGACGACCCGCTCGTGCAGCACGTGGTTGAACTCGACGTTGGCCCGCAGCGCGAGCGGCGCCGTGAGCTTCGTGGGGTGCGGGAACACCGCCGTGCCCGGCACCCGCGGGATGTTCTCCGCGTCGAGCCGGTCGACGAACTCGGGCAGCGGCCCCTCCACGTCGACCCGCCGTGCGGTGATGATCTTCCGGCCGCGCTGCCAGGTCGTCATCACGGTGACGACCAGCGTCGCGACGAGCAGCGGCAGCCAGCCGCCCTCGACGATCTTGGCCAGGTTGGCGCTCAGGAAGATGATCTCGACGCCGCCGAACACCACCGCGCCGAGCACGAGCTTCCACGTGGCCCACCGCCACGCGATGGCCGCGTACATGAGGAACAGCGTGGTGTTGAGGACCAGGGTGCCGGTGACCGCGACGCCGTAGGCGGTGGCGAGCCTGCTGGACGACTCGAAGACCACCATGATCACCAGCACGCCCGCGAACAGCAGCCAGTTGACCGCAGGCACGTAGACCTGCCCGCTCTCGACGCTCGACGTGTGCCGCACGGTGAGGTGCGGCAGGTAGCCCAGCCGCACGGCCTGCCGCGACACCGAGAACGCCCCCGAGATCACCGCCTGCGACGCGATCACCGTGGCCAGGGTGGCGAGCACCACCAACGGCCACCGCGCCCAGCCCGGAGCCAGCAGGTAGAACGGGTTCGT
>DATAOO010000250.1:0-8923 GCA_036265695.1 Pseudonocardia sp. | reverse complement strand
GCTCCAGACATGACGAGCTGGCCGCACGAGCCCGTGCTCGTCGTCGGAGCCGGGCCGGTGGGGCAGACGACGGCGCTGCTGCTCGCCCGCTGGGGGGTGCCGTCGGTGGTGCTCGACAAGCGGCCCGCCCGCGACCTCGTCGGCTCCAAGGCCATCTGCCAGCAGCGCGACGTGCTCGACATCTGGGCGTCGGTCGGGGCGGGCGAGCAGATCGCCGCGGAGGGCGTCACATGGACGACCGCGCGCACGTTCCACCGCGCCGACGAGCTGTTCGCCCACACCTTCGCCGACGCCGGCAGCTCGCCGTTCCCGCCGTTCGTGAACCTGTCGCAGTCGCGCACCGAGGAGATCCTCGACGAGCGCATCGCCGAGGAGCCGCTGATCGACCTGCGGTGGGGCCAGGAGGTCACCGACCTCGCCGAGCACCCGGCCCCGTTCACCGTGCTCTGCACCGGGGCGGCGGGGACGCTGCGGCGCACGCTGGGCGTCACGTTCGACGGGTTCTCCTTCGACGACCGCTTCCTCATCTGCGACATCCGCACCGACCTGCCCGGCTGGGCGACCGAGCGGCGGTTCTTCTTCGACCCCGAGTGGAACCCCGGCCGCCAGGTGCTCGTGCACCCCTGCCCCGACGGCACGTTCCGCATCGACTGGCAGGTGCCCGCCGACTACGACCTCGACGCCGAGGTGGCGTCCGGCGCCCTGGACCGGCGCATCCGCGCGATCATCGGGGACCGGCCGTACGAGATCGTGTGGAAGTCGGTGTACCGGTTCCACTCGCGCATCGCGTCCCGGATGCGGGTGGGGCGGGTGCTGCTCGCGGGCGACGCGGCGCACCTCGTGTCGCCGTTCGGGGCGCGGGGGCTCAACTCCGGGGTGGCCGACGCGGAGAACGCCGCCTGGAAGATCGCGCACGTCGGCTACGGCTGGGCGCCCGAGGAGCTGCTGGAGAGCTACCACGCCGAACGGCACGCCGCGGCCGCCGAGAACCTCGCGGTGACGACCGCGACGATGGACTTCCTCGTACCGCCCGACCCCGAACGGGCCGTGCACCGGGCCGACGTCCTGGCCCGCGCGGCCGTCGACCCGGCCGCCCGCGCGCACGTCAACTCCGGACGCCTGGCCGAGCCGTTCTGGTACCACGACTCCCCGCTCACCACGCCCGACCCGAGCCGCCCGTTCGGCGGCCGCCCGCCCCGCGGCGAAGTCCCCCCGGCAGGCCCCGGGGTGCTGGTGCCCGACGTCCCCCTCCCCGGTGAGTCGTACATCTCGACACCGCGAGTTGGCCGTTCCAACGCGGCGGGCCGGCCGGTGCGGCTGCGGGAGCTCGCCCGGGAGGGGTTCCTCGTGCTGCTCGCGGCCGGGGTCGACGCCCGCGCCGCCGACGCGGCCGCACGGGCCGTGGCCGCGCCGGTGCGCGTGGCACCGCTCGACACCAGCGTCGCCGCCGCGCTCGGCGCCCGCCCCGGCGAGGCCTGGGTGTTGCGCCCGGACGCGCACATCGCCGCCGTCGTCCCGTCCACCGAACTCGAGACGGCGCTGCGTCGCGCCCTCGGCCACCCCACGGAAGGAGATCGACCGTGCCGTACTACCACCGCTGCGGTGACATCCCCCCGAAGCGCCACACCCAGCACCGCCGCCCCGACGGGCGCCTCTACGCCGAGGAGCTGATGGGGGAGGAGGGCTTCTCCTCCGACTCCTCCCTGCTCTACCACCAGGGCTTGCCCTCCGCGGTCGTCGACGCCACCCCGTGGGAGCTGCCCGACCAGGTCACCACGGAGAACCGTCCGCTCCTGCCCCGGCACCTCAAGCTGCACGAGCTCTTCCCGGGCGAGGACTGGAAGGCGCTCGACGCCGTCACCGGGCGGCGGCTGGTGCTGGGCAACGGCGACGTGCGGATCTCCTACGTCGTCGCGGGCGAGGCGAGCCCGCTGTACCGCAACGCGATCGGCGACGAGTGCGTGTACGTCGAGTCCGGCGCCGCCACCGTCGAGACGGTCTTCGGCGCGCTGGCCGCCCGTCAAGGCGACTACGTGCTGCTGCCCCGCGCCACCGCGCACCGCTGGGTGCCCGAAGGCGAGGACCCGCTGCGGCTCTACATGATCGAGGCCAACTCGCACATCGCCCCGCCGAAGCGCTACCTCTCCCGGTTCGGGCAGTTCCTCGAGCACTCCCCGTACTGCGAGCGCGACCTGCACGGCCCGACGGAGCCGCTGCTCGTCGAGGGCGAGGACGTGGAGCTGCTGGTGAAGCACCGCGGCGGCCGCGGCATCACCGGCACCCGCTACGTGCTCCCCACTCACCCGTTCGACGTGGTGGGCTGGGACGGCTGCCTCTACCCGTACACGTTCAACGTCGCCGACTTCGAGCCGATCACCGGCCGGGTGCACCAGCCGCCGCCCGTGCACCAGGTGTTCGAAGGCAGCAACTTCGTGATCTGCAACTTCGTGCCGCGCAAGGTCGACTACCACCCGCTGGCCGTCCCCGTGCCCTACTACCACTCCAATGTGGACTCCGACGAGGTGATGTTCTACTGCGGCGGCAACTACGAGGCCCGCAAGGGCTCCGGCATCGGCCAGGGCTCGATCAGCCTGCACCCCGGCGGCCACACCCACGGCCCCCAGCCCGGCGCGGTCGAGCGGGCGATCGGCGCGGAGTTCTTCGACGAGCTGGCCGTCATGGTCGACACCTTCCGACCCCTGGAGATCGGCGAGGGCGGCCGGGCGAGCGAGGACCCGGGCTACCCGTGGACGTGGTCGGGGCGTGGCCCGACGCCCTGAGCCGGTGACACACTGGTCGGGTGCGGTGGAGCGCGTTGACGGTCGGCGTGGCGCTGGTGGCGCTGGCCGGGTGCACGACCGCGGGCAACCCCGCGGCCGCCCCGACGCCTCCGCCGACAGCCGTCCCGGCCACCGCCGTCCCGCCCACCGCCGTCCCGACCGTCGCCGCCCCGGACGCGCTGGCGTTCTTCCGCGCCCAGGAGGGGCCCTGCCGGCAGTTCGCCACTCAGCAGGGCATCGCCGCGGTGGACGGCGAACGCTTCCGCGACGCGGCGGTCGTCCGCGCGCTCGGTGACGGCACCACCGAGATCGCGGACGGTCAGGGCACCCACCTCGTGGTCGACCCCGGCCGGGGGATCGTGCTGCCCGCCTCCGGCAAGCAGAGCGACGTCATGCCGCCCCCGTACGCCTTCACCTGTTCGGAAAAGGTCTTCGTCGGCGCCTCGGCGGATTGATCGTCCCGCTAGCCTGGCGGCGTGACCAGCCCCGGACGTGGCGGCGTGATCGGTGTCGGCCTGGCGTGGGCGGCCCGCTGGAGCGCCCGCCTGCTGCTCGTCGCCGCAGGCATCTGGCTGTTGGGCTTCCTCGTCGGCGCGCTGTGGACCGTCGTGTTCCCCACGCTGCTCGCCGTCGTGCTGGCCACGGTGTTCTGGCCGCCCGCCGCGTTCCTGCGCCGCCACCGCTTCGCGCCCGCGCTGGCCTCCGGCGTGGTGGTGGTCGTCGGGATCGTCGTGATCGGCGTGCTGATCACCTTGGTCGGCACGGCGGTGGCGGGCAGCCTGCCGCAGATCGTCTCCAGCGTCGTCACGGGTGTCCAGGGCATCCGCGTGTGGATCGCAGGCCCGCCGCTCAACCTGGCCGACAGCCAGCTCACCGCGCTCATCCAGCAGGTGACCACGCGCATCCAGGAGAGCGTGTCGACCATCGCGGCGGGCGTGCTCACGGGCGTCGGCTCGATCGCGTCCGGCGTGATCACGTTCGTGCTCGTGCTCATCCTCACGTTCCTGTTCGTCAAGGACGGCCCGAGGTTCCTGCCGTGGGTGCACAGGGTCGCGGGCCCGAGCGCGGGCGGCCACCTCGCGGAGGTGCTCCGCCGGATCTGGGTCACCGTCGGGTCGTTCATCCGCCAGCAGGCCGTCGTGAGCCTGGTCGACGCCGTGCTCATCGGCCTCGGGCTCGTCATCGTGGGGGTGCCGTTGGCCCTCCCGCTGGCCGTCCTCACCTTCCTCGGCGGCTTCATCCCGATCATCGGGGCGTTCGTGGCCGGTGCGGTGGCGGTGCTGGTCGCGCTGGTGAACAACGGGCTCGCGGCGGGCGTCACCGTGCTCGTGATCGTGGTGGTGGTGCAGCAGATCGAGGGCAACGTGCTGCAGCCCGTGCTGCAGTCGCGCGGCCTCGGGCTGCACGCGGCGGTCGTGCTGCTCGCCATCACCGCGGGCAGCACGCTGTACGGCATCGCGGGCGCGTTCCTCGCCGTGCCGGTGACGGCGGCCTTCGCAGTAGTGCTGCGCTACCTCGGCGAGCAGATCGACGAGCGCACGCCGCCCGATCCCGAACCTGATCCAGATCTCACCGCGGAGCATGATCCGGAGTTAGGCTCCGCCTCATGAGTGCAGTCGAGGACATCCTCTCCCAGATCCCGCTGGGCCAGCTGGCGGGTCAGCTCGGCGTCAACGAGCAGGAGGCGGAGCAGGCGGCCCGCACCGCGTTGCCCGCGCTGCTGGGCGGCATCCAGGCCAACACCGACGACCCGGGTGGCGCCGCGTCGTTCGCCCGTGCGGTGGAGCAGCACGATCCGTCGCTCGTCGAGGGGGGCGTGGACCTCGACCAGGTCGACCCGAACGACGGGCAGAAGATCGTCAGCCACGTGTTCGGGTCCCAGCAGGACCAGGTCGTCCAGCAGCTCGGCGGTGTCGGCGGGGTCGGTGCGGGGCTGATCCAGAAGCTGCTGCCGATCCTCGCCCCGATCGTGATGGCCTACCTCGCCAAGCAGCTCACCGGGGCCACATCCAACGTCGGGCAGGACGGCGGCCTCGGCGGCCTGTTGGGCGGCCTCCTCGGCGGGGTGCTGGGCGGCGGCGCGCAGGCCCCGCAGCAGCGGCAGCAGCAGGGCGGGCCCGACCTCGGCTCGATCCTCGGCGGCCTGCTGGGCGGCGGCACCCGCTAGCAGACGATCCGCATGGGGCGGCCGCGGGCGTCGCGCTCGTTGCCGAGCACCTCGGCCGCCCCACGCGCCCACCGCCGCGCCGACCACGCGACGGCCAGCGCGTCGAGCACGTCGTCGAGGCGGGCACCCGGGGGCAGGTCGCCCAGCGCGACCGCCGGGTCCACCCACCGGGAGAGCGCGGCGATCCGCTGACCCGCGCCGCGTGCGGACTTCTTCGGAGCGAAGTCCGTCTCCGGCGCCAACGCCCGCAGCGCCAGCTCGGGGTGCACCTCGACGACCCGGTCGGTGAGCGCGACGGCGTCCCACTCGGCGATCTTCGGTGCGATGTGGAACGTCTGCAGGCTGATCGCCCGGCCGGTGAGCCCGCGCGCCACCGCGCACGCCTGCGTGTAGTCCGGCGCGGCCAGCACCTCGCGCGGGGGCGCCGGGAACACCGACGAGCGGGCCCGGCCGAGGCGGGTCGCGGCGAGCGTGTCGCAGGCCCGTCGGGCGCTGCCCGCGGGCAGCCCGAGCGGGATGTCGACCCCGACGACGCAGCAGTCGCGCGTCGCCGCGAGCACCGCGGCCGCGTCCGGTTGCACCGACCACTCGACCAGCCCCGCCGACACGACACCGACCACCCACCCGCCGGGCACCCCATCCACGCCCGCGATACGGCAGGATCTTGGGTCGTGCGCGTCCACATCGGGTCCGACCACGCAGGCTTCGAGCTGAAGGCCCACCTCCTCGCCCATCTGGCCAGTCTGGGGCACGACGTCGTGGACGTCGGCGCCGCCACCTACAACCCGGCCGACGACTACCCGCCGTATTGCATCGCCACCGGACTCGCCGTGCTCGCCGAGCCGGGCACGTTGGGGATCGTCATCGGCGGCTCGGGCAACGGCGAGCAGATCGCCGCCAACAAGGTTCCCGGCATCCGCGCCGCGCTGGCCTGGAACATCGAGACCGCGAAGCTGGCGCGGCAGCACAACGACGCCCAGATCGTCGCGATCGGGGCGCGCCAGCACTCGCTCGACGAGGCCGCCGAGCTCGCCGCGGCGTTCGTCGCCGAGCCGTTCAGCGGGGACCCGCGCCACCAGCGGCGCATCGACGAGCTGGCGAAGTACGAGAAGACGCACGAGCCGCCCGCGCTACCGGATGCCTGAGCCGGGTGCCTGAGGGCCACACGCTGCACCGGCTGGCCCGGCGGCACCGCACCCGCTTCGCGGGCAAGCCGGTGTCGGTCACCAGCCCGCAGGGCCGGTTCGCCACGAGCGCCGAGATCGTCGACGGGCTGACGTTGCGACGCGCGGAGGCGCACGGCAAGCACCTCTTCCACCACTACGGACCCGACCTCGTGGTGCACGTCCACCTGGGTCTGTACGGGAAGTTCTCGGACGTCCAGCTGCCGGTGGACCCGCCGCGCGGGCTCGTCCGGATGCGGATGGTGGGGCCGACGCACTACGGCGACCTGCGCGGCCCCACCGCGTGCGAGCTGATCACCGACCACGAGGCGGCGGCCATCCACGCCCGCCTCGGGGAGGACCCGCTGCGCCCCGACGCCGACCCCGAGCGGGCGTGGACCCGCATCTCCCGCTCGCGCGCGCCGCTGGCCACCCTGTTGATGGACCAGACGGTGATCGCGGGCGTCGGGAACGTCTACCGGGCGGAGGTGCTGTTCCGCCACGGGCTCGACCCGCTCCTGCCGGGCCGCGCCCTGCGCCGGGAGCAGTGGGACGCGGTGTGGGCCGACCTGGTGGCCCTGCTGCGCGCCGGGGTGCGCCAGGGCAAGATCGAGACCGTGCGCGCCGGGGACCCGCCCGGTCGGTGCCTGCCGGGGGAGCGCTGCGCGAGCAAGGTCTACGTGTACCGGCGCACCGGCGAGCCGTGCCTCGTGTGCGGCACACCGGTGGTCCACGACGTCCACCTGGCCCGCAACCTCTTCTGGTGCCCGAGCTGCCAGCCGGTGGCGGCCTAGAAGTCCCCGCCCCCGCCGCCGAAGTCGCCGCCGCCGAAATCACCGCCGCCGAAGTCGCCACCGCCCTGGTCGCCGCCCCAGTCGCCGCCCTGGTCGTAGCCGCCCTGGTCGCCCTGGTCGAGCGCGCCCTGGTCGTAGCCGTCGGCGGCGAGGCCGTCGGCGTACCCGTCGGCGTACGCCACCCCGGACATGCCGGAGAACATCGAGGTGAACAGCAGCGCCGACCCGACGCCCCACGCCCCGCCGATCAGCGCCGAGCGCCACCACGGCTCGGAGTACCAGCCGCGGGGCACGGGCCGCCCGGCGACCGTGCCGCCGGGGTAGAAGTGCGGGTTGCGCCCCGACGGGTTCGGCGACGCGCTGTAGGCGTGCCCTTCGACGTCGACGGTGCGGTCTTCGCTGACCGCGCCCGCCTGCCCCTGGCCGGGGAGCGGCGGCAGCTCAGGGCCCGGGTCGAGGCCCATCGTGGTGCGGGCGGCGCGCACGTAGTAGAGGCCCTCGTACGCGGTCTCGGTGACCTGCCGCGCCTGCGCCACGCTCTGCACCTGGTCCATCTGGGAGCCCGCGGCGTTGTAGCGCTCGGCCGCGTCGGCCAGCGCCTGCTTGGACGCCGGGTCGGTGCCGGTGAGCGCGAGGACCTGGCCGCCGAGCCGTTCGACCCAGCGGCGGGCGTCGGCGCGGGCATCGTCGAGCTCGCGGGCCTTGGCCACCGACCGCTGCCGGATCAGCCACACCGCGCCCGCGATGACGAGCAGCAGGACGATCAGCGTCGCGACTGTCATGTCCCTAGTGTGCCCAGTTTTCCCGAGTGCCGGGTCCACGCCAGCTGGCACGGCCGGCGTGGACCCGAGGCCGGTCGGGGGAGGGGTCAGACCGGCCGGGAACGGGCACACTCCCGGGATTCCCGCGTTGGCTCCCGTTCCCCGGCTGTCCACTCGCGCCATGGTTTCGGATTGTTACCGGCGAGTCGGCGCGCCGTCTCCTCCGCAAAAATGACAGTGCTGTGATTTACCGTGGTGTCATGGAGACGAGTTGGTGGACGTGTCCCGGCTGCGGCGTCGACGCTGAGCTGCCGGAGGTGGGCGCCGCGGGCTACGAGGTGCCGTGCCCGGATTGTGCGGAGGCCATGGTGTTGTGGCGCGAAGGCGTGCTCGTGGCGGCGTAGTCCGGGCGGTCACGGCAGGAAGCGGGCCATGAAGACGTCGTCCACGAACCTGCCGTCGAGCACGAACTCGTCGCGCAGCACGCCCTCCTCGACGAACCCGCACCGGGCGTACAGCCGCCGGGCCACGGCGTTGCTGCCGAGCACGCGGAGGGAGACCTTGCGCGCGCCTCGGCGCCTCGCCTCGGCCACGGCCGCCTCGACCAGCGTCCGGCCGACGCCCCGCCCCGCGACGTCGGGGTCCACGGCCAGCCCGTTGATCTCCAGCACGTGGAGGTGCGACGGCACGGGCAAGGCGTTGCGCAGCCGCGCGTAGCCGACCACGGCGCCGTCGAGCACCGCCACCAGCGTGTCGGCAGGGTCTTCCCCCTCGCGGAAGAACGGGCGGGACTCGTCCGGCACGCCCGCGGGGCTCGTGGCCGAGGTCCAGGTCACCGCGTCGATGGCGGTGAGCGCCGGGGCGTCGCCGTCCGTGCCGGGCCGGATCTCGATCACAGTGCAGGTTAGAGCGTCCGGCGGATGAGGGCTCCGCGAGCCCGGGGTGGCCAGGTGGCCGCAGCGCAAAGGCGCCTCCGCGCCCCTCGTCCCGGGGCACTCGGGCGCGGGGGCAACGCCGCGATGTGGCGGCGCGGGCCGGAGCCCTCATCGGCCGGGCGCTTCTCAGCCCGACGCGAACGTGCCTGTGCGTGGAGCGGGATCGTGGCAGCGTGGCTGACGTGCGCGACTTCCGCTTCTCGTACAACGTGCTCGGCCTCGGCTCGCGGGCGGAGTTCCTCGACGTCTGCCGCAGCGGTGAGCGTGCGGGCTACGACACCGTGTTCGCCGCCGACCACCTCGGCAACGCCGCGCCGTTCCCC
>DATAOO010000249.1:0-8245 GCA_036265695.1 Pseudonocardia sp. | reverse complement strand
CCCCTGCTGCGCCACGACCGCGGGCCGGGTCGCGTCGAGGACGTCGCGCCACGGCGTGACCGGTTCCGGCGCGGCGAACCGGAGTGCGCCCACCGGCGGTTGCGCGTAGGGGATGCCGGTGAAGCGGAGCAGCCCGTCGCGGTGGACCCCGCGGACGCGGCCCAGCGGGGTCGGCGCGTCGTAGGTGGTCACCGCGGCCGCCAGCAGCGCGACCGGCCCGACCGGCGTGTACGCACGATTTCCATAGCCCGCACCCTCGGTACCGCCGGAGCCCGGTACCAGCGACGAGGGCCGAATTCGTCGTTTCGTTCCGCCACGATGACCGGTGGTGCACAATCGTTCCGTGCTCGACGAGCTGGATCGCGCGCTGGTGCACGCCCTGCACCTCGACGGCCGGGCCCCCTTCGCCCGGATCGCGCAGGTGCTCGGCGTCTCCACCCAGACCGTCACCCGCCGCTACCAGCGGCTGCGCCGCGACGCGGGGCTGCGCGTGGTCGCCCTCCCCGGCCTCGACCGGCCCGGCGCCACCCGCTGGTTGGTGCGCCTGACCGCCGCGCCCGCCACGGCGGGCGAGCTCGCCCGCTCGCTCGCGCGCCGCACCGACACGTCCTGGGTGCGCCTGACCTCCGGCGGCACCGAGATCGTCACCATGGTCGACGCCGTGCACGCCAATGACGGCTCGGGTGCGCCTTCGCTGCTGCTCCACGACCTGCCGCGGACGAGCAGCGTCACCGCGGTGAGCGCGCACGCCCTGCTCCACGTCTACCGCGGCGGCCCGAGCGCCTGGCCGGGGCGGGCCCAAGCCCTCACCCCCGAACAGCAGCGGCAGCTCCGCCCGCCCGAGCCCGCCCACACGGCGAACGAGCACCTCCGAGCACCCGACGAACAGCGGATGATCACCGTGCTGCGCCGCGACGCCCGGGCGGGCTACGCCGAGCTGGCCTCAGCCTGCGGCCAGACCCCCGCGACGGCCGCACGCCACCTCGCCCGGCTGCGCGCCGGTGGGGCGATCTTCTTCGACGTCGACATCGACGATTCCCACCTCGGCATCGGCACCCGTGCGCTGCTCTGGCTCACCGTGGCACCGGCGTACGCCGAGCGGGCGGGCACCGCCCTCGCCACCCATTCCGAGCTGGCGTTCGTCGTCGCCACCACCTGCACCACCAACATCGTCGCCCAGGCCCTCACACCCGATCCCGCTGCGCTGTACGGCTACCTCACCGGCCCCCTGGCCGCGCTCCCCGGCGTCCACACCGTCGAGTCCGCCCCCGTGCTGCTCACGCTGAAAGGCGCGGGGCCCCGCGCGGGCGAGGTATAGCGGACAGCGGATCTGGCGTGACCACCACCACCTGTGTATGGTGCTGGATTGTCAACAATCCGACGACTCGGTGGGTCGACGAAGAGCTGCCTGTGGCTGCCGCGTCGCGAGCGTGAGGAGTGCGTCATGGCCTCTGCGAACCCCGGCAGCCCGGCCGTCCCGCCCCCATCGACCGCCGTGCTCCGGCGCGCCATCGGCGCGTCGGCCATCGGCAACGCGGTCGAGTGGTTCGACTACGGCATCTATGCCTACGGCACGGTGTACATCGCCAACGCGCTGTTCCCCGAGAACTCGACGAACGCCGTCCTGTTCACGCTGATCGGCTTCGCGCTCTCGTTCCTCATCCGGCCGCTCGGCGGGATCTTCTGGGGACCCCTCGGCGACAAGATCGGCCGCAAACGGGTGCTGGCCATGACGATCATCCTGATGGCGTCGGCGACGTTCCTGGTGGGGCTCCTGCCCACCTACGCCAGCATCGGCATCGCCGCGCCGATCCTGCTGTACCTCCTGCGGATCGTCCAGGGCTTCTCGACCGGTGGCGAATACGGCGGCGCCGCCACGTTCATGGCGGAGTACGCCCCGGATCGGCGGCGGGGCTTCTTCGGCAGCTTCCTCGAGGTCGGCACGCTCGCGGGCTTCAACGGCGGCGCGCTGCTGATGTTGGGACTCATCACGACCCTCGGCGACGACGCCATGAACTCCTGGGGCTGGCGGGTGCCCTTCCTCGTGGCGGGCCCGCTCGGCCTCGTCGGGATGTACCTGCGGTCGAGGATGGAAGACACGCCGGTGTTCCGCGAGCTGGAGCAGAAGACCCACGAGACCGAGGAGGCCGCGGGGACGAAGCTCAAGGAGGTCTTCACGGGCTACATGCCGCAGCTGCTCAAGCTCTCCGGCCTCGTCATCGCGCTCAACGTGGTCAACTACACCCTGCTGAGCTACTCGCCCACCTACCTGCAGACCACCATCAACCTGGACGAGCAAGGCGCGCTCATCGTGCCGATCATCGGTCAGCTGTTGATGATGATCGTGTTGCCCTTCGTCGGCGCGTTGTCCGACCGGGTCGGCCGGAAGCCGGTGTGGCTCGTGTCGCTGATCGGGCTCACCGTGCTCGCGATCCCGCTCTACATGCTCATGGGCACGGGTCTGGTCGGTGCGATCGTCGCGTTCGGGATCCTCGGTCTGCTGTACACGCCGCAGCTCGCCACGATCTCGGCGACGTTCCCCGCGATGTTCCCCACCCAGGTGCGGTTCGCGGCGCTCGCGCTCGGCTACAACGTGGCCACGTCGCTGTTCGGCGGCACGGCACCGCTGGTCAACGAGGGCCTCATCGAGCGCACCGGCGACCAGCTGTGGCCCGCCTACTACATGATGGCCGCGTGCGTCATCGGGCTGATCGCCCTGTTCACGATGATCGAGACCAAGGGCTGCTCGATCCGCGGCACCCACGTGCCGGGCACGCCCGAGGCCCTCGCGGAGCAGGAGCGGCTGGCCCGGGCCTGACGCGCTCGGGGGGAAGCGGGGCTCCCCACCGGGGAGCCCCGCTTCGACCTCAGCCAAGAACGGCGCCGACCGCGTCCGACCAGATCTGCGCGGCCTCCTCGACGTCCCGCTCGCCCACGACGAGCGCGGGGATGAACCGGACGACCTGGCCCCAGGCGCCGCAGGTCAACAGCAGGAGTCCGCGTTTGGCCGCCTCCTGCTGCGCGGCGGCGGCCAAGGCGCCGCTCGGCTGCCCGTCGTCCCGGAACTCGTTGCCGATCATGAGGCCCAGGCCACGGACGTCGGTGATCTGCTTGAACCGGTCGGCGACGCCGCGCAGGGCGTCCTTGAGCTGCGCGCCCCGCACCGCCGCGTTCTCGACGAGCTTCTCGTCCTGGATGACGTCCAGGGTCGCGATGGCCGCCGCGCAGGCGACGGCGTTCGCGCCGTAGGTGCCGCCCTGCGAGCCGGGCCAGGCCTTCTCCATCAGCGCACCGGAGGCCGCGATGCCCGAGAGCGGGAAGCCCGAGGCGAGGCCCTTCGCGGTGACGAGGATGTCGGCCTCCGCGCCGAAGTGCTCGCCACCCCAGAACTTGCCGGTGCGTCCCCAACCGGTCTGGATCTCGTCCACCACGAGCAGGATCCCGTAACGGTCGGCGCGCTCGCGGAGCCCGGAGAGGAACTCGGTGCTCGCGGGCACGTAGCCGCCCTCGCCGAGCACGGGTTCCACGAAGAACGCCGCGGTGTCGGCGGGCGCCGCGAGGGTCTGCAGCGTGTAGTCGAGCTGGCGCAGGGCGAACTCGGTCGTCTCCTCCTGGCCCCACCCGAAGTGGCCCGGGTCGGGGAAGGGGGAGACCTGCACGCCCGCCATGAGCGGCGCGAACCCGGAGCGGAACTTGGTGCCCGATGTCGTCATCGACGCGGCCGCGACCGTCCGCCCGTGGAAGCCGCCGTGGAAGACGATCACGTTGGGTCGGCCGGTGGCCTGCCGGGCGAGCCGCAGGGCGGCCTCGATGGCCTCGGACCCGCTGTTGGCGAAGAACATCCGGTCGAGGTCCGGAGGCAGGACCTCGCCGAGCCGCTCGACCAACGTCAGGAGGGGCTGGTGCAGGACGGTCGTGTACTGGCCGTGGATCAGCTTGCCGACCTGCTCCTGGGCGGCCGCCACGACCCGCGGGTGGCAGTGCCCGGTGCTCGTCACCCCGATCCCGGCGGTGAAGTCCAGGTAGCGGCGGTCGTCCTCGTCGTAGAGGTAGACGCCCTCGCCGCGTGTCGCGACCACGGGGGTCGCCTGTTTCAGGACCGGGGACAGGTCGGCCATCGGTGCTCCTCTGGTAGCATTGTCGACAATCAGAGTATTGCACGGGCACCGCGGTCACCGAGGAGTTGTGATGAGCACACAAGCCACCGCGCCGCTCACCGGCCACGAGTCCGCGGTCGTCTCGGCGGTGCCCCGGCAGCTCCTCATCGGGGGGACGTGGGTCGACGCCACGGGCGGGGCGACCTTCGACGTCCTCGACCCGTCGACGGGCGAGGTGCTGTGCGCCGTCGCCGACGCGGGCCCGGACGACGGCCGACGGGCCCTCGACGCGGCCGTGCGGGCGCAGGCGGCCTTCGCCGGGACCAGCCCGCGGGAGCGCGCCGACATCCTCACCCGGGCCTTCGAGCTGCTCCACGAGCGCATCGACGACCTCGCCCTGCTCATGACGTTGGAGATGGGCAAGCCGGTGGCCGAGGCCAAGGGCGAGATCACCTACGCCGCCGAGTTCCTGCGCCACTTCGCCGCCGAGGCCCTGCGCATCGACGGCGGCTACCAGACGGCCCCCGCGGGCGGCGCCCGCTTCCTGGTGACCCGGCAGCCGGTCGGCCCGTGCCTCCTCATCACGCCCTGGAACTTCCCGATGGCCATGGGCACGCGCAAGATCGGCCCCGCCATCGCCGCCGGGTGCACGAGCGTCGTCAAGCCCGCCCACCAGACCCCGCTGTCGATGTTGGCCCTCGGCGCCATCCTGCTCGAGGCGGGCCTGCCCGACGGCGTCGTCAACATCGTCACCTGTGTGCAGGCGGGCGCCGTGATGGAGCCGCTGATCCGTTCCGGGCTCGCCCGCAAGCTGTCGTTCACCGGCTCCACGAAGGTCGGCAAGGTGCTGCTGGAACAGTGCGCCGAGAAGGTCCTGCGCACGTCGATGGAGCTCGGCGGCAACGCCCCGTTCATCGTCTTCGAGGACGCCGACCTCGACGAGGCCGTCGCGGGCGCCATGGCCGCCAAGATGCGCAACATGGGGGAGGCGTGCACGGCGGCCAACCGCATCTACGTGCACGAGTCGATCATCGAGGAGTTCGGCGCCCGCCTGGCCGCGAAGATGGCCGCCCTGACCGTCGGCCGGGGCACGCAGGACGGGGTGGACGTCGGCCCCCTGATCGACGAAGCCGCGCAGCGGAAGGTCACCGACCTCGTGGCCGACGCGGTGGGCCGCGGCGCCACGGTCTTGACCGGGGGAGCGGAGCACGGTGGGGCCGGGTACTTCTACGCGCCCACGGTGCTCACCGGCGTCCCCGCGGATGCGCGCATGGCGGGCGAGGAGATCTTCGGGCCGGTCGCCCCTCTCACGCCCTTCACCACCGAGGAGGAGGTCGTGGCCGCGGCCAACGACACCCCGTACGGGCTCGTCGCCTACGTGTACACCAACGACCTGCGCCGTGCGCTCCGCGTGGGCGAGGCCATCGAGACCGGCATGGTCGGACTGAACCAGGGCGTGGTGTCCAACCCGGCGGCGCCCTTCGGCGGGGTCAAGGAATCCGGCCTCGGCCGCGAGGGCGGGAGCGTCGGCATCGACGAGTTCCTCGAGGTCAAGTACATCGGCATCGCCACCGGCTGACGGCTAGGCCGTGTCCCGCGGATCAGCAGCCGCGGTCTTCGTGCCCAGATGGCCCCTCGCTGCGTTGTCGGCGACTCGAGTACGCCCGGTACGAGAGCCGCCCTCCGCCTTGCGAGGAGCCATCTGGATCACGAAGCCCATCGCCCGTGATCCGCGGGACGCGGCCTAGACCGCCGTGGCCGCGACGGTGAGGCGCTGAACGGCGTCCTTCATGTGGGCGACGAGGAGCTCGTCGGTGAGCCGGGCGTCGCCGTCGAGGAAGGACTGGGCGATGGCGCGGTGCTCGCCGAAGCGCACGTCCCCGTGGCCGTAGGACACCTCGAGCGCGCGGATGCAGATGCGGGTCTCGATGAGCAGGATGCTGTGCATGCGGCTCAGCCGCGGGCTGTCGGCGAGGGCGACGAGCCGCTCGTGGAAGACGATGTCGGCGTCGCCGACCGCGTGGCTGTCGGGCGCGACGGCCATCGTGTCGATGATCGCCATCAGCGCCTCACCCGCCGCGCGCGGATCGCCGAGGTGGACCTGTTCGGCGGCCGCCCGCTCGACGGCCTGCCGGGCGACGTAGACGTCGGCGACCCGCTCCGGGGTGATGTCGATGACGAACAGCCCGCGGTTGCGGATGGAGACGACCAGCCCCTCGGCGGTGAGGCGCTGGAGCCCCTCGCGCAGCGGGCCCCGGCTCACGCCCAGCTCGCGCGCCAGCCCGGCCTCGCCGAGCTGGGCGCCGGGCGCGATGTGCCCCTCGGCGATCGCGTCACGGACGCGGTTGGCGATCAGGCTGGCCGTCGACTCCTGGACGACTGGAGCGAACGGGCGTCGTCGACCGGAGGGATTCTCGGTCATGCGCTCAGCCTCCGTCGGGGGTGCGGAACAACGTGCCCAACGCCTCGTAGCGCGGGACGTCGCCGACGAGCTTGATCCCCTGCCACACCGTGACCTGGTTGGCGGTGAGCACGGGCAGCCCGACGGCGGCTTCCAGCTTGTCGATCCACTGCAGTGAGTGCATCGCCGTGTCCGGGACGAGGACGGCCTCGGCGCCCCCGGACACGTCGGCCCCCCTGGCGATGGCCTCGACCTGCTCGTAACCGAGGGTGCCGACCTCGGCGGCCGTGACGATGCCGTGGCTGCCCAGCGCCGTGACGGCGATGCCGCCGCGGTCCAGGAAGGTTACGAAGTGCTCGGCCACGTCGCGGGGGTAGGACGCGGCCACGCTCACGCGCTCGACCGAGAGGGCCCGGCAGGCCTCGACGAAGGCCAGCGAGGTGGAGGACGTCGGCACCCCGGTGCGGGCCTGCAGCTCGCGCACCTGGTCGTGGGCCCCCTGCCAGCCGAACACGAACGAGCCCGAGGTGCAGGCCCACATGATCGAGTCCGGGCGGTGCTCCGCGACCAGGGTGCGGGCCCCTTCGGCGAGCCTCTCGGTCGATCCGAGGTCGAGCAGCGCGTCGACGCGATGCGCGTCTTCGCCCACCGACGTGCGGACGACAGGAAGGCGCAGGTCGGTGTCCAGCCGCCGCTCGAGGCCGGGAAAGTCGTCCTCGGCGCTGGAACCGGGGTAGAGCAGCCCGATGGTGGGCATGCGCGCCTCCTCCCGTTGTGCATTGTCAACAATACGGGGCCCTCAGCCCAGCAGCCGCAGGGCCGTCAGCGCGTAGGCGCGGGCGGCGACGACCAGCTCCGCGACGCCGACCGACTCGTCGCTGCGGTGGGCCTGGTCGTTGACCGAACCCGGGCCGAGCACCACGGTCGGGACGCCGAGGTCGCGCGCCACGAAGCCGCCGTCGCAGGCCGCCGTCCAGCCGCCGAGCGGGAGCCCGGGGCCGCCCGCGGCGCGGAGGGCGGCATCGGTGCCGACCACGACGGGGTGATCCGACGGCGTCTCGAAGCCGGGCATGTCCATGGACATCGCGACGTCGACGCGCAGGCCCTGCCGCTCCAGCCCCAATTCCGCGACGCGGTCACGCAGTTCCGCCAGCACCTGCGCCGCCGACTCGCCCGGCAGCAGCCTGCGGTCGACGCCGATGCGGCACACGGCGGGCACGGTGGACACGCCCTGACCGCCCGCGACCAGCCCGACGCTCCAGGTCGGCGGCCCGACCAGCGGGTGGGCGGCGTGCGTCAGCTCCTCGTGCCACCGCTGCAGCGAGGCGATGACGGCCGTGGCGCCGTAGATGGCGTTGCGGCCGTCGTCCGGACGGCCGGAGTGGGCCGCCGACCCGTGCACGACGATGTCGAGGTAGGCGTCGCCGCGCGCGGCGATGATCGTCTGGAGGTCGGTCGGCTCGGCGACGACGCACGCGGCGTACGCCCCGCCGCTGCCGTTCTCCCTGTCGGCGATCTCCCTGTCCGCGACGAACCGGCGGATGCCGAGGCCGTGCTCCTCCTCGTCGACCAGGGCGGCCAGCTCCACGGGACCGGAGAGGGCCACGCCCTCCCGCCGCAGTGCCGTCGCGGCCACGACGCAGGCGGCGAGGCCGCCCTTCATGTCGGTGCTGCCCCGGCCGTAGAGCCGTCCGTCGCGCACCTCGCCGCCGAACGGGTCGACGGTCCACCCGTCGCCCACGGGCAC
>DATAOO010000248.1:0-4682 GCA_036265695.1 Pseudonocardia sp. | reverse complement strand
GGATTCGGCGATCTCGGCGGAACGCTACCGGGCGGCACTCGATCGGACCCGTGCGAACGCCACCCGGGTGGGGTACCAAGGAGACGTGCGCCACCATCGTCACCCGGCGGGGATGCCGCCGTTCCCGCCGGCCTACGGCGCCGCGTTCGCCGATGGGCGACGGTTGCGGGAGGAGTCGTACTCCCGGCGGCGGGTGGCCGGGCGGCCTTACGGGCACCGCCACCACGCTCGCGGCCCCTTGGTGTTCGGGCTGGTGGCCGTGCTCGTCGCGTTGACGATCGCCTCCGACGGCGGCGTCCTGCTGATCGGGGGCGGCATGTTGATCGGGTTGGCCACCATCGCGTGGATCCTCGTGCTCCTGGCCTCGCCCATGCTGGTGGTCGCCGGGATCGTCATCGCGGTCACCCGGACGCAGCGGCGGAGCAGGCTGCGCCGCGGGGGCGCCGCGGGCACCGCACCGCTGCCCGCCCGGCCCGCCGCACCGCCCCGTCCGGACCTGGTCTGGGCGCACGCCCGGCGCCGGTTCGACGCGCTGCGCAGCGCGTACGCCGCCTACGAGTGCGATCCCATGGCCGTGCTGCGCCTGCCCGCGCTCGCCGACGTCTCGGTGCCGAGCACCGCGCGGTTCGTCGACGCGTTCGCCGAGGCACAGGCCCTCGACACCGACGCGTTCCCGGGCGGCACGCACGCGCCTGCCTTCGTCGCGGCGGTCGACCGGGCCGAGCGGGCCTGGCACGCCGCCCGCCAGGCCGCCGAGCGCATCCGGCTGTCCGGCCTCTCTCCCGTCGAGCGGTCCACGGTCGAGCGAGTGATCAAGCTCCTCACCACGGCGCGCGACTCCGACAACGACGCCGAGCGCATCGCCGCCTACAGCCGCGCCCGCTCCGAGCTCGCGAAGCTCGACAAGGCGGGCGTCATCCACGTACCGCTGCCCGCCACGGCCGCCCTCGACGCCGCCGCCCGGGGCGCGCTGCCCGCCTGAGCCCGACCCCAGCCGGCCCGCCCACCCCCGAGGCCGACCCGCCCCTCCATGATCGCGGAGTCGTTGCGGATGCGGCCAGAATTGGCCGGGTTGTGCAACGAACTGGCGATCATGCTGGCAGGGCTGGGGCTGGGGAGCTCAGACGCGGTCGAGCCAGGCCGCGCGCTCCTCGTCGCCGACCGTCTGGCCGACGAGGGCGGCGAGCCCGCCGTGCTCGGCGAGGGTGGGGTCGTGCTCGACGATCTCCATGGCGTACACCCGCGCCTTGGCGATGATCTCCTCGTGCTTGAGCAGGGAGAGCAGGCGCAGGCCTGAGCGGCGGCCGGACTGCAGGGCACCGAGCACGTCGCCCTCCCGCCGCAGCTCGAGGTCGAGCTGGGCGAGCGCGAAACCGTCGGTGGTGTCGGCGATGGCGTCGAGCCGGGTGCGGGCGGCGGTGGCGGCGGGCATCTCGGTGACCAGCAGGCACACCCCGGCCGCCGACCCGCGGCCCACCCGGCCGCGCAGCTGGTGCAGCTGGGACAGCCCGAACCGCTCGGCGTCGAGGATGACCATGGCGGTGGCGTTGGGCACGTCGACCCCGACCTCGATCACGGTGGTGGCCACCAGCACGTCCAGCTCGCCGCGCTCGAAGGCCCGCATCACCGTGTCCTTCTCGTCGGCGGGCAGCTTGCCGTGCAGCAGGCCCAGCCGCAGGCTCGCCAGCTCGCCTTCCGCCAGCTTCGGGAGGACGTCGAGCACCGCCAGCGGCGGACGGCGCGCCTCGCCGTCCTCCTCGGGTGGCTCCACGTCGTCGGCTTCCTCGGCCTCCTTCGGATCGCCGACCCGCGGGCACACGACGTAGGCCTGGTGACCGGCCGCGACCTCCTCGCGCACCCGCCGCCACACCGACGCGAACCAGGACGGGCGCTCGGCCAGCGGCACCACGGTGGTGGCGATCGGCGACCGCCCGGCGGGCAGCTCTCGCAGCGCCGACACCTCCAGATCGCCGTAGACGGTCATCGCGACCGTGCGCGGGATCGGTGTGGCCGTCATGACCAGCATGTGCGGCACCAGCGGCGCGTCGCGGGCCCGGAGGGCGTCGCGCTGCTCGACGCCGAAGCGGTGCTGCTCGTCGACCACGACCAGGCCCAGCTCGGCGAACCCCACCCGGTCCTGGATCAGGGCGTGGGTGCCGACGACGATGCTCGCCTCGCCGGACTGCGCGTCGAGCAACGCCTGCCGCTTGGCCTTGGCGCCCAACGAACCGGTGAGCAGCGTGACCCGGGTGGCGATGTCGGACCCACCCAGCTCGCCCGCCTGGGCCAACGGCCCGAGCAGCGCGCGCAACGACCGGGCGTGCTGCGCCGCGAGCACCTCGGTGGGCGCGAGCATCGCGGCTTGGCGGCCCGCGTCGACCGCCTGCAGCATCGCCCGCAGCGCCACCACGGTCTTGCCCGCGCCGACGTCGCCCTGCACGAGCCGGTTCATCGGGTGCCGCCCGGCGAGGTCGGCGGCGATCTCCTCCCCCACCGCCTTCTGCCCGTCGGTGAGCGCGAACGGCAGCCGGGCGTCGAACGCCTCCAGCAGGCCACCCGCGCGGGGCGGGCACGCAGCGGCGGGCCGGGCGGCCGTGGCCCGGCGCCGCAGCGCGAGCGCGAGCTGCACCCCCATCGCCTCGTCCCACACCAGCCGGTGGCGGGCGGCGAAGATGTCGTTCTGGCTCTCGGGCACGTGGATGCGCCGCAGCGCGCGGCTCAGCTCGGCCAGGCTCTCCCCCTCCCGCACCGAGGACGGGAGCGGATCGGCGATGTCGTCGACCATGTCGAGCACCTGGCGCACCGACCGGGCGATCACCTGGGAACCGAGCTTGCCGGTGGCCGGGTAGACGGAGATGAAGGGCCGGATCTCGTCGTCTTCGTCGAGGGTCTCGAACTGCGGGTGGGTGAGCTGCAGCTTGCGGTTGAACACCCCGACCTTGCCCGAGAACACCGCCCGGACGCCCGGCTTGACCAGCGACTTCAGCTTGTGGCCGTTGAAGAACGTGCAGTCGAGCTGCGCGCCCTTCTCGTCGCGGATCACGACGGCGAGCAGCTTGCCGCTGCGGGAGCGCATGTCGCGCAGGGTGGCCTTCTCCACCTGCGCGACGACCGTGATGTGCTCGCCGATCTCCAGGCCAGCGATGTCGGTGAGCCGCCCGCGGTCGACGTAGCGACGCGGGTAGTGGCGCAGCAGGTCGCCCACCGTGTGCAGGGACAGCTGGGCGCCCAGCAGCTCGGCGGCGCGCGCGCCCAGCGCCGCGACCAGCGGTGTGGACAGCTCGGTCATTCCACCCCCAACACCAGCGGGTAGTCGGTCTGGCCGCCGCGGTGGACCACGACGTCGACCTCCGGGTGGCTGCGCCGCAGGTCGGCCGCGAGCCCCTCGGCGAGGGCGGCCTCGGTGCCCGCGCCGAGCAACGCCGTGACGATCTCACCGCCGCCCAGGAGCATGCGGTGAGCCAACCACAGCGCACCGACAGGGAGGTCGGGGGCGATCAGCACGACCTCGCCGTCGGCGATGCCGAGCACGTCGCCGGGCTCGCAGCGGCCCGCCCAGGTCAGCGCCTCCGTCTCGGCCACCACCAGCGCGGCGACGCGGGTGCCCGCGGCCGCTTCGGCCATGGCCACGACGTCCTCGCCCGCGCGGCGCGTCGGGTCGTGCACCGCGAGCGCGGACAGGCTCTGCAGCACGGAGGCGGTGGGCATCACGAGGACCTCCTGGCCGTCGTGGCGCACGGTGGCCGCGGCGCGCTCGGCCACGGCGACCAGCTCCGGGTCGCCCGGCAGGAGCACGACGGTGTGCGCCTGGGTGCCCGTGAGCGCCGTGACGATCTCCGCCTCGCCGAGCGACGCGTCGGGCGGGCGCTCGAGGACCGCGGCGCCCGCGGCGCGGGCCAGCCTGCCGACCTCCCCTCCGACGACGATCATCAGGACCGCCCGGTCGCGGACGAACCGGCCGGGCGCGGGTTGGTCGGCGAACCGGACGACGGTGATCCGGTGCGGCCTGCCCACGGCGACGCCCGCCTCGACCGCGGCGCCGATGTCGTTGCAATGCAGGTGGACGTGCCAGAGGTCGCGGCCGTCCCCGACGACCGCGACGCTGTCGCCCAGCTCGGCCAGCTGGTCGCGCAGGCCGTCGACGGCGTCGGCCGACGTGTCGAGGAGGTACATCACCTCGTAGTCGTAGGCCGTCGAGCCCGTCTCGCGCCGGGCGGTCAACATCGGCCGGTCCCGCACGCCCGGACGGGGCGGCGGCGCGGGCGGGCGGTCGGTGAGCAGGCCGACGAGGGCGTCGAGGAGGAGGTAGACGCCCATGCCGCCCGCGTCGACCACCCCGGCCCGGCCCAGCTCGGGGAGCTGCGCGGTGGTGGCGCGCACGGCCGTCGCCGCCGCGTCGGCCGCCGCGGTCGCCGCCACCACCAGCGCGTCGGGGGCGCCGCTCGCCGCCGCACCACCATCGCCACGAGCCGCGCTTCCCGCCGCAGCGCCCTCCGCGGACGGCGGCCGGGTCGCCACGCCGGCACCGTCTGCGGCGGCCGGCGCGCCGGCACCGTCCGCGGCAGGTGACGAGGTCGCGGCGGCAGCACCGTCCGCGGCAGGTGACGGCATCGCGGCGCCGGCACCATCCGCGACAGGTAACGAGGTCGCGGCGCCGGCACCGTCCGCGGCAGGTGACGGCA
>DATAOO010000247.1:0-7769 GCA_036265695.1 Pseudonocardia sp. | reverse complement strand
GGTGAACAGCGGGTCGCGGATCGGGATGGACTCGACGCTGATCACGTAGCAGAGCCCGCGGGCGAGGAACATGCCCGCCAACGTGACCACGAACGGCTGCAGCTCCAGGTAGTGGATCACCAGGCCCATCGCGAGGCCTAGCGAGGTGCCGACGAGCAGCACGATGACCAGCACCGCCACGGCGCTCCACCCGACGGACAGGAGCTTGGCCGCGAGCACGCCGGAGAGCGCGACCACCGAGCCGACCGAGAGGTCGATGCCGCCGGTGATGATCACGAAGGTCATGCCGACGGCGAGCACGAGGAGGTAGGCGTTGTCGATGAAGAGGTTGAGCAGCACCTGGAGCGAGAAGAAGCCGTCGTAGCGCGCCGACCCCACCGCGAACATGGCGACGAACAGCACGAACGTGGCCAGCACGGGCAGCACCCGTGGCGAGACGAGGCGCCGCCGCGCGGCGGGAACGGCGCGCTGCCGCTGCGGCGCGGGCGCGCGGGTGGTGTCGGCGCTCACGACGCGGCCACCGCCTCGCGCACCGGAGCGGGCCGCGTGCGGCGCAGCAGCGCGCGGGTCTTCGGCGACTGCAGCAGGCAGACGGCGATGATGACCAGTGCCTTGAACACCAGCGTGACCTCCGGCGGGATCCCCGCGGTGTAGACGGTGGTGGTGAGGGTCTGCAGCACCAGCGCGCCCACCAGCGTGCCGAGCACCGAGTACCGGCCGCCGGTGAGCAGCGTGCCCCCGATGACCACGGCGAGGATCGCGTCGAGCTCGATCCACAGGCCCGCGTTGTTGGCGTCGGCGGCGGTGACGTTGGAGCTGATCATCAGCCCGGCGAGGCAGGCGCACACGGCGACGAAGACGTAGACGGCCACGGTGATGCCGCGCGCCCGGATGCCCGCCAATCGGGCGGCGGTCGGGTTGATCCCCACGGCTTCGATGAGCATGCCCAGCGCGGTGCGCCGGGTGACGGCGCCGACGAGCGCGAACAGCACGGCCGCCAGCACCACCGACACCGGCAGCCCGAGCAGGAACCCGCCGCCGAGCTGGGCGTACAGCGGGTTGGCCACGGTGATGATCTGCCCGTCGGTGATCAGCTGGGCGATGCCGCGGCCCGCGGTCATGAGCACCAGCGTGGCGATGATGGGCTGGATGCCCAGCACGGCGACCAGGAACCCGTTCCAGAGGCCGAGCACGACCGAGAGGCCCAGCGCGAGCAGCATGCCGACGATCGCGGCGCTCGCGCTGGTGGGATCCGGTGCCGCCGCGATCCACCCGCAGGCCACCGCGGCGGAGATGGCGACGGTGGCGCCCACCGAGAGGTCGATGCCCCGCGTGGCGATCACCAACGTCATGCCCAGCGCGATGATGGCGGTGGGGGCGCCGTTCTTGAGGATGTCGACGAGGCTGCCGTAGAGGTGCCCGTCCTGGATCCGCAGCGCGAAGAAGCCGGGCACCGCGACCGCGTCGAACACGAGCAGGGCGACCAGCGCGACGACCGGCCAGAACAGGCTGGACGCGGTGAACCGCCGCCACACCTCAGGCGACATCGGAACCTCCCCGGGCGATCAGCTCCATGACCTGGCCCATGGACGCCTCGGCGCGCGGCAGCTCGGCGACCTTGTGCCGGTCGCGCAGCACCGCGACCCGGTCGGAGAGGCGCAGCACCTCCTCCAGCTCCGCGGAGATGAAGAGCACCGCCATGCCGTCGCCCGCGAGGTCGACGACCAGCCGCTGGATCTGCGTCTTCGCGCCGATGTCGATGCCGCGGGTGGGCTCGTCGAGGATCAGCAGCCGCGGCTCGGTGATGAGCCAGCGGGCCAGGAGCACCTTCTGCTGGTTGCCGCCGGAGAGGTTGCGGATGAGCACGTCCGGGTCGGTCGGGCGGATGTCGAGCGCGGTGATCCACTTCGCGACGAGCTCGTCGGTGGTGCGGCGGGGCAGCCGCCGCGCCCAGCCGCGGCGGGCCTGCAGCGCGAGGACGATGTTGTCGCGCACGGTGAGCTCGCCGACCAAACCTTCGCCCTTGCGGTCTTCCGAGCAGAACGCGATCCGCGCGGCGATGGCGTCGATCGGGCTGCGCAACCGGGTGGGCCGCTCGTCGACGGCCACGGTGCCGGAATCGGCGTGATCGGCCCCGAACAGCAGCCGGGCCAGCTCGGTGCGCCCGGAGCCCAGCAGCCCGGCCAGCCCCAACACCTCGCCCGGGTGCACGGCGAGGTCGACCGGCGCGATCGCCCCCGTTCGACCCAGCCCGGCGGCGGCCAGCACCGGGGTGTCGGGCAGCTCCTCGATGTCGGTGGGCGGCTGGCGGTCGAGGTCGGTGAGCGCGGCCAGCTCCTGGCCGACCATCTTCTTCACCATCTCCAGCCGCGAGAGCTCGGCGAGCGGGTACTCGCCGACCAGCTTGCCGTTGCGCAGGATCGTGACCCGGTCGGCGATCGCGTAGACCTGGTCGAGGAAGTGCGACACGAAGAGCACGGCGACCCCGGCGTCGCGGATGTCGCGGATCACCCGGAACAGCTCGCCCACCTCGTCGGCGTCGAGGCTGGAGGTGGGCTCGTCGAGGATGAGGACCGCGGCGTCGAGGTCGACGGCCCTGGCGATGGCCACCAGCTGCTGGACGGCGAGCGGGTGGCCGCCGAGCACCGAATCGGGGTCGACGGCCAGGTTGAGGCGGGCGAGCAGCTCGGCGGCCCGGCGGCGCACGGCGCGCTTGTCGATGCGGCCGAACCGGCGTGGCTCGCGCCCGAGCAGGATGTTCTCCGCGACGGTGAGGTTGGGGCAGAGGTTCACCTCCTGGTAGACCGTGGCGATCCCGGCCTCCTGCGCCGCGCCCGGCGAGGCGAACACCCGCTCTTCTCCGCGCACCCGGATGGTGCCCCCGTCGATGCTGTACACGCCGGTGAGCGCCTTGATCAGGGTGGACTTCCCGGCGCCGTTCTCGCCCATGAGCGCGTGCACCTCGCCCGGGAGGAGCCGGAAGCCGACCCCGTCGAGGGCCTTGACGCCCGGGAAGCCGACGGTGATGTCGCGCATCTCCACGACCGGCGACGTGGTCATCGGACCTCCTCGGGCGCCCGGATGGACACGACGGGGACGGCCGACGCCGTCCCCGTCGTGAGCACCGGGGCTCAGTACTTGCGCTCCGGCAGCGCCGCCTGCGCCGCGGCCTGGTCGAACGTGGTCTCCTCGGTCAGCACCCGCGTCGGCACAGTCTGGCCGTCCTTGACCTTCTTGGCGAGGTCCATGAGCTGTGGGCCGAGCAGCGGGCTGCACTCCACGATGAAGTTGATCTTACCGTCGGCCAGCGCCTGCATGCCGTCCTTCACCGCGTCGACGGTGATGATCTTGATGTCCTTGCCCGGCACCTTGCCCGCCGCCTGGATGGCCTCGATGGCGCCGAGGCCCATGTCGTCGTTCTGCGCGTAGAGCACGTCGATCTTCGGCTGCGACTTGAGGAAGGCCTCCATCACCTGCTTGCCGCCGGAGCGGGTGAAGTCACCGGTCTGGCTCGCGACGACCTTCAGGTTGGGGTTGGCGGCGATGGCCGCGGCGAAGCCCTTGGTGCGGTCGATGGCCGGGGCGGAGCCGGTGGTGCCCTCGAGCTGCACGATGTTGACGGGACCGGACGCCGTCTTCTCCTGCGCGACGAGCCAGTCGCCCGCCTTCTTGCCCTCGGCGACGAAGTCCGAACCCAGGAACGTCTTGTACAGCGTCTGGTCGGGGGTGTCGACGGCGCGGTCGGTGAGGATCACGGGGATGTTGGCCCGCTTGGCCTCCTGCAGCACCGTGTCCCACCCGGTGGTGACGACCGGGCTGAACGCGATGACGTCGACCTTCTGCTGGATGTAGGAGCGGATCGCCTTGATCTGGTTCTCCTGCTTCTGCTGCCCGTCGGAGAACTTCAGGTTGACGCCCGCCGCGGCCGCCGAATCCTGGATCGACTTCGTGTTGGCGGTGCGCCAGCCGCTCTCGGCGCCGACCTGCGCGAAGCCCAGCGTGAGCGCCTCAGAGCCTCCGCCACCCCCCGCGGCGGTGGATCCCGAGGAGCCCCCACAGGCGGCGACGCCGAGGGTGAGCAGTGCGGTGGCGGCGACCGCCACCGCGCGGGCGGCGAGTGACGTCTTCTTTGACACGGAGCTCCTCCGTCGGGTGGACTCACAGCCGAATGTGGGGTCAGATTGTTAACGTGAACATGCGGGTCGTCAACCCCTCGTTCGGGATTGCTCGGCAACGATGTGGACACGGCGGCGGCGTGCCATGCTCATGACGTGACCACCACCGGGAGTGCGCGCGAGCCTGCGATGGTCGACGTCGCCCGGCTCGCGGGCGTGTCCCACCAGACGGTGTCGCGGGTGCTCAACAACCACCCCAACGTCCGGCAGGAGACCGCGCGGCGGGTGCGCGCGGCGATCGCCGAGCTGAACTACCGGCCCAACCGCGCCGCGCGGGCGTTGGTCACCGGGCGCAGCCAACTGCTCGGCGTCGTCGCGCTGAACACCAGCCTCTTCGGCCCGGCTTCGTTGCTCACGGCGTTCGAGGGGGCCGCGGCGGCGGCGGGCTTCGCGGTGAGCGTCGGCAACGTGGCCAACCTCGACCGCGCGTCGATCAGCGCGGTCGTCGAGCGGCACCTCGGCCAGCGGGTGGCGGGCATCGTTGTGATCGCCCCGGTGGCCTCGGCCGCCGCCGCGCTCGACCACCTGACCACCGACGTGCCGTTCGTGACGATCGACGGCGATCCCGAGCGCAACCGGGCGGGCGTCACGGTCAACCAGGCACTCGGCGCCCACCTGGCCACCCGCTACCTGCTCGAGCGCGGCCACTCCACGGTCTGGCACGTCACCGGCCCGCTGGAGTGGTTCGACGCCGCGCTCCGCGTGCGGGGCTGGGAGCAGACCTTGCGCGACGCCGGCGCGGAGGTGCCGCCGGTGCTCCCCGCCGACTGGTCGGCCGCCTCCGGCTACCGCGTGGGGCAGACGATCGCGCGCATCCCCGAGGTCACCGCGGTGTTCGCCGCCAACGACCACCTGGCGCTGGGCATCCTGCGCGCGCTGCACGAGCACGGGAAGCGGGTGCCCGAGGACCTCAGCCTCGTCGGCTTCGACGATGTGCCCGAGGCGGGCTACTTCATCCCGCCGCTCACCACCGTGCGCCCCGACTTCCACGCGGTGGCCCGGCACGCGCTGGAGCTCCTGCTCGGCCAGATCGAGGCGGGCGTGCCCAGCACCGCGCAGATGATGCTGCCGCCCACGCTGATCGAGCGCCGCAGCGTGGCCGCGCCCCCGTTCTAGGCTCCGCACAGGGCAATTTCCGCGGAGGCCCTTGACCGACGAATTGTTATCGTTAACATTCTCGGCCATGCCCCCACTCGTCGTCGGCGTCGACTTCGGCACGCTGTCCGGTCGAGCGGTCGTCGTGCGGGTCCACGACGGCGCCGAGCTGGGCAGCGCGGTCACCACCTACCCGCACGCCGTGCTCGAGCGGGCGCTGCCCGACGGCACCCCGCTGCCGCCCGAGTGGGCTCTGCAGGTGCCCGCCGACTACGTCCAGGTGCTGCGCTCCGCGGTGCCCGCCGCGCTGGCCGCCGCCGGGGCGGATCCGGCCGACGTCGTCGGCATCGGCACCGACTTCACCGCGTGCACGATGGTGCCGACCACCGCCGACGGCACCCCGCTCTGCGAGCTGCCGGAGTTCGCAGGCGAGCCGCACGCCTACGTCAAGCTGTGGAAGCACCACGCCGCGCAGGGCCAGGCCGACCGGATCAACGCGCTCGCCCGCGAGCGCGCCGAGTCGTGGCTGCCCCGCTACGGCGGGCTCATCTCGTCGGAGTGGGAGTTCGCCAAGGGCCTGCAGGTGCTGGAGGAGGCGCCCGGCGTCTTCGCGGCGATGCGGCACTGGGTCGAGGCGGCCGACTGGATCGTCTGGCAGCTCACCGGCACCTACGTCCGCAACGCGTGCACCGCGGGCTACAAGGGCATCCACCAGGACGGCGCGTACCCCTCGGCGGAGTTCTGCGCCGCGCTCAACCCCGGGTTCGCGCGGTTCGTGCCCGACAAGCTCGAGCACCGGCTCGGGCGCCTCGGCGAGCGCGCGGGCGGGCTGTCCGCGCAGGCGGCGGCGTGGACGGGGCTGCCGGAGGGCATCGCGGTGTGCGTCGGCAACGTCGACGCGCACGTCACCGTGCCCGCGGCCGACGCCATCGAGCCCGGCCTGCTCGTCGCGATCATGGGTACGTCCACCTGCCACGTCATGAACGGCACGGCGCTGGCCGAGGTGCCGGGCATGTGCGGGGTGGTCGACGGCGGGATCACCCCGGGCCTGTGGGGCTACGAGGCCGGGCAGAGCGGCGTCGGCGACATCTTCGGCTGGTTCGTCGAGCACGGCGTGCCGCCCGCCTACCACGAGGCGGCCGCGGCGGAGGGCGTCTCCGTGCACACGCTGCTCACCGAGCAGGCCGCCGCGCAGGAGGTCGGCGAGCACGGGCTGGTCGCGCTCGACTGGCACGGCGGCAACCGCTCGGTGCTGGTCGACCACGAGCTGTCCGGCGTCGTGGTCGGGCAGACCCTGGCCACCCGGCCCGAGGACACCTACCGGGCGCTGCTGGAAGCCACGGCGTTCGGCACGCGCCGGATCATCCAGGCCTTCGACGACTCCGGGGTGCCGGTCAGCGAGCTGGTCGTGGCGGGCGGGCTGCTCTCCAACGCGCTGCTCATGCAGATCTACGCCGACGTCACCGGCCTGCCGCTGTCCACGATCGGCTCCGCGCAGGGGCCCGCGCTCGGTGCGGCGATGCACGCGGCCGTCGCGGCGGGCGCCCACCCCGACATCCACGCCGCCGCCAAGGCCATGGGTTCCCGGCGCCGCGGCGTCTACCAGCCGGATCCGGAGCGGGCCGCGGCCTACGACGCGCTCTACGCCGAGTACCTCACCCTGCACGACTACTTCGGCCGCGGCGCCAACGACGTGATGCACCGGCTCAAGGCCCGCCGCCGGGCCGCGGCCGCCGCCAAGGGGGCCCGATGACGCAGACGGCCGAGGTCAACACCGCCGTCAGCCGGGTGCGCGAGACCGTGGCGCGCCTGCACGGCGAGCTCACCCGCAACGGGCTGGTCGCCTGGACCGCGGGCAACGTCTCCGGGCGGGTGCCCGGCCACGACCTCATGGTGATCAAGCCGTCCGGGGTGGCCTACGACGAGCTCACCCCGGCGTCGATGGTGGTCTGCGACCTCTTCGGCACGGTGGTCGACGGCGAGCACGCCCCGTCCTCGGACACGGCGGCGCACGCCTACGTCTACCGGCACATGCCCGAGGTGGGCGGCGTGGTGCACACCCACTCCACGTACGCCACCGCGTGGGCCGCCCGGGGCGAGCCGATCCCGTGCGTGCTCACCATGGTCGCCGACGAGTTCGGCGGTGAGGTGCCGGTCGGCCCCTTCGCGCTGATCGGCGACGACGCGATCGGCCGCGGCATCGTCGAGACGCTGCGGCACAGCCGTTCCCGCGCGGTGCTCATGGCGGGCCACGGCCCTTTCACGATCGGCCGCGACGCGCGCGACGCCGTGAAGGCCGCCGTGATGCTCGAGGACGTCGCCCGCACCGTGCACGTCGCCCGCCAGCTCGGCACGCCGGCGGCACTGCCGCCCACCGCCGTCGACGCCCTCTTCGCGCGCTACCAGAACGTCTACGGGCAGGAGCGGACATGAGCAAGCAGCAGGTCTGGTTTCTCACCGGCAGCCAGCACCTGTACGGGCCGGAGACCCTCGAACAGG
>DATAOO010000246.1:0-2825 GCA_036265695.1 Pseudonocardia sp. | reverse complement strand
CGGCACGGCCCGCACCACGAGCCCCACACGTTCAGCACGACGACCTCGCCCGGGTAGTCGGTCAGCGCGAGGGTCTTCGCCGGGTCGGCGAGGCTCGGGCCCGCCACCGCCCCGACCGTGCCGCGCGCCGACGGCGGGTTGAACGTGAGCTCGGTCTGGCCACCGGGCGCGACGAACTGGAACGAGCCCCCCGTCTCGACGGCGTCCTTGCTGGTGGAGCAGCCCGCCAGCAGCACGAGCAGCGCGATGAGGACACGGCCTAGCCAGGCGTACCTCATGCGCCGGTGGCGGTCGGCGCGCTCCCGCCCGCGGGCTCGCTGTAGGCCAGGTGCGTGAGCTCGGCGCCGTCGAACACGAGCGAGGTGACCGAGGCCAGGGAGCACTGCCGCCGCCGCGGGTCGTGCCACAGCCGCTTGCCCTCGACGAACCGGCGCAGCGTCCAGATCGGCAGCTGGTGGGAGACGCACAGCGCCTCGTGCCCCTCGGCCAGCTCCCGCGCCCGGTGCACGGCGCCCAGCATGCGGTGCGCGATGTGCAGGTACGGCTCGCCCCAGGACGGGAGGAACGGGTCGCGCAGCAGCGGCCAGTTGCGGACGTCGCGCAGCGCGCCGTCGCCCACGCCGACGCGGCGGCCCTCGAAGTCGTTGCCCGCCTCGATCAGCCCGTGCTCGATCTGCACGGGCAGGTCGTGCGCCGCGGCCGTGGGGGCGGCCGTCTCCTGCGCGCGTTGCATCGGCGAGGCGAGGACCGCGACGAGGTCGACGTCGGTGAACGCCTTCGCCACGATCTCGGCCTGGTGCCTGCCCGTGTCGGAGAGGCGGAAGCCGGGCAGCCTGCCGTAGAGGATCTTGTCGGGGTTGTGGACCTCGCCGTGGCGCAGGCAGTGGACGACCGTGCGCGTCATCGCGTGACCGACGCCGCGGCCGCCGCCGCGAACGGGAGGGCCGACTCGAGGACGCCGAAGCAGTCGTCGTCGAGCGCGGCGGAGACGAACCACGCCTCGAACGCGCTGGGTGGCGCGTACACGCCGCGTTCGAGCAGCGCGTGGAAGAACGCCGGGAACCGCCACGTGTCGGCGGCCTGCGCGCCCGCGTAGTCGCGCACCTCGTCCTCGGTGAAGAACACCGACAGCAGGTTGCCCGCGAACTGCACCCGGTGCGGCACACCCTCCGCCGCGAGCGCCTTGCCGATCATGTCGCCAAGCCGGGCGGCGTTGGCATCCAGCGCGGCGTAGACGGACGCGTCGGCCGCCCGCAGGGTGGCGAGCCCCGCGGCCACCGCGACCGGGTTGCCCGACAGCGTGCCCGCCTGGTAGACGGGCCCGGCGGGGGCCAGGTGCGCCATGTGCTCCACCGAGCCGCCGAACGCCGCCGCGGGCAGGCCGCCGGACATGACCTTGCCGAATGTGTAGAGGTCGCCCGCTACGCCGTCGATGCCGTGCCAACCCGAGGCCGACACCCGGAACCCGGTCATCACCTCGTCGACCACGAGCAGGGCGCCGTGCTCGTGGCAGATCGCGCGCAGCCCGGCGTTGAACCCCTCGACCGGCGCGATGGCCCCCATGTTGCCCGCCGCCGCCTCGGTGATCACGCAGGCGATGGTGGGCCCGTGCTCGGCGAACGCGGCGCGGACGGCGTCGAGGTCGTTGTAGGGCAGCACGATCGTGTCGGCGGCCTGCGCGCCGGTGACGCCGGGGCTGGTGGGCAGGCCGAGCGTCGCGACGCCGGAGCCCGCCTGGGCGAGCAGCGCGTCGACGTGGCCGTGGTAGCAGCCCGCGAACTTGATGATCGCGGTGCGCCCGGTGATGCCGCGGGCCAGCCGGATGGCGCTCATCGTGGCCTCGGTGCCGGAGTTGACCAGCCGCACCTGCTCGACGGGCGGCACCCGCCCGATGATCTCCTCGGCCAGCTCGACCTCGGCGGGGGTGGGCGCGCCGAACGACAGCCCGCGCCCGGCCGCCTCGCGCACCGCCTCGACGACCGCGGGATGCGCGTGCCCGAGGATCATCGGGCCCCAGGAGCTGACGAGGTCGACGTAGCGGTTGCCGTCGGCGTCGGCCAACCAGGGACCGGCCGCCGACACCATGAACCGCGGGGTGCCCCCGACGGCCTTGAAGGCGCGGACCGGCGAGTTCACCCCACCGGGGATGGCGGCGCAGGCGCGGGAGAAGAGCTCGGCCGAGACGGTGTCCACACCCTCAGTCTGGCAAAGCTCACCGACGTGCCGCGTACCAGGCGTTCACACGCGGGCTGAACAAGATCGCGACCGCTCCCAAGATCAGGACGAGGAGCCCGCACGCGAGCGTGATCGTGTCGACGGCACCGCCGCTGACCACCAGCGCGGCCATCAGCAGGAACACGAAGCCCACGGTGAGGACGGCGACCGTGATGCGGGCCCAGTTGCGGCCCGCGAACGCGAGGAAGCCGAACACCAGGTAGAGCAGCGCGACGACCAGGATGACCGCACCGAGCGTCCGCATGGCCGAGACGACCAGTTCCTTGGTGGCCCCCGCCGCCTGCATGTTCGGGCTGGCCACCACGTCCTGGGCGATGGCGTCCACGGGCGCGGCCACGAAGAGCGCGCCGAAGAGCAGGAACGGCAGCGACGCGAGCACCATCAGCACCGGCGCGACGACGAGCAGCCGCGGCTTCGGCGCCGCGCGCACGGGCTCGGGCGGGGCGGCGGAGTACGGCGAACCGTACGGATTGTAGGCGTACGGATCCGGAGCGCTCACCTCACGCAACTTACCTCGGGCGGGCCGGAGCGTGTCCGACCCGCCCGGAAGAGCGACGTGCGTCCGGCGGGTGCGGGCTCCGCCGGGGCCC
>DATAOO010000245.1:0-2228 GCA_036265695.1 Pseudonocardia sp. | reverse complement strand
TCCTCGCCGAGGACGGCCACGACCTGCCCTGGCACCGGGTCCTGCGCGCCGACGGCACCTGCGCCCCGCACATCGCCACCGAGCAGCTGGCCCGCCTGCGGGCCGAGGGCGTCATCCTGGACCGTGGCCGCCGCCGCTGACCGCCGCACCCGGCCCTCGCGTCGTCCACCTCGCCGCGTCGAAACGCACAACTCACCGCGTCGAGACGCTCGATTCACCGCGGTGGAACCCACGACTCACCGCGTCGAGACGCCCGACTCACCACGGTGAAACGCCCGACTCACCGGCTACGCCGCTAGGCCACCGAGGTGTGGTCGGCCAGGACCGCGGTGTAGCGCGCCACCACCAGCCGGGCCACGGCGTCGTGGGTGGCCAGGGGCTCGGCGACCACGTCGGCCCCCGACGCCACCAGCGCCCGCTGGAACAACCCCGGCGCCAGGAGCCAGGAGGCCACGGCCACGCGCTCCGCGCCGTCGGCCCGCAGCCGGGCCACCGCGTCCGGCACCCGCGGCCCGCCCATCGCCACCGTGGCCAGCGTGACCGGCGCGGCCAGCTCCCGGGCCAACCGGCGGGCCGCCGTGGCCCCGTCGGCCCGGGCGTGCGGATCGCTGGAGCCGATGGTCGCCAGCACCACCGCGTCACCGTCGCGCAGGCCCGCCGCGCGCAGCCGGGACGCGGCGGCGGCGGCGAGCGCGGGGTCGGGGCCGAACGTCTCGGCGAGCAGCACGTCGGTGCGACCGGTGGCGGCCAGCTGCGCGGGCACGTCGACCCGCACGTGGTAGCCCGCCGCGAGGAACATCGGCACCGCCACCACCGGGCCCGGCAGCCCGGCGAGCGCGTCGGCGGGCGTCGGGGACCGGACGTCGGCGTAGGACACCGCGACCCGCACCCCCACCAACCCGCGCACCTGCTCGGCGACCGCCTCGGTGACCGCCGCCCCGGCCGGGTCGCGGGTGCCGTGCGCGACGAGCAGCAGCTGCGCGCTCATCGCCCGTCCCCGCTGCGCTCGGTCGACGCTTCGCGCGGGCGCTGTTTCGACGACTCGCTCACCGGGCGTCCCCGTCCAGGCAGTGCCCGAACTCGGCGGCCGGGTCGAGCGCGAGCCGGTACCCGCGCTTGGCGACGGCCTGCACCAGCTTCGGCTCGCCCAGCTCGGCGCGAAGGCGGGTCATCGCCGTCTCGAGGGCGTGCTCGCCGCCGCCCAGCTCGGCCCGCGCGACCACTCGCCCGGGCCGTCGCGCGAGCGCCCGCAGCAGCGCCATCCCGGCCGGGGCCACCGGTCGCAGCTCGCCGTCGACGAGCACCGCCTGCCCGCGCAGCTCCAGCCAGTGCCCGGCCACCGGCAGCCGCCGGGCGCGGGCGGGCATCTCGGTCTCGAGCCGCCGCACCATGGCGCCGAGGCGGGAGCGTTGGGGCTGCACGGTCGGCACGTCCACGGCCTCCAGCGGTGCCGCCGTGACGGGCCCGACGCAGAGCGCCAACACCGGCCCGCGCAGCGCCCGCAGCAGGCCGTCGAGCATCTCCCGCTCCCCGGCCCGGGCCAGCAGGCTGGCTGCGGCGGGCGCGCTGGTGAAGGCCACGACGTCGACCTCACCGGCGACGACGGCGTCCAGCAGGCGGTCGACGGGCGCGATGTCGACCGGCGGCATCCACCGGTACACCGGCACCTCGACGACCTCGGCGCCCGCCACGTCCAACGCCTCGACGACGTCCGGCAGCGGCTCTCCGTGCAACTGCACCGCGATGCGGGTGTCCTCGACGCCCCGCGCGAGCAGGTGCTCCAGCACCTCGGCCGACGACTCCGACGGCGGCGACCACGCGTCCACCAGCCCCGTGCCGCGGATCGCTCCTCGCGCCTTCGGGCCGCGCGCGATCAGCTCACCGGAACCCAACGCGCGCAGGAGCTCCTCGCCCAGCCCCCAGCCGTCGGCGGCCTCGACCCAGCCGCGGAAGCCGATCGCCGTGGTGGCGACCACCACGTCGGGCTTCTGCCGCAGCAGCTCCTTCGTCGCGGCGAGGAGTTCGCCGTCGTCGGAGAGCGGCACGATGCGCAGGGCGGGGGCGTGCTGGACGACGGCGCCGCGCCGTTCGAGCAGCGCGCCCAGCTCCTCGGCCCGGCGCGCGGCGGTCACGCCGACGGTGAACCCGGCGAGCGGTCCGTGCGGTGACTGCTGCTGATCGTCCATGGCTCTCGTTCCGTGCTCGTCTGCTGCTCGACTGCTGCTCGT
>DATAOO010000244.1:0-6405 GCA_036265695.1 Pseudonocardia sp. | reverse complement strand
TGGTCCGGAACGTGGTGCGCTCCGGACAGGCCGCGACGCTGCTCAACCGCAACATCTGGCTGGTCTACATCGGGTTCGTCGCGGTGCTGTGGAACCTGTGGTTCTTCAGCTTCTGGTCGGTCCAGATCGTCAAGGAGACCGCCCACAGCAGCCTCGTCGCCGCCGGGCTCACCGCTGCGTTCAACGCCGGCGCCGGGATCATCGGCTTCCCGGTCGGCGGCTGGCTCGCCGACCGGCGGGCCCGCCAGGGAAAGCCCCGCAAGCCACTGGCGATCGTCTGCGCGCTGGCGCACACCGTCCTGGCCGTCGCCTTCGGTCTCACGATCCTCGGCGGCCGGCCCTCGCTCGTGCTGCTCGGGCTCATCCTGTTCACCTCGGGGCTGTTCTTCAACGCCCTGCAGCCGATCGTGCACGGCATCACCGGCGACCTGGTGCCCGACGACCAGCGCGGCTCGGTCTTCGGGATCTTCAACCTCGTCGCCGAGATCGGCGCCGTCGCCAGCCCGGTGGTCAGCGGCATCCTGCGCGACACCACCGGCAGTTGGGCGCCGGGCGTCTTCGTCGCCGCCGGGGTGATGGCCGTCTCCGTCGTCCTCTACGCCCTCGTCCGCGAGCGGGTGCCCTCGCCCGCCCACTGACCGGCGACGACCGGGCCGGACGCGCGGCACCCCGCCCGGCCGTCCGGCCCGGTCTCGCTACGCTCGCCTGCGTGACACGGTTCGTCGTCGCACACCTCACCGACTGCCACATGGGGGCCACCGACGAGGCGCCCGCCCGACTGCGGCGGGCGCTCGCCCACGTCGCCGCCTGCTCGCCCCAGCCGGACGTCCTGGTGCTGAGCGGGGACCTGGCCGACCACGGCCTCGACGCCGAGTACGAGCTCGCCGCCGAACTGCTGTCGACCGTCGCCATCCCGCTCGTCGCGTGCCCCGGCAACCACGACGTGCGCGCCCGCTTCGTCCACCACCTCGGGCCTGCGGAGTCCGTCGTCGACGTGGGCGAGCACCGGCTGGTCGCCCTCAACTCGCTCGTGGACGCCGCCGAGGGCGAGCGGATCGACCCCGGCGAGCTCTCCGAGGACTCGCTGCGGCTGCTGGACGAGGCCCTCGCCGCCGGGCGGCCGACGTTCGTCGCGGTGCACCACCCGCCGGTCGACCTGCACGTCGACCTGATGGATCCGATCAAGCTCACCGCGCCGGAGCGGCTGGCCGCGGTGTTCTCCCGGCACGACAACGTCGTCGCGGTGCTGGTCGGGCACGCCCACACGATGGCCGCCACCACCTTCGCGGGCGTCCCCGTCCTCGTCGGCGGCGGCCTGGTCTCGACGGTCACCACCGACGCCGAGGACATGCCTCAGATCGACTACTCCCAACCCCCCACGATCGCGCTGCACCTGGTCGAGGACGGCCACCTGGTCACCCACTGGCGGGTGGTCTGACCGCGACCCGCCGAGGAGGCACCCCGCATGCACGTCGAGGTCGTCCGTCGCTATCCCGTGAAGTCGATGCTCGGCGAGGAGCTCGCGGAGGCCCACCTCGACGCGAGCGGCGTCGCGGGTGACCGCACCCACGCGCTGCTGGACGTGGACACCGGACGCGTCGCGACCGCCAAGCACCCCCGGCTGTGGCGAGCCCTCCTGCGGTACGCAGCGAGCCTGCGCGACGGTCGGACGCTCGTGCACGCCCCGACCGGCTGGACGCTGGACGTCGAAGACCCCGAGCTCGGGCCGCGCCTCTCCGACGAGCTGGGACGCCCGGTTCGCCCGACCGCCGACCGGCCCGTGGGCGCGACCGTGGAGCGTCCCGATCCCGAAGACGTTCTGCGGGAAGGCGTCGAAGCCGACATCGAAGCCGCGCTGCTGGAGATCGGGCAAGGGACCTCCGGCACGACGTTCGTCGACTACGCGCCCGTGCACCTGATCACGACGGCGACCCTGGCCGCCGTCGGGACCGACCTCGTCCGCTACCGGCCCAACCTGGTGCTGCGCACGCCGCCCGGCACCGCCCCGTTCGTCGAGAACGACTGGGCGGGTCGCGAGCTGCGGCTCGACGGTGGCGCGGTGCTCCGGGTGTTGATCCCGACGCCGCGCTGCTCGGTGCCCACGCTCGAGCACGGCGACCTGCCCCGGGATCCACGCGCGGTGCGGGTGTTGCTGGAGCGCAACCGGGTGGAGGTCCCGGGGTTCGGGCTGCTGCCGTGCGCGGGCGTCTACGCCGAGGTCGTCAGCTCGGGCCGCGTGGGAGCGGGGGCGTCCGCCGCCCTCTGACCGTTGCCCTATCTGTCGACTTTCGATAGATTATCATCGTAAGTCGATCGAAAGGCGGCCTCATGGGAAAGCTGGCGGTGCGCGCGCTTCGCGCCGTGCTCGCGGTGGTGCTCGTCGGCACCGTGCTCGTGCAGGCGGGGATGTTGTGGGCGTTGATCAGCGGCAGCGACCCCGAAGACGGGTCGCTCCCGCTGACGGCGCTGCGCGTGATCACGATCCTGGGCGTGCTGGCGGTCCAGGTCGCCCTGGTCTGCGTGTGGCGCCTGGTCACGATGGTGCGCCGCGGCACCGTGTTCTCGCACGCCGCCTTCCGGTACGTCGACGGCGTGATCGGCGCGATCGTGGCGGCCGCCCTCGGGTGGTTCGCGGTCACGATCGTCAACGCGCCGGGCCAGCGGGACGACCCGGGCGTCACGGTGATCATGGCCGGGATCGGCGTGGCTGTCCTCGGGGTCGCGCTCATCGTGTACGTGCTGCGCACGCTGCTCGTCCAGGCCGTCGCGCGCGACGTCGAAGCCGCGCAGCTGCAGGCCGAGCTGGACGAGGTGATCTGATGCCGATCGCCGTCGACATCGACGTGATGCTGGCCCGGCGGAAGATGTCCGTCGGCGAGCTCGCGGACCGGGTCGGGATCACGCCCGCCAACCTGGCCGTGCTCAAGAACGGCCGGGCCAAGGCGGTGCGCTTCGCGACGCTCGCCGCGCTCTGCGAGGTGCTCGAGTGCCAGCCGGGGGACCTCCTGCGCTGGGAAGCCGAGCCCGCGCGGGTCACGGCACCCCTGGGAGCGCCCGGCGCCGCCGGTTGATCTCCTGCACGTCGTCGGCGGTCAGCGGGCGGGCGGAGTCGAGCACCGCGCTGTGCCGGTCGCAGGTGAACGACCAGGCGAACTCGCCGGTCTCGGGGATCGCGATGAGCCCGCTGGTGGTCGGCTCGGTCATGCACAGCGCGAAGGTGTCGCCCGCGCCCCTGAGGCCGACGCAGCAGCCGTCCGCCTCGGGTTCGACGGGGGCACCGTTGAGCAGCCGCACCGCCCGACCCTCACACGCCGACCGGCCCGCGGCTGGGCCAGAACGGCCTTTGCCGCATTCGTCCCCGGATCTCAACCCGGGTTCGACCGCGAGCGGGCCACAGCGTTGATCGTCGCCCGGAGCTCGCGCAGCGCGTGTTGCCCGGCTCCGGCGAGCGCGGGTTGCTCGGTGACCCGCGCGGCGCGGACCGGGACGTGGCGCGGGAGGTGCCGGAACTCGGTGGCGATCGCCTCGACGAACGCGGGTCCCCAGGCGCCGCCGATGACGACGAGCGCGGGGTCGGCGAAAGCGACCGCGGCGGCGAGGACGCCGCACACGGCCCGGGCCACCGTCGCGCGGTCCTCCCCGGCGGCAGGCAGGGCGTCGACGTCGATCGCCGTCGAACCCGCGTGGCGCAGGCCGAGCGCCGCGAACACCTCCGTGAACGGCATCGCGCGCCGCTGCGGCCCGAGCGTGAGGACGTGGGCGATCTCGCCGACGAACCCGGAATGCCCGCGCCGGACCTCACCGTCGTTGACCACCGCCGCGCCGAGCCCCTCGCCGAGGTGGACGTAGACGAAGTCGTCGAGCCCCGACGCCGCCTGCTCGGCGCGGGCGGCCCAGTTGACGTCGTTGTCGACGACGACCGGGCCGTCGACCCACTCCGCGAGCCGCTCGACCGGCGAGAGGTCGCCGACCAGGAACGGCGCGTCGGGCAGGTGCACCAGACGGCCGGTGCCGCGGTCCACCGGGTCCGCCGCGCTGACCACGGCCAGCCGGATCGGGCCCCGCCGCACGCGCCGGGCGGCGGCGTCGAGCGCCTGCGCGATCTGCGCGGGGAGCACCGGCCGGTCCACCCGTTCGGTCGCACGGCCGGTCACCTCGCCGTGCGCGTCCAAGGTCTCGGCGACCACGCCCTCGGGAGCCACGCTCACGACCAACGCGCCGCCGACGTCGTCGGCCAAGGCGAAGTAGGACCCGATCCGCCCCCGGCCGGTCGTGCGTTCACCGGTGTCGGCGACCAGCCCGATCGCGCACAACCGGCGCACGCTCTCGGAGATCGTGGGCTTGGAGATCCCGGTGCGGGCGGCGAGCTCGGCGCGGGTCAGGCGGCGGTGCTCCATCAGCGCGCGCAGCACGTGCTCGTCGGTCAACGCGCGCAGCATGCCGAGCGACGGCTTCGCGGGATCCACCCCGCAAGTCTAGTAAAGACTCTTGCCTAGGAGGGAGCAGGGCTCTACAGTACGTTCTAGTTAAGAGTCTTCACCAAAGGAGTTCGGATGACCGCCTCGGTCGACACCACACCGCTGCCGCACTGGGAGACCGTCCCCGGCGACCTGAAGGCCGCGATCCGCGAGGTCAAAGCCGCGCTGCGGGCGCGCATCGCCGCGTCGGGGCGGACGGTCGAGGAGGTCTTCGCCGTCATCGAGCGGCGCGTCGCGGCCCGGGTGGCCGAGATCGTGGCGCAGAAGGAGCGTGGCGAGCCGGTGTGGCCGGTCATCGACTACGCCGACATCGCCGCGTGCACCGTCTCGGACGAGGCGCTCGCGCTGCTCCACCGCCGCGGCTGCCTCGTCGTGCGCGGCCACTTCCCGCGCGAGCAGGCGTTGGCCTGGGACGGCGAGATCGTCGACTACGTCGAGAGCAACCGGTTCTTCGAGAACTACCGCGGGCCGGGCGACGACTTCTTCGGCAGCGTCGGCTCCAAGCCCGAGATCTACCCCGTCTACTGGTCGCCCGCGCAGATGCAGGCCCGCCAGAGCGACCGGATGGCCCGGGTGCAGGCGTTCCTGAACCGCCGGTGGCGCAGCGAGTCCGACGGCGTCCGCTGGTTCGACCCCGACCGCGACACCCTCTACCCCGACCGCATCCGCCGCCGCCCCCCGGGCGCGGACTCCGGCGGCCTGGGCACCCACCTCGACCCCGGCACCCTCGAGCTGTGGATGACCCAGGCCTACCAGCGGGCCTTCCGGCACCTGTTCGACGGCACCGTCGAGCAGTACGACCCCTGGGACGCGGCGCACCGCACCGCGGGCCCGCAGTACCCGGGCACCACCATGTGCTCGGTGTTCCGCACGTTCCAGGGCTGGACGGCGCTCTCGGACATGGACCACGACCAGGGCGTGCTGCACACCGTGCCGATCCCCGAGGCCATGGGCTACCTGATGCTGCGCCCCCTGTTGGCCGACGTGCCCGACGACGACATGTGCGGGGTCACGACCAACAAGGTCTTCCCGGCGAACGAGACCTGGCACGCGTTGCTCCTGCAGGCCGTCAGCGGCATCCCCGACGTCAAGGCGGGCGACTCCGTCTGGTGGCACGCCGACATGATCCACGGCGTCGACCCGGTCACGGACCAGAAGGGCTGGGGCAACGTCATGTACATCCCCGCCGCGCCGTGGTGCCCCCGCAACGAGGCGTACGCCCCGAGCGTCCGCGAGGCGTTCCGCACCGGCTCCAGCCCCAGCGACTTCCCGGCCGAGCACTACGAGCGGACCTGGGACAACCGCTTCTCGTTCGACGATCTCAACGAGACCGGCCGCCGCGGCCTCGGCCTCGGCTGACCCGCGGTCACTCGGGCAGCGACGCCCAGAACTCCTCGAGCACGTCCGCCGCCCGCCGCGGGTCCTGCACCATCCACCAGTGCCCCATGCCCTCCAGCGCCACGACCCGGGCACCGGCCCGCCCGGCGGCGCGGCGGCGCATCTCCTCCGTACCCACGTTGCGGTCCTCGCTCGCCACCACGGCCAGACCCGGCCGCGCCGCGGCGGCAGGCAGATCGGCCCCCAGCCGGGCCATGGCGGGCTGCGCCGCGTCTCGGTACAAGCCGAGGATGCAAGCCGCCATCGCCTCGTCGTAACCCTGCGCCATCTCGTCGCCGACCGCGGGGTCCAGCCCCCGGCGGGCCATGTCCGCCACCCGCGACGACGGGTCGGCCACCATTGCCGCGACCATCTCCTCACCCTTGCCCGGCGTCTGCCAGCCCTGGGCGAGCGGGTGCCACTCGTAGTCCGGGTCGAAGCAACCCAACAGGTCCGACACCCAGCTCCGCAGCAGATCAGGGCGGGTGGCGGCGACGTTCACGGCGTGCCCGCCGCCCCAGTCGTGGCCGACGAGATCGACCGGCTCCCC
>DATAOO010000243.1:0-2030 GCA_036265695.1 Pseudonocardia sp. | reverse complement strand
CACGGGCAGGCCGTAGAACCAGTCGACGACGGCCTGCGCGGCCGAGTCGGCGCTCAGCTCCCACAGCACCCGGTCGCCCACTTCTGTGACGGTGATCGTGAGGAACGCACAGCACGCCCGCTCCCGCGCCGCGAGGTCGCGGGCCCACCCCGCGACGCCGAGCTGCAGCGACCAGCGCATTCCGGTGGCGGTGCGCTCCCGGCCCGCGTAGGCCGCAGCGAACAGCCGGGCGTACTCGGCGAAGCGCGCCTGCGCGTCGTCGTCGGCCAGCGTGCACGCGAGGTCCGTCATGCTCCGACGGTAAGCTCTGGACCGTGGTCCAGAGTCAAGAGTTGCGGATCGGCACCGTGGCCCGGGAGGCCGGGGTCAGCGTCGACACCGTGCGCTACTACGAGCGCCGCGGCCTGCTGCGACCGGCCGGGCGGCTGCCGTCGGGCTACCGCCTCTACACCGACGCCGCGGTCGCCCGCATCCGGTTGGCCCGCCAACTGCGGGGCCTCGGCATGACCCTGGAGGAGGTCGCCGAGCTGCTCCGGGCGCACGACGCGGGCGGCGACTGCGCGTCGGAGCGCTGGCGGCTGGAGGCCGCCCGCGAGCGGGTTGCGGCGGAGATGGCGCGGCTCGCCGCCGTGCGGGCGGAGCTGGAGACGGTGCTCGCGCACTGCGTCGAAGGGCGCTGCGACCTGCTGTCCTGAGCCGACGCCCGGTCAGACCGTCAGCACCAGCTTGCCGGTGGTGTGCCCCAGCTCCCCCGCCCGGTGGGCGTGGCTCGCGCGCTCCAGCGGGAAGGTCTCGGCCACCAGCACCCGCAGCCGCCGGTCGTCGACGAGGTGGGCGAGCTCCTCCAGCCCGTCCCCGTCCGGCTCGACGAGCATGCCGGTGGCGCGCAGCCCCCGGTCGGCCGCCGCGGCCATGGCCTCGGCCGCGCTCGCCGAGGGGAGGCAGATCAGCCTGCCGTCCGGGTGCAGCACGTCGAGCGAGCGCTTGGCGACGTCGCCGCCGATGAGGTCGTAGACGAGGTCCACCGGCTCGACCGCGCGCTCGAACGCCTCGGCCCGGTAGTCGACGGCCTCGTCGATGCCCAGGTCGTGGAGCAGGTCGTGCTTGCCCCGCGACGCCGTGCCGATCACGTGCGCGCCCCGGGCCTTGGCGATCTGCACGGCGAGGTGCCCCACGCCCCCCGCCGCCGCGTGGATGAGCACCCGTTGGTCGGGGCGGATGTCGGCGATGTCGACCAGGCACTGCCAGGCCGTCAGGCCCGCGAGGGGCAGCGCCGCCGCCTCGACCTCGGAGAGGCCAGCGGGGCGATGCGCGAAGTGCCGCGAGGGCGCGGTGACGAACTCGCCGTAGGCGCCCGCCGCGCGCGGGAACCACGGCATGCCGAACACCGTGTCGCCCACGGCGAAGCGCGTGACGCCCACGCCGACGGCGTCGACCGTACCCGCGACGTCCCAGCCCACGGTGAACGGCGGCGGCCCGATCACCTTGGCCATGCCGCCGCCCGCCCGGGTCTTCCAGTCGACCGGGTTGACCCCGGCCGCCGCCACGCGCACGCGGATCTCGGTCGGCAGCGGCTCGGGCACCGGCGCCCGGCCGATCTCGAGCACCTCGGGGCCGCCCGTCGTGCGCTGGGTGACGATGCGCATGCTCTCCACGGGCGGGATGCTAGTGCGGCGGCCGCGGACGTCGTCGGGGTGATCGCGGCGTCTCGCACGGCGTCGCCCGACGTTCACACCGGGCCTGCGCACTAGCGACCGGGGAGGCCCTTCCCGCTGAAGACGTACTTCTGCGCCACCGCGACCGGGTCGTAGGCCGCCGGGGCGGCCTCGGCCGCGACGACCGTGACCGGCCGGGACTGCACGATGCAGATCGGGTCGCCCGCCCGGCGGTGCCGCGCGATCACCCATTCGACGTCGACGGGGTAGCCGTAATGCTGCTCGATGGCCGTGACCGCGGCGGTGACCGCGGCGATCTGCTCGTCGTCGAGCACGCGGCGGTCGGCCAGCTTGGCGGGCATGTCGATCTCGGTG
>DATAOO010000242.1:0-3655 GCA_036265695.1 Pseudonocardia sp. | reverse complement strand
GCCAACGCCGTGCGCGAGGCGTACGCGAAGGGCTACCTCGGCCGCGACATCCTCGGCACGGGCTACGACGTCGACATCGTCGTGCACGCGGGGGCGGGCGCCTACATTTGCGGCGAGGAGACGGCGCTGCTCGACTCGTTGGAAGGCCGCCGCGGCCAGCCCCGGCTCAAGCCGCCGTTCCCGGCCACCGCGGGGCTCTACGCGTCGCCCACCGTGGTCAACAACGTCGAGACGATCGCCAGCGTGCCGTTCATCGTCACGGGCGGCAGCGACTGGTTCCGCTCCATGGGCACCGAGAAGAGCCCGGGCCCGAAGATCTACTCGGTCTCCGGGCACGTCGAGCGGCCGGGCCAGATCGAGGCGCCGCTCGGCACCACGCTGCGGCAGCTCCTCGAGCTGTGCGGCGGCATGAAGGACGGCATCCCGCTCAAGTTCTGGACTCCCGGGGGCTCGTCCACCCCGCTGTTCACCGCCGAGCACCTCGACGTGCCGCTGGACTTCGAAGGCGCGGCCGCCGCGGGCTCGATGCTGGGCACCACGGCCGTTCAGGTGTTCAACGAGACCGTCTCCGTGCCGTGGGCGGTCATGAAGTGGACCGAGTTCTACAAGCACGAGTCCTGCGGCAAGTGCACGCCGTGCCGCGAGGGCACCTACTGGCTGCTGCAGATCCTCGAGCGGATGCTGCACCACGAGGGCACCGAAGAAGACATCGAGACGATGTTGGACATCTGCGACAACATCCTCGGCCGGTCGTTCTGCGCGCTCGGCGACGGCGCCACCAGCCCGATCACCAGCGGCATCCAGTACTTCCGGCAGGAGTTCCTCGACCTCTGCGCCGAACAGCCCGCCGCGAAGATGTCCGACCGCGACACAGCACCCGCCGGAGCCATGGCATGACGCTCACGCAAGAGGGAGCGGATGCTCCACCCGTCCCCGAGGGCTACGTGCGGCTCACGATCGACGACCGGGTCGTCGACGCCCCCAAGGGCGAGCTGATCATCCGCACGTGCGAGCGGCTCGGGATCATCGTGCCGCGCTTCTGCGACCACCCGCTGCTCGACCCGGCGGGCGCGTGCCGCCAGTGCCTGGTCGAGGTCGAGATGGGCGGGCGCCCCATGCCCAAGCCCCAGGCCAGCTGCACGATGACGGTGGCCGACGGCATGGTCGTGCGCACCCAGCACACCTCGAAGGTGGCCGACAAGGCGCAGCAGGGCGTCATGGAGCTCCTGCTGATCAACCACCCGCTCGACTGCCCGATCTGCGACAAGGGCGGCGAATGCCCCCTGCAGAACCAGGCGATGAGCTCGGGGCGCACCGAGTCCCGGTTCGTCGACACCAAGCGCACGTTCGCCAAGCCCATCCCGATCTCCACCGAGGTGCTGCTCGACCGCGAGCGCTGCGTGCTCTGCCAGCGCTGCACCCGGTTCTCCGAGCAGATCGCGGGCGACCCGTTCATCGAGCTGCTCGAACGCGGTGCCCAGCAGCAGATCGGCGTCGCCGAGGACAAGCCGTTCCAGAGCTACTTCTCCGGCAACACGATCCAGATCTGCCCGGTCGGCGCGCTCACCAGCGCGGCCTACCGGTTCCGGTCGCGCCCCTTCGACCTGGTGTCCACGCCCACCGTGTGCGAGCACTGCGCGTGCGGCAGCGCGATGCGCACCGACACCCGCCGCGGCGTCGTCATGCGGCGGATGGCGGGCAACGACCCGGCGGTCAATGAGGAGTGGATCGACGACAAGGCCCGGTTCGCGTTCCGCTACCTCACCAGCCCCGACCGGATCACCCGGCCGATGGTCCGCCAACCCGACGGCACCCTGGCCGAGACGTCGTGGACCGAGGCGCTGTCGGTCGCCGCGCGGGGCCTGCTGGCCGCGCGCGAAGGCGGCATCGGCGTGCTCGCGGGCGGGCGGCTCACGGTCGAGGACGCCTACGCCTACGGCAAGTTCGCGCGGGTGGCGGCGGGCACCAACGACGTCGACTTCCGCGCCCGGCCGCACTCGGGCGAGGAGCTGGAGTTCCTGGCCGCGCACGTCGTCGGCCAGGGCCCGGAGATCCTTGACTACGCACGGTTGGAAGCCGCGTCCACCGTGCTCTGCGTGGCGCTGGAGCCCGAGGAGGAGGCGCCGATCGTCTACCTGCGCCTCCGCAACGCGGTGCGCAAGCGCGGCCAGAACGTCTACCACCTCGGCCAGTGGACCACGCCCGCCGTGGAGCGCACCTCGCCCTCCACCGGCGCGGCGGCGCCCCCGGCCAAGGACAACCTCATCCCGGTCGTCCCCGGGGCGGAGGCCGCCGTGCTCGGCGACCTGCCCGAGGCCGTGCTCATCGGGCTCGCCCGCGGCGGGGTGATCCTGGTCGGCGAGCGGGCTGCGGAGGTGCCGGGCCTGTACTCGGCGGTGTCCGCGCTGGCCACCCGCACGGGCGCGGTGGTCGGCTGGGTGCCGCGCCGCGCGGGCGAGCGGGGCGCGCTCGACGCGGGCGCCGCACCCACCCTCCTTCCCGGCGGCCGAGCGGTCGCCGACGCCGCCGCCCGTGCCGAGGTCGAAGGGGTCTGGGGCCTCGCTACGGGTGCCCTCCCCACCGCGCCGGGCCGCGACACCGACGCCATCCTCGCCGCGGCCGGGATGGGCGAGCTGGCCGCCCTCGTCGTCGGCGGGCTCGACCCGTTCGACCTGGCCGATCCGGCCGCCGCGCTCGCGGGCCTGCGCGAAGTCGGGTTCCTGGTGAGCCTGGAGATGCTGCGCTCGCCGGTCACCGAGCTCGCCGACGTGGTGCTCCCGGTCGCGCCGGACGCCCAGCGCGCGGGCACCTACCACAACTGGGAGGGCCGGGCCCGGTCCTTCGGGGCCGCCCTCGACGCGAGCGGCGTGCTGCCCGACTGCCGCGTGCTCGACACGCTGGCCGTCGAGATGGACGTGGACCTGTTCACGCAGACCCCGGCCGCCGCGGCGGGCGAGTTCGCCCGGCTCGGCCTGCGCGGCGGGGTCGCGCCCGCGGCGCCGAAGGTCGCCTCGGGCCGTCCGCGCACACCCGGCTTCGGGCAGGCCGTGCTGGCCACCTGGCGCCAGCTCATCGACGGTTCGACGCTCGCGGGCAACGAGCCGCACCTCGCGGGCACGGCCCGGCCCGCGCTCGTGCGGGTCAACCCGGCCACCGCCGCGCGGCTGGGGCTCACCGCGGGCAGGCCCGCCACGGTGCGCACCGAGCGGGGCGCCATCACGTTGCCGGTGGCGCTGGCCGACCTGCCCGACGGCGTGGTGTGGCTGCCGGGCAACTCCGGCGAATCCCGGGTCCGCGCCGTGCTCGGCGTCGGCCACGGCGACCTGGTGGGGGTGACGGGATGATCGCCGACGTGCTCTTCTCCGCGGAGGCGCCATCGGCGCTGTCCCTACTGGCGCAGGCGCCGCCGGACGGCGGCATGACACGCACGCAGCAGCTGCTGGCCGACGACCCGCTGTGGCTGGTCGTCCTGAAGGTCGTGGCGTTGTTCGCCGTCGGTGTCGTGCTCACGCTCTTCATGATCAACTGGGAGCGCAAGGTGGTGGGCCGGATGCAGCAGCGTCCGGGGCCGAACCGCGTGGGCCCGAACGGCTGGCTGCAGAGCCTCGCGGACGGGCTCAAGCTCGCGTTCAAAGAAGACATCATGCCCGTGGCC
>DATAOO010000241.1:0-5574 GCA_036265695.1 Pseudonocardia sp. | reverse complement strand
GCCCTTCCAGACCGGCGCGCGCTTCTCGGCGAACGCGGTGGCTCCCTCGCGGGCGTCGGCCGAGGTCATGACCGGTCCCATGATCTCCTGTTGCCGCGCCCAGCGCTCGTCAGCGGGCCAGTCGCCGCCGTCGCGCACGATCTTCTTGGTGGCCCGCACGGCGAGCGGCCCGCTCTGGGTGATCTTGCGGGCCAGCTCGAGCGCGCCCGCGAGCGCTTCGCCGGGGTCGGTGACCCGGTTGACCAGGCCCCACGTGTGGGCGTCCTCGGCGGAGAAGAACTCGCCGGTGAGCGCGTACTCCATCGCGATCGCGCGGGGGATGCGCTGCGGCAGCCGGAACAGCCCGCCCGCGCCCGCCACCAGCGAGCGCTTCGTCTCGGGTAGGCCGAACTTGGCGTCGCGCGCGGCCACGATGAGGTCGCACGCGAGCGTGATCTCGCAGCCGCCCGCCAACGCGTAGCCCTCCACCGCGGCGATCACCGGCTTCTCCGGCGGCGTGACCGTGATGCCCGCGAAGCCCCGCCCCTCGACGACGGGCAGCTCACCCTGGAGGAACGCCTTCAGGTCCATGCCCGAGCAGAACGAGCCCCCCGCCCCGGTGAGCACGCCGACGGCCAGCTCGGGATCGCCGTCGAGGTCCTCGACCGCCGCGGCCAACCCGCGGGCCAGCGCGGCGTTCACGGCGTTGCGGGCCTTCGGGCGGTTGAGGGTGATCACCAGGATCGCGCCGTCGCGCTCGGTGAGAACCTCGTCGTCGGTCACAGTTCCTCCCGTTGCGTCCGGTCGCCAACCTATCCTCACCCGTATGCGGGACGCCGTCATCGTGGAAGCCGTCCGTACGCCGGTCGGGAAGCGCAACGGTGGGTTGTCCGGGGTGCACCCGGTCGACCTCACCGCGCACGTGCTGGAGGCGCTGGCCGCCCGGTCGGGGATCGACCCGACCGTGGTCGACGACGTCGTGTGGGGCTGCGTGTCGCAGGTCGGGGAGCAGACGTTCGACATCGCCCGCAGCGGCGTGCTCGCCGCGGGCTGGCCGGAGACGGTCACCGGCGTCACGCTCGACCGGCAGTGCGGGTCGAGCCAGCAGTCGGTGCACTTCGCGGCGGCCGGGCTGGTCGCGGGCCAGTACGACGTGGTGGTCGCGGGCGGCGTGGAGTCGATGTCGCGGGTGCCGATGGGCTCCTCGGTCGCGGGCGCCGACCCGTTCGGGCCCCGGTTCGCGGCCCGCTACGACGGCGCGCGCCCCAACCAGGGCGTCGGCGCCGAGATGATGGCCGAGCGCTGGGGGTTCTCGCGCACCGACGTCGACGAGTACTCGGTGGGCTCCCACGACAAGGCGGCCGCCGCCCGGGCCGACGGCCGGTTCACCGGGCAGATCGCGCCGGTCACCACGGCTGACGGCGTCGTGAGCGAGGACGAGGGCATCCGGCCCGGCTCGTCGGTCGCGTCGCTGGCGGGCCTCAAGACCGTGTTCAAGCCGGACGGCGTGATCACGGCGGGCAACGCGTCGCAGATCTCCGACGGCGCGGCCGCCCTGCTGATGACGACCTCGGAGAAGGCGCGCGAGCTGGGGCTCACCCCGATCGCGCGGGTGCACACCGCGGTGCTCGCGGGCGCCGACCCGGTGATCATGCTGACCGCCCCGATCCCGGCCACGCAGAAGGCGTTGGCGCGCAGCGGGCTGTCGATCGACGACATCGGGGTGTTCGAGGTGAACGAGGCCTTCGCGCCCGTGCCGCTGGCCTGGCTCGCCGAGCTGGGCGCCGACCCGAAGGCCCTCAACCCCGACGGCGGGGCGATCGCGCTCGGCCACCCGCTCGGCGCGAGCGGGGCCGTGCTGATGACGCGGATGGTGCACCACATGCGCGACAATGGGATCCGCTACGGCCTGCAGACGATGTGCGAGGGCGGCGGCCAGGCCAACGCGACGATCCTCGAACTGGCGTGAACGCGGCAGGGGCACCTTCCTCGGGAAGGTGCCCCTGCCGCAGGTCCGCGTTAGTTGCCGCCGCCGAACAGGCCGCCGTTGCCGCCGAACGGGTTCTGGCTCTCGCCGCCGCTGTCGGTCGTGGCCGCCTTGTCAGGCTGGCTGCCCAGCGTGACCTGCACGGTCTTCGTGGCGCCGCCGCTCTGCACGGTGAGCGCCACCTGCGAGCCGGGCGCGTAGGAGCCGATGCGGGCGATCAGGTCGGCGAAGTCCTCGACCTTGGCGCTGCCGACCTTGGTGACGACGTCACCCGCCGCCAGCCCGGCCTGCTGGGCGGGGGAGCCCGCCTGGACCTGGCCGATCTGCGCGCCGGTGCCGCCCGCGGACGGGCCGCCCGCGCGGCTCACGCTGCCGGTGACGCCGAGCACCGGCTTGGTGGCCGTGCCGTTCTGCATGATCTCCTGGGCCACCCGCGTGGCCTGGTCGATCGGGATCGCGAAGCCCAGCCCGATGCTGCCGCCCTGACCCTGCGTGCCGCTGGAGGTGGCGATGGCCGAGTTGATGCCGACGACCTGGCCGTCGAGGTTCACCAGCGGGCCGCCCGAGTTGCCCGGGTTGATCGGCGCGTCGGTCTGCAGGCCGTTGTAGACGACGGCGGAGCCGTCCTCGCCCTGCACGGCGACCGTGCGGTTGAACGCGCTGATGATGCCGTTGGTGACGGTGCCGGTGAGGCCCTGCGGCGAGCCGATGGCCACCACCTGCTGGCCCACCTGCAGACCCGCGCTCTGGCCCAGCTCGGCCGGGGTGAGCCCGGACACACCCTGGATCTTGATGACGGCGAGGTCGTAGCTCGGCGAGGTGCCGACGAGGGTGGCCTGGTGCTCGCTGCCGTCGGCGAGCGTGACGACGATCGGGCCCTGCGCGCCCGCCACGACGTGGTTGTTCGTGAGGACGTTGCCGTCGGCGGTGAGGATCACGCCGCTGCCCTCGCCGGTGCCCCGGCCGAGGTTCACCGAGATGTCGACCGTGCTGGGCGTGGTCTTGGCCGCGGCCGCCGCGATGCTGCCCGACGCGGCGGCGACGGAGCCGCCGGACGTGGGCGCGGACTGCGTGAGCTGGGGGCCGATGCCGCCGCCGTTGGCGAGCAGCGCGTAGGTGCCCGCGCCCGCCGCGCCGCCGCCGACGAGGCCCGCGATGAGGGCCGCGACGACGATGCCGGTGCGCCCGCGGGGCTTCTGCGGCCTCTCCAGCAGCGCGGTGCCGTTGCCGTTCGGCGGGATGTAGGGGTTCTGGGCCGTGGCGGGTCCGGGGGTGCCCCACGGCGTCCAGGACGGCTGGCCGGGGGCGAAGGGCGCGCGGTGCTCGCCGGTGGCGAAGGGCGGGCGCTGGTCGCCCGCGATGGACGCCGCGTCCTGGCGGGGCGCGCCTGCGTAGGACGGAACGGGGTGCTGATCGGTCGGGGAGGCGGCGGGGACCTCGCCCGGGCCGTGCTCCCTCTGCTCGTCGCTCATGACATTGAGCTTGCCTGCCGATTCTGGGAGCGGCCTGAGGACACCCTGGGAATCGGCTCGCGGTTGAGCCAAACCACCCTGTGGGGCGGCGCACGGGGGCCGGGAACACGCGCCCCCCGTCCCGACTGCGCGCGTGCCCGGCCCGTCACGATCGATTGTGCCGGCCGAAAGCTAGCTTTGCTTAGCGCACGAGCTCGACGATCGTCGCGTTCGCCGTGCCGCCGCCCTCGCACATCGTCTGCAGCCCGTAGCGGATGTCGTGGGCCCGCATGTGGTGCAGCATGCGCGTCATCAGGACGGTGCCCGACGCGCCCAGCGGGTGCCCCACGGCGATCGCGCCGCCCAGCGGGTTGAGGCGCTGCTCGTCGGCCCCGATCTCGGCCAGCCACGCCAGCGGCACGGACGCGAACGCCTCGTTGACCTCGAACACGCCGATGTCGCCCACCGAGAGCCCGGAGCGCTTCAGCACCCGCGCGGTGGCCGGGATCGGCCCGGTGAGCATCTCGAGCGGGTCGGCGCCGCTCACCGCGCCCGAGTGGTACCGCGCGATCGGGGTGAGGCCCAGCTCGGCGGCGCGCTCCGGTGACGCCATGAGCACACCGGAGGCCCCGTCGGAGATCTGCGACGCGTTCCCCGCGTGGATCACCCCGTCCTCGCGGAACGAGGGCTTGAGCTTGGCGAGCGTCTCGGGTGTGGTGCCGCGGCGCAGGCCCTCGTCGGCGACCAGCCCGGGGGCGCCGGGCACCGCGGCGAGCTGGCAGGCGAAGTCGCCGCGGTCGGTGGCCGCGGCGGCCAGCTCGTGGGAGCGGCTGGCGTACTCGTCGAGGGTGCGGCGCGAGAGCTGCCACCGGCGGGCGATGCGCTCGGCGCCGATGCCCTGGTTGAAGTCGCCGCCGGGGAACTCGCCGCTGGTGAGGTCGGCCCGGTAGCGCTCGCGCACCAGCGGCCCGTACAGGCTGCCGAAATCGCGGCCCGAGCCGAGCGGCACCCGTGTCATCGACTCGACGCCGCCGGCCACGACCAGGTCGTACTGCCCGCTCATCACCATGCCCGCCGCGAAGTCGAACGAGCTCTGGCTCGAGCCGCACGCGCGGTTGATCGTGGCGCCGGGCACCGTCTCGGGCCAGCCCGCCGCGAGCACGGCGTAGCGGCCGACCTGCGAGGCCTGGTCGCCCACCTGGTTGACGCAGCCCCACAGCACGTCGTCGACGAGCTCGGGGTCGATCCCCGTGCGCTGCGCCAGCGCGGTGAGCACGACCGCGGACAGGTCCACCGGGTGCACGTCGGCCAGCGACCCGCGCCGCTTGCCGATCGGGGTTCGGACGGCGTCGATGATGACGGCATCTGGCATGTTCTCGACGGTAGGCCGGGATGGAATGCGCGCGCCAGGGTGTTGCCAACAACATGACGCGTGCGCTCACCGACCTGCAGACCGAATGGGACGCCTGGCACTCGGACCGGGAGGCGGAGCTGGCGAAGCCGCACGGCTGGCTGTCGCTGCGCTCGCTGCAGTGGCTCACCCCGGAGCCGTCGCCCGCCGAGGGCGTGCCGGGGCTGTGGAGCGCCACCCCGGACGGCGTGGTCATCACCGCCACCCCGGCCGACGACCTGGTCGTCCGCTCGGTGCGCGAACCGCGGCGGATCGACGGCACGGTCACCCTGCACCCCGTCGACGGCAAGCCCGGCACCCTCGTCGAGCACGGCGACCTCGTGGTCGAGGTGGTGCGCCGCACCGACACGCACGCGCTGCGCCTGCGCGACCCGGCCGCCGCCACCCGCACGGCGTTCACCGGCGTGCCCGCGTTCCCCGTCGACGAGCGGTGGGTGCTGGAGGCGACCTTCCAGCCCTACGTCGAGCCCCGCCGGATCACGGTCGGCGCGGTCGTCGAGGGGCTGTCGCACTTCCCGACCGCGGTCGGCGACGTCACGTTCCGCGTCGACGACCAGGAGCAGCGCCTCGTCGCCCTCGCCGGGCCGGACGGCGCGCTGTCGCTGCACTTCCGTGACGCCACCTCGGGCGTGAGCACCTACCCGGGCGGGCGGATCCTCAAGGCCGAGGCCCCCGGCCCCGACGGCGAGCTGACGCTGGACTTCAACCGCGTGGTCAACCTGCCGTGCGCGTTCACCGAGTTCGCC
>DATAOO010000240.1:0-5177 GCA_036265695.1 Pseudonocardia sp. | reverse complement strand
CCACCGATCCGATCGCCGCTCCGGCGACGGTGCCTGCGACACCGAAGAACGAGCCGATCACCGCGCTCGTGACGGCAGCGCCCGCGCCTGCGAGCACCTTGTTGACGGACAGGTCAGCGGCTGGGGGCTGGGACATGGCTCCGGACGAGGTCGACGACAGGTTTCACCTTGTTTAGCGACTCGATCTTCTGGACCGTTCCAGTTGATCAGGCCCGAGTGAGCGCACTCACGACAGGTGATAATCGGCGGTACGGGATGCCGGGGAGGTGGACGCGAGTGAACCGCTGGCACACGTTCGTCGCGATCGGCGACAGCTTCACCGAGGGCCTCGACGACTGGCGCCCGGACGGCACACCGCGCGGCTGGGCCGATCGGGTCGCCGAACGCCTCGCCGTCGACGAGCCCGGCTTCCGCTACGCCAACCTCGCCGTGCGAGGGAAGGTGCTCGACCAGATCGTCGAAGACCAGATCCCGGTGGCCGAGCGCCTGCGCCCGGATCTCGTCGCCTTCTGCGCGGGCGGCAACGACATCATCCGGTTCTCCTGCGACACCGACGACCTCGCCCGCCGCTTCGACGCCGCGCTCGCCCGCATCACCGCAACCGGCGCCCACGTGCTCGTCTTCACCGGCTTCGACCTCGGCCGGATGCACCCGCTGATCCGCCGCCTCCGCGGCCGGATCGCCTGCTACAACGAGCTGATGCGGGCCAGCGCGGAGCGCCGGGGCGGCACCGTGGTCGACCTCTGGGGGATGACCCCGCTCACCGACCCCCGCACCTGGGGATCCGATCGCCTGCACCTCACCGCCGAGGGTCACCGCCGCGTGGCGCTGCGGGTGCTGGAATGCCTCGGCGAACCGGTCGCGGACGACTGGCGCGAGCCCCTGCCCGAGGCCGCGCCCACCCCGTGGCGCGACCGGCAGCTCGAGGACCTGCGCTGGATGCGCGAGTGGGTGCTGCCGTTCGTGCGCAACCGCCTGCAGGGCCGCAGCACCGGCGACGGCTTCGTCCCCAAACGGCCCGAGCCGCTCCCCGTTCAGAGCGACCGGTAGAGCTTCTCCAGCGCCGCCCAGTGCCGCTCCCCGAGCGCCTCGTCGTAGGGGCCGTTGTCGGGAACGGCGAAGCCGTGCGCGCCCGGGTAGGTCTCGATCGTGTACTCGACCCCGGCTTCGGTGTAGGCCTTCGCGAGCCGGTCGAGCTGCTCGGGTGGGCACGTGTCGTCGTTCTCGGCCGCGGCGACGTAGACGGTGGCCCGCACGCGGTCGGCGACCGCAGCGGGGCTGTCCGGGTCGCCGTCGGCCGCCAGCCTGCCGCCGTGGAACGACGCCGCCGCGCCGATGCGCTCCGGGTGGTGGCCTGCGACGGTGAGCGAGATCCGTCCGCCCATGCAGTAACCGGTGGTGCCGACCCGCTCCCCCGCCACCTCGGGCCGCTCCGCGAGGAAGTCGAGGAACGCTCCCGCGTCGCCGACCACGTTGTCGAGGGTGAGGCTCCGGGCGAGGCCCATCATCCGCGTCCGCTCGTCCGGGTCGGCGAAGACGGTGTCGACGTCGAACGGCGCCCAGTTGCCCGCCCGGTAGTAGACGTCGGGCAGCAACGTGGCGTACCCGAGCCCCGCCATGCGGTCGGCCATCGCGCGGAACGTGGGCCGGACGCCGACCGCGTCCGGGTAGATGATCACGGCGGGCCACGGGCCGTCGCCGTCGGGCGTGTGCAGCGAGACCGGGCAGGCGCCGTCCGGGGCGGCCACGGTGAGATCGAGAACGGTCATGTGAGGGGTTCTACTCCCATCGCGGCGAGGCGGCCGGGGTCGGCGATCAGTTCGATGCCCGCGACGTGCCCGTCGACGACGGTGAACGCGAACGCCATCCGCACCTCGCCGCGGTGGGTCCAGATGAGGCCGGGCTCGCCGTCGAGGAGGGCGAGGCGGGCGGCCTTGGCCCGACCCACGAACGTCGCGGCCACGGCGGCCGCGCCGCGCACCTCGGCTTCGGCCCCCGCGATCACGGCGGCGGCGTCGGCCAGGACGACGGCTTCGGGGTCGAGCAGCTCCAGGAGGGCGGTGAAGTCGCCGCCGCGGGAGGCGGTCAGGAACGCGGTGACGACCTCGCGCCGCCGCGCGGCCGCCGGATCCGATGCCGCACCACCTGCCCCGCCGCCGTCGGCCGTGCGGCCACCCGATTCGACGCCTGCCGCGTCCGGGTCCGGCTCGTCCGACCCCACCCCCTGCACCCGCCGCCGCGCGCGGCTGGCCAGCTGCCGAGCGGCGGCGGGCGAGCGACCGAGGACGGTGCCGATCTCGTCGAACGGCATGGCGAAGAGGTCGTGGAGGACGAACGCCAGCCGCTCGGCGGGCGCGAGCGTGTCCAGCACCACCAGCAGGGCAGCCCCGACCGAGTCGGCCAGCACCGCCTCGCCCTCCGGCCCGGCCTCGGGTGCGACGCGTTCGTCGTCGGCGAGCGGGTCCTCGCGGCGCGAGGTCCGGGAGCGCAGCATGTCCAGGCACACCCGCGACACGACCGTCGTGAGCCAGCCCCGCAGGTTGTCCACGCCGTCGACGTCGGTGCGGGCCAGCCGCAGCCACGCCTCCTGCACGGCGTCGTCGGCCTCGGCCCGCGACCCGAGCATGCGGTAGGCCACCGCCGCGAGGTGCGGCCTGCTGTCCTCGAAGCGCTGCGCCAGCACGTCCATCACAACTCCCGTCCGGGTTCCGCTACCTCGATGACGGATGCGGGCCCGTCGATGTGACCGCTCAGGTGATCACACCAGCCCGGAGGGCGAGCAGGACAGCGTGCGCGCGGTCGCCGGTGCCGAGCTTGCGCCCGATGCGGGCGAGGTGGCTCTTGACGGTGAGCGGGGAGAGCTGCAGAGCGGCGGCGATGTCGCCGTTGGACCGGCCGTCGGCCACCCCCTGCAGCACCTCGACCTCGCGCGCGGACATCTCGATCACCGAACCGGACGCCGCGCGCACGCGGGTCCAGTCCGCCGTCGACGGCCGCTCGCGGTCCGGCCGCCGGAAGAGGTAGCCGCGGGCGCCCGCACCCAACACGGCGCGCACGGCCACCGGGTCGGCGGGCCCGACGACGACGAGCCGTGTGCCGCCGAGCTCCGGGACCTGCTCAGGGCCGTCGAGCAGGATCACGGTGGCGGCCTTGTCGACGGCCTCGACGACGCCGTCGGGCAACCGGCGCGCCCACGCCGCGCGCAACGCCTGGTCGTCGGACTTCAGGAGCACGGCGATCGGAGTGGTCACGGCCGCCTCCCCCGCGGGGGGCCCGGTGCACGCCCCCTCCGGCGCGCACCGAGCCATGTGGATGACTATTGCTTCACGGGCGAGCTGTCAAGCGGAGGCGGAGCGCTCCCCGGACTTGACGATCACCACGCCCAGGAGCACCAGCGCACCGCCCAGCAGTTGGACCGGACGCGGCGCCTGACCCAGCAAGATCCACGCGAATCCGAGGGCGGCCAACACTTCGGTCAGGGCGACGAAGGACGCGAGCCGGGAGCCGAGCCGCCGGGTGGCGGCGATGCCCGTGACGTACGCGAGCGCGGCCGTCACCACACCCAGGCCCAGCACCGGCAGCCACCACGCCACCGCGACGCCGCCGAAGTCCACGGCGACCGTCGTGGCCGCGAAGGGCAGCACGCCGACCACGCCCAGCGCCAGGAGCGCGGCGCCGCCGACCGTCAGGCCCGCCGCGGCCAGCACCACGGGCGGCAGGCCGTCGTCCTCGCGAGCGGAGATCAGGAAGTACCCGGTGACGCCGACCATCGCGCCGAACGCCCAGATGATGCCGACGCCGTCGACGTCGGTGCCGGACACCAGGTCGAGCACGAACACCAGGCCGACGATCGCGAGCAGCGCGCCTGCGATCGTGCGCGGCCCGGGACGCTGGCCGCGCGTGAGCCAGAGCCAGCCGATGACGGCCACCGGCGACATGTACTCGATCAGCAGCGCGACCCCGACCGGCATCCGCTCCACCGCGTTGAAGAACGCCAGTTGGCAGCCCGCCACCGCGAGGAACCCGTAGACGCCGACGAGCGGGAGGTTGCGCCGCAGGAGGTCCCACCGCCCGCGCAGCTGCACCACCGCGAGCGGCGCCAGCACCACCGCGGCCAGCAGGATCCGGACGGACACCGCCGCGGCCGACGACCAGCCCACATCCATCAGCCCGCGCGCGAGGGAGCCGGACAGGCCGAACGAAGCCGCCGACGCCATCGCGAACCCCAGGCCCGCGGTGCGGGTGCTGTCATGGGTCATAGTCGCCATGACTCATGACGGTAGGTGGCGGGGTGTAATGTGTCAACATGCTTTTCGCCCATGACGTGGTGGCCTCGCTGCAGGCGGCGGTCGCGCTGGTGAACACGGCTGAGCCGCCGGACACGCTGACGACGTCCGCGCAGCTCGAGGCGTTCTACGCCGAGCACCGCTACACGGGGCAGCCGCCGACCGACCTGGACGCGGTGCGCGCGCTACGGGCGCCGTTGCGGGAGCTGCTGACGGTCGACCGCGACACCGCCGTCGTGATCGTCAACCGGATGCTGACCGAACACAACGCGGTGCCGCAGCTCGTGCGGCACGGGGACGAGGACTACCACCTGCACGCCGCCGGGCCTGAGGCGCCGTTCGCGGTGCAGATCGCGGTGGAGACGGCCATGGCGATGGTCGACCTCATCCGCGCCGACGAGCTGTCGCGCCTGTCCATCTGCGCGGACGACACGTGCGACGGGATCGTGCTCGACCTCTCCCGCAACCGCTCCCGCCGGTTCTGCAGCACGACCTGCGGCAACCGGGTGGCGGTGGCGGCATACCGCGCGCGGCGCGGCTAGGGGTACTGCCGACCGCGGTCGTGGTCCACGGGACGCGGCGTCAACGCCGCGCCGAGCGGCGCTCCAGCCAGACCAAGATCACCGCCGTGGTGCCCACCGTGAGCACGTGAGTGAGTCGTACGTTTCACCGCGGTGAGTCGGGCGATCCGCCGCGGTGAGTCGTACGTTTCACCGCGGCGAGTCGGGCGATCCGCCGCGGTGAGCCCGCGATCAGCCCGGGCCGGCGCGTTCGATGGCCCGGCCCGCGGCGAGCAGGACGTGCTCCGCCCACGGCCGCCCGACGAGCTGGACGCTGATCGGCAGACCGTCCTCGTCCCCCGCGGGCAGCACCAACGCGGGCGCGCCGACC
>DATAOO010000239.1:0-10724 GCA_036265695.1 Pseudonocardia sp. | reverse complement strand
GCCGATCTTGTGGCGTCCGCGGGGTCATAGGCCCGCAAACTCCACAAGATCACGTCGGGGCGGGCGCGCTATCCTCGACCACTGATGGAGGGGGACGGGGTGGATGCCGATCTCGCGTTCGACGCGTTGGCGGACCCGGTCCGGCGCGAGATCCTCGCGGTGCTCGCCGAGCGCGACGAGTGCAGCGCGGGCGAGCTGTCCGACGCCGTCCGGCGGGTCGGCCGCACGGCCGTGTCCAGCCACCTGCGGATCCTGCGCACGGCGGGCCTGATCGCCGAGCGCCGCACCGGCCGGTTCCGCTACTACTCCGTCGACCCCACCGGCCCCGCCCAGGACGTGATCCGCTTCCTGCAGGAGCTCTTCCGATCCTCGCTCGACGACGCCAAGGCCGTCGCCGAAGCCGACGCACCGGACGCCCGAGCCCTGTGATGGGGGCCCTCGCCCTCTCGGCCGAGCAGTGGATCGAGGCCCCGCCGAGCGCCGTCTTCGACCTGGTCGGGTCGGGCGCGGGAGCGGGCTGGCTCTTCGACACCGTGTGCGACCGGCTCGCCCCGGGCGCGGCGGTGGCGCTGCGGGCGCCGCTGGGCGGCCCGACCGTCGAGCTGCTGGGGCGGATCGCCCGCATCCGCCGTCCCGGCCGCATCGAGATCCACCTCGACGTGCCGTGGCGCGGCAGGCTGCGGCTCCTCTTCGACGCCGAGGGCACCGGCACGCGCGTGCGGGTGGTCGCCGACCTCGACGAGGACGGCCTGCGCTGGCTCATGCGCCGCCGCGGCTACCTCGTGACCGAGCCCACCGACCGGCGCGACCACCTGCTCGGGCTGCTCACCAGCAAGTCCGGCCCCGGCAGCGTGTTCGCCGCCGCCACCGCGAACCTCGCCGCGATGGCCGTCGACGAGGTCAACGCCGAGGGCGGCATCCGCGGCCGCACCCTGCGGCTCGTCGTCGGCGACGACGGCACGAACCCCGAGTGGGGCGCCGCCGAGGCGCGGCGGCTCGTGCTGGGCGGCTGCCGGACGATCCTGGCGGGCACGACCTCGGCCACCTACGCCCGGGTGTCGGACGCGCTGCGCGGCGACGGCGTGCTGCTCGTGCACGCCGTCATGAACGAGGGCGGCCAGGGCGGCGAGCTCCGGATACGCCTCGGCGAGCGGCCCTACCAGCAGCTGAAGGCCGCGGCCGGGCCGGTCATGCGGGCGGCGGATGGGCGGCGCTGGTTCCTCGCGGGCAACGACTACGTGTGGCCGCGTGCCGTGCACGCCTGCGCCCGCCGCGTCGTCGACGAGCGCCGCGGCAGCGTCGTCGGCGAGGCGTACGCGCCGTTGGGCACCCGCGACTTCACCCCGGTCGCCGAGGCCGTGCTGGCCTCCGGCGCCGACGTCGTGCTGTCCTCGTTCGTGGGCGCCGACCTGGTGGCGTTCGAACGGCAGTGCCACGCGATGGGGCTGCGAGAGCGGGCCCAGACGCTCGCGCTCACGCTCGACGAGCCCACCCGCGAACGGATCGGCGACGTCGCCGCCACGGGCATGCGCGGGATCGCGGGCTACTTCGAGCAGCTCCCCGACGTCGCCAACGCCGAGTTCCTGCGCCGCTACCGCCGTGCGTTCGGGGCGTTCGCGCCGCCGGTGGGGAGCATCTCCGAGGCGGTGTACGAGGCCGTGCACCTGTACGCGGCGGCGGCGCGGCGGGCCGGGGAGGACGAGCCGCGCACGGTCGCGCGCGAGCTGCGCCGCAGCCGCGCCGAGTTCCCGCGCGGCACCGTGACCGTCTCCGGCCCCGAGACGGTCACCCAGCAGCTCTACCTCGCGGAGGCGACCGCGGGCGGGTTCGCGGTCACGCCGTCTTAACCCGTCAACGTGTCAGAGAACGTTGACGGGACGTAAGGGCCCTACCTAGGGTTTTCCCATGCCCGTCGACCCTCCGGATGACGCCACCCTGCGCAGCATCGCCCAGCGCTACGGGCTCGGCCTCACCGACGCCGATCTCACGTCCTTCCGCCCGTTCGTCGAGGGGCTCCTCGCCTCCTGGGGGGCCGTCGAGGAGCTCTACGAGGCGTCACGGCCCGCGATGCCGGAGCGGGCCTGGAACCGCCCCGAGCCCGCCGACAACCCCTTCAACGCGTGGTACGTCACCACGTCGATCACCGGCTCCGGGGAGGGCCTGCTCGCCGGGAAGACGGTGGCGATCAAGGACAACACCGCCGTCGCGGGCGTGCCGATGATGAACGGCGCGGGCACGCTGGAGGGCTACACGCCGCTGCGCGACGCCACCGTCGTCTCCCGCGTCCTCGCGGCGGGTGCCACCATCACCGGCAAGGCCGTGTGCGAGGACCTCTGCTTCTCGGGCGGCTCGCACACCTCGCAGACCGGGCCGGTCCGCAATCCGTGGGACGAGACGCGCTCGGCGGGCGGGTCGTCGTCGGGCAGCGCGGCGCTCGTGACGGCGGGCATCGTCGACGTGGCCACCGGCGGTGACCAGGGCGGCTCGGTGCGCATCCCGAGCGCCTACTCGGGCACCGTCGGGCACAAGCCGACCTGGGGCCTGGTTCCCTACACCGGCGCGTTCCCCATCGAGGCGACGATCGACCACGTCGGCCCGATCACCCGCACGGTCGCCGACGCCGCGCTCGTGCTCAACGTGATCGCGGGCCCGGACGGGCACGACCCCCGCCAACCCCGCGACCTCGTGCCGGACGACTACGTCGCCGCGCTCGCCCACGACGCCTCCGGCCTGCGGGTCGGCGTCGTCACCGAGGGCTTCGGGCACCCCAACTCCGAGGCCGCCGTCGACGACACCGTGCGGGCGGCCACCGAGACGCTGCGCGGGGCGGGCCTGGCCGTCGAGGACGTCTCGATCCCGTGGCACAGCCACGGCGCCCGCATCTGGGACGTGATCGCCACCGAGGGCGCGGCCAGCCAGATGGTCGACCTCAACGGCTACGGCCTGAACTGGAAGGGGCTCTACGACCCGGAGGTCATCGAGCACTACGGCAACCAGTGGCGCGCCGACGGCACGAAGTTCTCCGAGACCGTCAAGTTCGTGCTGCTCACCGCGGGCTCCGCGGTCGAGCGGCACCGCGGGAAGCACTACGCGATGGCGCAGAACCTCGCCTACGAGCTGCGCGCGGCCTACGACGAGGCGCTGTCGCGCTACGACGTGCTGGTGATGCCCACGCTGCCGATGCAGGCCACGGTCATCCCGGGCCCCGACGCCCCGCTGGACGAGATCCTCCTGCGCGGCCTGGAGATGATCGCCAACACCTGCGTTGCGGACGTGACCGGGCACCCGGCCTGCTCGGTGCCCGCCGGGCTCGCGAACGGGCTGCCGACCGGAATGATGATCATCGGCAAGCAGTGGGACGACGCCACCGTGCTGCGCGTCGCCCACACCTTCGAGCAGGCCGTCGGGGGCTTCCCGCGGCCGAGGTCGGCGACGGTGGGGAGCCAGGCATGAACGGCGTGCACGACCTCGGGGGCACCGACGGGCTGGGCCCCGTCCCCGTGCCGACGGAAGAGCCGGTCTACCGGGCCGACTGGGAGAAGGCGGCGTTCGCCATGTTCTCCATGTCGTTCCGCGCGGGTTTCTTCGGCGTCGACGCGTTCCGCTACGGCATCGAGCAGATGCACCCGGCGGCCTACCTGCTCTCGCCCTACTACGAGCACTGGGCGCACACCGTGGAGCACTACGGCGTGGCCAAGGGCGTGCTCGACGAGGCCGAGATCGACAAGCGCATGCAGTACTACTTGGAGAACCCGGACGCGCCGATGCCCGAGCGCGAGGACCCCGAGCTGATGGCGTTCGTGGACTGGGCCGTGCAGAACGGCGTGCCCGCCGGGCGGCCGTCGGACAAGGTCGCGAAGTTCGCGGTCGGCGACCGCGTCACGGTCATCGACGACGCCCCGCACGGGCACACCCGCAAGGCCCGCTACATCCGCGGCAAGACCGGCGTCATCGAGATGGCGCACGGCACGATGATCTACCCGGACAGCGCGGGCAACGGCGGGCCCGACGCCCCCGAGCACGTCTACACCGTGAAGTTCACCAACGAGGAGCTCTGGGGCGCTGAAGCCGCGGAGCCGAACGGTGTCGTCTACTTCGACGTCTGGGAGCCCTACATCGAGGCGGCGTCATGACAGTGCACATCAGGACCCAGGAAGAGATCGCCGCCCGCGTCAAGGCGCTGGAGGCCATCATGATCGAGAAAGGGATCATGACGACCGCCGCGATCGACCGGCTCGCGGAGATCTACGAGAACGAGGTGGGGCCGCAGCTCGGCGCCGCGGTCGTCGCCAAGGCGTGGACGGACCCCGAGTTCAAGGCCCGGCTGCTCGCCAACGCCACCGCGGCGTGCGCGGAGATGGGCATCGGCGGGCTGCAGGGCGAGGACATGGTCGTCGTCGAGAACACCGAAACGGTGCACAACGTGATCACCTGCACGCTGTGCTCCTGCTACCCGTGGCCGGTGCTGGGGCTGCCGCCGAACTGGTACAAGGGCCCGGAGTACCGGTCGCGCATCGTGCGCGAGCCGCGGAAGGTGCTGCGCGAGGACTTCGGCTTCGACGTGCCCGACTCGGTCGAGGTGCGCGTGTGGGAATCGTCGTCGGAGATGCGCTACTGGGTGCTCCCGGTGCGGCCCGCGGGCACCGAGGGCCTCGACGAGAAGGCGCTGGCCGCGCTCGTCACCCGCGACTCCATGATCGGCACCGGCGCGCCGAAGGCGCCCTGATGGGCTACCGGCAGGACGCGACGGAGCTGGGTGACGCCCGCCGCCGCGTCGAGGCGCTGGTGAGCGGGATGCCGGGCGAGAGCGCTCCGTTCGAGCAGCCGTGGGAGCTGCGGGCGTTCGCGATGGCCGTCGCGGCCTACCACGCCGGGCAGTACGAGTGGAGCGAGTTCCAGCTCTCGCTCATCGACTCGATCAAGCGGTGGGAGGCCGACGACGGCGGCGAGCCGTGGTCGTACTACGAGCACTGGCTCACCGCGCTGGAGACCGTGCTGGCGGGCAACGGCGCGCTGTCGGACGCCGACCTCGACGACGCGACCAAGGCGGTGCTCGCCACGCCACCCGACAAGGGGCACCACAAGGCGCACCGCGAACCGGTGGCGGTCGACCCGGCCCGGTAGAGCCGGGACGATCGGGGTACTCCCGGGGATGGCTGACACATCCCCGGTGGTCGTGGGCGTGGACGGCTCGCAGGCCGCGCGGGCCGCCCTGCGCTGGGCGATCGACTACGCCCGCTGCGTCGACGCGCCGGTGCACGCGGTGGCGGTGCTCGCGCAACCCCTGGTGGCCGCGGACGGTGTGACCGTGCCGATCCCGCAGCCGGTGTGGGACCCCGACCTCGACAGCCGGTTCGCGGCCGAGGCGGAGCGCTGGCTGGCGGGCGCCCTGCCCGCGCCGTACGCGGACGAACCCACCCCGCCGGTGTCGCTCACCGCCACCCCCGGCGACCCGTGCGACGTGTTGTGCGAGCACGCCAGCACCGCGCGCCTGGTGGTGCTGGGCAACCCGCGGCAGAGCGCGCTCGCCGCGGCGCTCACCGGCTCCACCGCGATGCGCTGCCTGCACCACGCCGAATGCCCGGTCGTGCTCGTGCCCGAAGCGGGGGTTGCGGAAGGGTGAGAATCCCCTTACCCCGGCCGGACGGAATCCTCGCCCGGCGAGGCATGGCCGCGGCCCCGCGTCGGACGCGATGGTGGTGCTTCCACGCACTCGGGGGTTGTAGATGCATCCGACCGCACTGGACGACGTCGCCACCGCACAGCCGGGCCTGGTCGAGCACCTGGCCGAGACCCGAACGGCGCAGAAGCAGCTGTACGCGGAGCTGCTGGCGTTGCGCGGGCGCTACCAGCACGCCCACCGGGCCTACTGCGCCGCCTATGCCGCCATCCGCAACCACGGCGTGCGCGAGCGGGTGCTGGCGGACCTCGACTGCCCACCCCTCGACCCGCGCTTCGACCCGTTCCTGCGCGACGCGTTCATCGGCCGCGGCCCCCACCACACCTGACCGCGCCGCGGTGAGTCGTACGTTTCAACGCGGTGAGTCTGCGTTTTCGCGCCGCCGCGCCGGGACCTAGGCTCGCCGCATGCACGTAGCCGTGACGGGGGCGGCCGGGATGATCGGCCGCAAGCTGGTCGCCCGGCTCGGGGAAGACGGCAGGCTGGGCGACGCGGAGCTCGAACGCCTCACGCTGATGGACGTCGTGGCGCCCGATCCGCCACCGCAGGGCACGGCCTTCGCGGGCGACCTCGCCGACCCCGCCACCGCGCAGCGCCTGGTGGCGGAGCGGCCGGACGTGATCGTGCACCTCGCCGCGGTGGTCTCCGGGGAGGCCGAGGCCGACTTCGACAAGGGCTACCGCGTGAACCTCGACGGCACCCGCACGCTGCTGGAGACGATCCGCGCGGCGGAGTACCGCCCCCGCCTGGTGCTCGCCTCGTCGATCGCGGTGTTCGGCGCGCCGCTGCCCAACCCGATCCCCGAGGACTTCGCCACCCTGCCGCTCACCAGCTACGGCACCCAGAAGGCCATCGACGAGCTGCTCCTGGCCGACTACAGCCGTCGCGGCTTCGTCGACGGCGTCGGCATCCGGCTGCCCACCATCTGCATCCGGCCGGGCGCGCCGAACAAGGCGGCATCCGGGTTCTTCTCCAACATCCTGCGCGAGCCGCTGGTCGGCAAGGAGGCCGTGCTGCCCGTGCCCGAGACCGTGCGGCACTGGCACGCCTCGCCCCGCTCAGCCGTGGGGTTCTGCCTGCGCGCGGCCACCGTCGACACGGCGGAGATCGGGCCGCGGCGCACGCTGTCGATGCCCGGCCTGTCGGCCACGGTCGGCGAGCAGATCGAGGCGCTCCGCCGGGTGGGCGGCGAGGCCGCGGTGCGGCTGATCCGCCACGAGCCCGATCCGCAGATCATGGAGATGGTCGGCAACTGGGCGGCGGCGCTGGACGCGAGCCGGGCCGAGCGCCTCGGGTTCGTGGCCGAGACCTCGTTCGACGAGATCATCCGAGTGCACCTGGAAGACGAGCTGCACCGGTGACCGCGCTCGTCGCACCCACCGTGACGCGGCCGCTCATCAGGGCGCACCGGTGAGCTCCGGGTAGTCGCGCACCGCGACGGACTCGTGCAGCCCGGTGGCGCCCGCCGTTCCGATCCGCCGCGCGAGCGCCGTCGGCAACGCGGTGAACAGCTGAACGCCGGTGGTCATCGCCCAGGTCATCGCCCGGCTCGTGGGCACTATCCGCTTGGCCATGGTCACCGCGAACGTCCGGCTGCTGCGCACGTACTCCCCCAAGGCGGCCTCGTAGGCGGGGTACGCGCGGGCCGGGTCGCCGCCCGCCGCGGCGAGCTCCCCCGCCAGCGTGTAGGCGCCGACGACGGCGAGGCTGGTGCTGCCCCCGACCGCCGGGCCCGGGCAGTACCCGGCGTCGCCGACGAGCGCCACGCGCCCCCGCGTCCAGTGCTCCAGGCGCAGCTGGGTGATCGAGTCGAAGTAGAACGCCGACGCCCGATCGGTCTCGTCGAGCAGGCGGGGGATCTCCCACCCGAGGTCGCCGAACTGTTCGCGCAGCAGCCGCCGCTGTGCATCGCCGTCGTGTCGGTCGTAGGACAGCTCGGCGGGGGTGCGGAAGAGGAACATGGCGCGCGCGTCCGTCATGTGCTGCGCGCTGTAGAGGCCGCCGAGCCGGTTCACCCCGGCGAACCCGCGCATCTCGTTGCGCAGGTCCAGGTAGTTGGGGATCGAGGCGACGGCGATGTAGCCGCCGATCCAGCGCGTGTACGCCGACTCCGGCCCCGAAGACGAGCCCGCGCACGCCCGAGTGCAGGCCGTCGGCCCCGATCACGAGGTCGAACCGGCGGGGCCGTCCGTTCGCGAACGTGACCTCGCCGTCGTCGCCGATGCCGGTGACGTGGTCGCCGAAGACGTACTCGACGTCGTCGCGGGTGGCGTTGTAGAAGACCTCGCTGAGGTCGTCCCGCATGATCTCGACGTGACGGCGGCTGAAGCCCGCCATCAGCTTGCGCAGGTCGATCGTCGACGGTCTGCGCGCGCCCTCCCGGAGCACGACCATCCGCTCGGTGCCGGTGCGCAGGGCCTCGACGTGGTCGATCAGCCCCATCCGATCGACGATGTCCAGTGCGGGCGCGAACAGGTCGACCGCGTGGCCGCCGGTCTTGCGCAGCGCGGGCGCCCGCTCGACGACGGTGACCCGGAAGCCGCTGCGCCGCAGCCAGTAGGCCGTGACCGGGCCCGCGACGCTCGCGCCCGAGATCAGAACGTCCACCGCGGACTCCTCGCTGACGGCTACGTGCACCCTAGAGGAGCACCGACGACGCTGATCGGCGCGTCCGATTCCCGCCAGCGAGCGCCGGAGCGACGGGCCACGCTGGAGACATGCGAACCCTCGCGCTTCCCGACCTCGACTGGACCGACCTCGCCCACCGGCTCGACGACGAGGGCGTGGCGGTCACCCCGCCGCTGCTGTCGCCCGCCGAGTGCGCCGAGCTCACCGCCGCGTTCGACGACGACGCGCTGTTCCGCTCCACCGTCGTGATGGCCCGGCACGCGTTCGGCGAGGGCAGCTACCGCTACTTCGCCGAGCCGCTTCCGCCGCTGGTGCAGACGCTGCGCACGCAGCTCTACCCGCCGATCGCGCGAATCGCGAACGCCTGGGCGGAACGGCTGGGCGAGCCGACGTTCCCCGACACGCTCGACGGCTTGCTCGACCGCTGCGCCCGCGCGGGCCAGACCAAGCCCACGCCGCTCGTGCTGCGCTACGGCCCCGGCGGCTACAACTGCCTCCACCAGGACGTCTACGGCGACCTGACGTTCCCGCTGCAGTTCCTCGTGATGCTCTCGCGGCCCGACGTGGACTTCACCGGGGGCGAGAGCGTGTTCGTCGAGCAGCGGCCGCGGCAGCAGTCGCGACCGATCGTGCTGCGCCCCGCGCAGGGCCAGGCCGTGGTGTTCCCCGTGCACCACCGCCCGCGCCGCGGCAGCCGCGGCGACCACCGCGTGCAGGTGCGCCACGGCGTGAGCGCCGTCCACAGCGGGAGCAGGCACGTGCTCGGCGTGATCTTCCACAACGCGCGTTGATCGGCGCGGTTCGCACACCACGCGGCTCCGGACCGGCGTGGTGTGCGGCTCGACGCGATCACGCCGCCTGGCTGACCGCCGCGACCCGGCTCAGCGCCAGGTCCAGGGCGGCTCGCAGCTGCGGGTGCTCGGCCGCCGCGGCGCGCCAGGCCACGTGCCCGTCCGGGCGCACCAGCACCGCGCCACCCTGCAGGTACTCCGCGAGCGCGTCGGCGACGTCGACCACCGTCAGGGGAGGGCCGCCCGCGACCTGGTCGGCCGCGGCCCGCCACGCCGCGGCGTCCCGGCCGACCAGCAGCGTGAGCCGCCCGTCGAAGAGGTCGAGCGTGGAACGGCGGCGGCCGTCGACCGTCACCCAGGCGTGCGGTGCGCGCTCCCCCGCGTCCGCCGCGACGACCGCCGACGCGTACCGCACGCCGAGGTCCTCGCCGAGCGGGTCGCGCTCGGGCGGCCCGCCCATCTGCAGCGACCGCCGAGCGCGGTACTCCCCGGGCGTGCGGCGCTCGAGCTCGTAGCTGTCCAGCAGCCCCGGGCCCGCCCAGCCGCGCGCGACCCAGGCCAGCTTCCAGCCGAGGTTGTGGCCCGCGGCGATCGCGGTGTTCATGCCGACCCCGCCCACCGGCGTCATCCGGTGCGCCGCGTCGCCGACGAGGAAGCCGTTGCCCGCGCGGAAAGCGTCCGCGAGCTCGGCGGCCATCACGAACGGCAGCCGGGCCAGCACCTGCACCTCGAGGTCCGCCACCCCGACGGCCGCCCGGATCAGCTCGACGCAGCGCGACGGCGTAAAGTCGGCGGCCGACTCGCCGCGCTCCGGGAACCACTGCCGCCCGTAGCACCAGCGGCCGTCGCCGACGGGCACCAGCACCCCGCCCGCCTCCGGGTGCTCGATCATGTAGAGCCCGTAGCGGCGGTCGCCGATGACCGGGTCGAGATCGGCCTTGAACACCACGTTGATGAAGTCCCCGAGGGTGCCGAGGTGGGTCAGCCCGATGCCGAGAGCGCGGCGCACGTCGCCGCGCGGGCCGTCGGCGCCGACGACGAACCGCGCCGCCACCCGCCCCTGCGCACCGGTCGTCAGGTCGCGCAGCGTAGCGAGCACGCCGTCGCCGCGGTCGACGAGCCCGACCAGCTCGACCCCGAACCGCACCTCGCCGCCGAGGATCCGCAGGTGGTCGAGCAGCACGGGCTCGATGTGGTCCTGCGGCACGCACGCGGGCATCGACGGGCTGCGGGCGAGCACGACGCGCGGGTCGGTCGGGAAGCCGATCGGCAGGCCCTCCGCGAGCGCGGTCCGCAGCGTCGGCGACACGGAGCACAGCGGGCGCACGCCCAAGTCGCCCGCGCGGATCGGGTCCGTCACACCCCAGGAGCGGAAGATCTCCATCGTCCGGGTGCTGACGGCGGTGGCGCGCGGGAAGATCGACGTCGCCGGGTGGCGCTCGACCACGAGCACGCGGGCGCCGCCGCTCCGGGCGGCGCTGATGGCGGTGGCGAGCCCGGCCGGGCCCGCGCCGATGATGAGGATGTCGTGTGTCATGGCGACCACGATCGACGTGCGGGCCCCGCGGCAGCTCCGTGCCGACTACGGAGTTAAGGCCCGCAGCTGGGCCCGGTTCGCGGAACCC
>DATAOO010000238.1:0-11863 GCA_036265695.1 Pseudonocardia sp. | reverse complement strand
CCACGCGCCCGCGGCGACGCCGGTGAGCGCGGGCAGCGCCCGCCACGGCAGCCGTTCGGCCCACGCCGGGCCGCGCGCCACCACGACCACCGCGACGACGACGGCGAACGGCGTGCCGGGTCCGACGTGGGGCAGCCACTGCGCGAGCAGCGGCGGGAACGGCAGGTACAGGGTCGCCCCGTCCGCGAGGAGGCGGCGGCCGACCACCGCGGCCGCGACCACGAGCCCACCCGCGGCCGCGACGACGACGAGATCAGCCCGCCACGATCGCCGCGACCGGCGGGTCCCGTCCACCAGCGAACGGTACGACCCGGTTCCGGCGATCACACCCGCAACCGACGCAGCCCGACGCGGACGCCGAAGACCACCGCGGAAGCGCCGAACAACACCGCCGACGCCGCCAGCCAGCGTCCGAGGTAGGGCGCCTGGTCCAGGCCCGTGGCCGCGAGGTGCGTGACCTCGCCCTGCCGCACGATCCCGGGCCAGAACATCAACAGCATGAGCCCGGCGCCGAGCGCGGGCACCCGCAGGTAGTTCACCCGGGGACCGGGCAGCACCGCGACCAGCGCGCGGTCGCCCGCGGCGTAGAGCGGGAACAGCACGAGGTCGTGCACCACGGCCGCGCCCGCGAACCAGATCAGCATCCGCAGCAGGGCCGGGTCGCCGAGCAGGAAGAAGGCGGCGTATGCGGCGAGCGCGAGGCAGGCCACGAGGAGGACGAGCTGCGCGGGCGAGACCCCCACCCGCCGGGCCAGCACCACCATCACGCCTCCCGGAAGGTGATCGAGCGGACCCACTTCGTGCAGTGCACGCCGGGCAGCGCGGGCACGACCACGCGGGCCGGGTAGCCGTGGTCGGGGCTCAGGTCGGCGCCGTTGACCCGCAGCGCGAGCAGCGCGTCCGGGTCGAGCACCTGGCCCGCCGACAGCGTCGCCCGGCCGAACGGCCCGGCGTCGAGCGACTCGACGAACGCCGATGCCGGTGTCGGCACCCCGGCCAGCGCCGCGAGGTCGCGCAGCCGCACCCCGGTCCAGTCCTGCACCGTCGACCAACCCTCCACGCACGCGATCGGCAGCCGGGCGGTGTGCTGGGGGAGCTGCAGGAGGTCGGCCAGGGTGAGCGCCCGTGCGCCGAGCGCCAACCGCCACGCCGCGCCGGTGGCGGCGGGCTCGATGGCCGCGGCCGCCGCCGTCCGGTTGATCGGGAAGTCGTCGCGCCCACGGGGGAGCAGCACCGCGAGGTCGCGCAGCGGGCCGCCGAGCGTCTGCCCCGCGGTGATCGTCGCGACGAACAGCGCACCCCCGCCGACCAGCGCCAACGCGCCGCGTCGGCTCATCGTCGGCGGCGCGGGGTCGGTGGCGACCAGCTCGTCGTCGACCGGCTCGGGAGCAGACGTCGGCACCCGGAGCTCGGCGCGCAGCGACCGCGTGCGCAACGCCCGGCGCGCGACCGGCAGCTTGAGCACGGCGTGCGTCACGAACCCGGCGAGGAACACCCACGCCCCGATGTAGTGCGCGGTGTAGAAGCTGAAGCCGAACGCGTAGTCGTACTGGATGTTCATCAGCCCGGTGACGATCTCGAACAGGATCCCGCCGACGAGCATCAGCAGCGTCGCCCGTTCGAGCGCGTGCCCGATCGACTTCGCGGGCGGCCACACGAACAGGCGCGGGATCACCGACCAGAGCTTGGCCAGCACGACGGGCACGAGGACCAGCCCCAGCCCGACGTGCAGGCCCTGGGTGAGCCGGAAGAGCCAGGACGGCCGGGTCGGCCAGTCGAAGGCGGGCAGGTGCAACAGCCCGACGTCACCGGGGATCGACTGGCCCGGTCCGTAGGCGACGTAGTCGAGCAGGCCCGTGACGATCACCAACGGCAGTGCGGCGAGCAGGACGACGCCGAGCACGGAGGTGAGCCACGGCCCGCGTAACGGGCTGCGGAACTTCATGCACAGAGACGCTAGGAGCGAATCCCGGCTGTGGAGGGCAATCGGCATGAGCGGTAAGAAAGCTCTAAGACCCTGGAGGGCCAGGGGATCTAGCCTGGTCGGCGTGACACCCCGGGTACTGGTCGTCGAGGACGACCCGACCGTCCGCGAGATCACCCGCCGCTATCTCGGTGACGCGGGCTACGCGGTCGACGAGGCGGCCGACGGCCCGGCGGCCCTGCGCTCCGCCCGCGCCGCGGCCCCGGACGCCGTCGTGCTCGACGTGATGCTGCCCGGCCTCTCCGGCCTGGAGGTGTGCCGGGCGCTGCGGGAGCTGCACCCGGCGCTGCCGATCGTGATGCTGTCCGCGCTCGGCGAGGAGGGCGACCGCGTGGCGGGCCTGGAGTTCGGGGCCGACGACTACGTCACCAAGCCGTTCAGCGCCCGCGAGCTGGTGCTGCGGGTCGCCGCGGTGCTGCGTCGGGCGACCCCGGCCGCCGCCGCGCCCGTGCTCGTCGACGACGACCTGGTCGTCGACCCCGCGGCACGGACCGCGCGGCGCGGCGCCGAGGTGCTGTCGCTCACCGGGCGGGAGTTCGACCTGCTCGCGTTCCTGCTCGCCAACCCCGGCCGGGCCTTCAACCGCGCCGAGCTGCTGGCCGAGGTGTGGGGCTGGGAGTTCGGCGACCAGTCGACGGTCACCGTCCACGTGCGCAGGCTGCGCGAGAAGATCGAGCCCGACCCCACGCACCCGCGCCGGATCGCCACCGTGTGGGGCACCGGGTACCGCTACGACCGCGCGGTGCCTGCGCGGGTCACGGCGTGATCGACGGGCTGCTGGAGGCGGCGCCGTTGGCGCTGCTGTTCTCCCTGCCCGTCGCCGTGGTGGGCGGCGTGGTGCTGCTGCGGATCCGACGGCGTTCGCTCACCGCCACGATGGTCGCCCTCGTGCTCGTGCCGCTGGCCGCCGCGCTGGTCGGGGTGCTCGGCGTGAGCGGCTTCATGTACACGCCGCAGCTCGCCGACACCGTCGTGGTGTGCCTGGTCGTCGCCGCGGTCACCGTGCCCGCCGGGCTCCTGCTCGGCAGGCGCGTGGCGCGCGAGGCGATGTGGCAGCGCGAGGCCGCGGCCGCCGAGCGGCGCTCGGAGGAGTCGCGGCGCAGGCTCGTCGCGGGCATGAGCCACGACCTGCGCTCGCCGCTGGCGGGGATCTGCGGGATGGCCGACGCGCTGGTCGACGGGGTGGTGCGCGAACCGGCCGAGGTCCGCGACTACCTCGGCCGGATCCGCCGTGAGGCCACCCGCATGACCGCGATGGTCGAGGACCTCTTCCAGCTCTCCCGGGCCACCTCCGGCACGCTGCAGCTCACGTTGGAGCCGCTGGCGTTGGCCGAGGTCGCCTCCGACGCCGTCGCCGCCGAGTCGCACCCCGATGTCGCGGTGACGGCGGCGGCCCCCGAGACCTGGCCCACCGTGCTGGCCAGCGACACCGACCTCACCCGCGTGCTGCGCAACGTGCTCGCCAACGCCGTGCGGCACACCCCGGCAGGCGGCGCCGTCCGGCTGTCCGCGGGCACCCGCGGCGGCGGGGAGGCGTGGCTGCGCGTCGACGACGGCTGCGGCGGCGTGCCCGAGGCCGACCTGCCGTTCCTCTTCGACGTCGGCTACCGCGGCAGCGGGGCGCGCACGCCGTCCGAGCACAGCGGGGCGGGCCTCGGCCTGTCGATCGCGCACGGCCTGATGGCCGCCCAGGGCGGCGGGATCTCCCTGGTCAACCACGGTGAAGGCTGCCGCGTGGAGATCACGCTGGCGGTGGTCGCCCCGGTCACGCGGGCCGCCACCACGTCCTGACCACCGCCGGGGGAGCTCACCGCCGGAGCGCGACGAAGGCCCGCGGACCCGGGCGTTCCGCGACCACCGTGAGGCCCAGCGGCGCGGCGAGGCGGCGCAACGCCTCGGCACCCACCCGCGCCCACCGCGTCGAGGGCCCCGCGCCGACCGCCGTGCGCACCCGAACGGATCCCCGCCAGTCCCGCCGGGGGTCGGGGTCGGTCTCCACGAGCAGCGTCCCGCCGACGTCGAGCAGCTCCGCGGCGCGCACGAGCAGCCGCCGCGGGTCCCCGCCGATCCCGATGTTGCCGTCGGCGAGCAGCACGTGCCCCCACCGGCCTGCGCCGGGGACGCGGGCGAACACGTCCCGGCGCAACATCACGACGCCCCGTGCGCGGCAGTGGGCCTCGGCGATGCGCGAGTGGTCCACGCCGAGCGCGGGCACGCCCCGGTGCGCCAGCGCGACCAGCAACCGCCCCGGGCCGCAGCCCAGGTCGACGGTCGGGCCGGTGCAGCGGTCGAGCAGCCAGGCGTCGTCGGCGTCGGCGGGCCTGCTCCACCGCCGGACGGGCAGCACGTCCTGGCCGCCGTCGCTGTCCAGGAGCGTCGCGTCGTCGGCGGCCAGCGCCGCGTCGAACGCAGGCAGCGCGGGCGCGGTCACGCGCCGACGGCCGCGAGCAGCGCCGCGAACCGCGAGCCCGGGCAGGCGCGCGCCACGGCGTGCGCGTCGACCATCGTGTCCACGTCGGTCAGCTCGGGCATGGCCGCGACGCGCCGTCCGGCCGTCTCCAGCGCGGCGCGCGTGCGGGCGCCCGTGTCGGAACGCGAGGCGGGCACCGACCCGATCAGCTCGGCGTCGCGCGGGTTGCGGAGCGCCAGCGCCCACCAGCCGCCGTCGGCGGCGGGCCCGAGCACCGCGTCCGGACCGTCCGGATCGGCCACCGCGTCGAGGCAGCGGCCGAGCACGGCCGGGTCGAGCTGCGGCGTGTCCATCCCGATCAGCACGGTGCAGGCACCCGGCGCGAGCGCGGCCACGTCGGCGTGCGCGGCCGCGATCCGTTCGCCCAGCGCGCCGCCGCGTTGCGCGATGACCGTGGTGCCTGCCAGCGCGACGGCCAGCGTCGGGTCGGGCTCGCCGTCGAGCGCGACGACGACCTCCGCGGCGGGAACCTGCAGCGCCGCGGCGAGGGTGTCGGCCAGCGCCGCGGCGGCCAGGCGCGCCGCCTGCTCCGGGGTCGCGGGCGGGCACAGCCGGGTCTTCACCCGGCCCGGCACCGGCGCTTTCGCCAGCACGATCAGTACGCGTTGCACACCTCGATCATCGGCAGGCCTGCCGCGCGGCGGCAGGGTTGCGCGCCTTACCGATCGGTGACGGCGTCAGCGCCCGCCGGTGCGGCGGCGAGCGCATCAGGCCCGCGCGCCACGCCTCGCCGGGCCGCCGCGTTGCGGAGCAGGACGACGGCGACGGCGCTGATCAGGAGGCCGAGCACGGCCGCGGCCCGCAGCGGCTCACCGAACATCGGGACCGCCCACAGCGCGGTGGCGGCCGGGGTCAGGTAGAGCAGGGTGCTGGCCCGGCCCGCCCCGTCGCGGGTGGTGACGAGGTAGTAGACGCCGTAGCTGCCGATGCCCGCCGCGGCCGCCCACGCCACCGCGACCCAGAACCCCGTGCTCGCAGGCGGTGTGAGCGAGCCTGCGGCCGCGCCGTAGACGGTGAAGAAGCCCGCGGTGAACACGGCCTGGACGGCCAGGGTCGACAGCAAGGGGAGCCGCGTCGACCACCGCTGCTGGAGCAGGGTGCCCGCGGTCAGCGACAGCATCGCCAGCAGCGGGAGGAGCAGCGCCGGGAGCGCGACGCCCGCGCTGAGGTCGCCCGCCGCCGTCAGCGCGACCCCGGCGGTGCCCAACGCCAGCCCCGCGAGGTGCGCCGCCCGGACGCGCCTGCCGTCCCACAGGACGGCGACGGTGAGGACGAGCGCGGGTTGCAGCGAGGCGATGAGCGCGGAGGTGCCCGCCGGAACGCCCGCGGCGGCGGCCCAGAAGACGCCCGCGAGGTAGAGGCACTGGCACAGCAGCGCCAGCATGGCCTGCCGCGCCCACTCCCGCCGGTCCAGGAGGGGGAGCGCGCGCAGCGCCCAGGGGAGCAGGACGACGGCGGTGACCAGGCACCGCCACGCCAGCACGGTGTCCGGACCGGCGTGCCGGGCACCGAGCTCGGCGCCGATGAAGCCCGAGCTCCACACCACGACCAAGGCGAAGCCCCGCAGGGTCTGGGAAGTGAACACAACCTCAGGTAACCATACCGGTCTGTATACTCGCAGTGTGCTTCGGATGCCCACTTCGCTCGACGCGACCACCCCGGCCGAACTGCGCCCCGTGCTGCAGCCGCTGCCGACGTTGACCGAGGCGGGCACGCGGTTGCTGGAGGCGGCCAGCGACCTGTTCTACGACCGGGGGGTGCGCGCCGTCGGCGTGGACCTGATCGCGGAGACGGCGGGCACCACGAAGAAGACCCTCTACGACCGGTTCGGCTCGAAGGACGCCCTCGTCGCGCTGTACCTGCTGCGCCGGGCCCACCGCTGGCGCGAGTACCTCCTGGCCCGGCTGGCCGCCGCCGAACCCGACCCGCGCACGCAGGTGCTGCTGGTCTTCGACGCGCTGGAGGCGTGGATGGGCACCCAGCGCCGCGGCTGCGCGTTCGTCAACGCCTACGCCGAGCTCGGCCGGGGCGACCACCCGGCCCTGCCTGTGATCCGCGCGGAGAAGGCCTGGATGCGCGCCCTGTTCGACGCCCTCACCGGTGACCCCGAGGTGGGTGGCCACCTGCACCTGCTCTACGAGGGCACCCTGGTCGTCCTCACCGCGGGCGCCAACCCGCTGGCCGCCGCCGAGGCCCGACGTGCGGTCGAGGTCGCGCTACCCCGGCTCGGCGCCGGATGAGGGTTAGGAGGTGGGCTGGTCGCAGCCCGGGCCGCTACTGGTGATCATGAGACGGCCTGCGGGGGCCTGGTGCCGACCGCCCCGCCAGGCCTTGCGGCCCCGCGGCGGGCCGGTGCGACCGTTGACCCGGGGGAGGTCGTCGAGCTCGCCCTGGGCGGCCGCGATCATCGTGCGGGCGACGCCGTCCCACGAGAAGCGGTCGCGGGCGAAACGGGCCAGCGCGCGCCGGGTGCGTTCGCGGAGCGGGGCAGGCGCCCCGAGCCAGCGGATGAGGCACGTCGCGAGGTGCGGGACCGCGTCGTCGTCGACCCGGAAGCGCAGCCAGGGCGCCACCTCACGCGGCACGGCGGCTTCGAGGACGCGGCTCACCTCGGCCAGGCCGGAGTGGTCGGCGCTGACGGGCAGCGTGCCGCAGCACGCGGCCTCGGCCGCGACCATCCCGTAGGCCTCGGGGAACGTGCTCGGCACGACCAGCGCTTCGCATGCGGGCAGCAGGTCCGCCAGCTCCTCGTGGACCAGCCGCCCGGTGAAGGTCACGCGCTCGTGCATGCGGGCGGCGGCGTCGAGGTAGCGCTGCCGGTCGTCGCCCTCGAGGCCGTCGAGGAAGGCGAGCAGATGCCGCAGCGGGCCTGCCGCGCCGCCCTCGGCGGCGCGTCCCTGCTCCGCGATCGTGCGGGTGGCCTCGAGGTCGCCCGCGGCCAGCGCGTCGGTCATCCGCAGCGCCGTGGTGTGCCAGGCGCCGAACCCGGTGACGACCAGGTGCGCGTCGGGCTGCCGCTGGAGCACGAGCGGCCACGCGGCGAGCAGCAGGTCGAGGCCCTTGGACAGGATCTCCTTGCCGAGGAACAGCACGAGGCGGTCCTTGTCGGGGCACAGCCGGGCGAGCGAACGCGCGGCCGCGGCGGTGTCGCGCGGGAAGGAGGTGTCGTCGTCGGGCGCCGACGGCTCGGCGAGGTGCTCGACGAGCTCCCGCAGACCCGCCGCCGCGGCGTCGGGGGTGCGGGGCCGGAAGGTCTCGATGTCCACGCCGGGCGGGCCGAGGCGGGTCCGCGCGGGCAGGGCGGGGTCGTCGAGGGCCGCCCACAGGCTCTCGGCGGTGTGGCGCGAGCCGACGAGCACGCAGCGGGCGCGCTCGACGCCCTCGTGCGCGAAGGGGAGGAACCGCGGGTGCGGCTTGACCGTGTACTCCAACGCCGAGCCGTGCACCACGACGGCGTAGGGCACCGACCGGTCGAGGCCCCGGGCGAGGATGACCGGGCCCATCACGAGGTGGTTGGCCAGCGCGACGTCGGGCGCGACCCGGTCGACCACCTGGTGCACCGCCGCGACGTTGGCGTCGAGGTAGCGGTCGAGCTCCCCCGGGCTGAGGTCGGGGAACGGCTTGGCCTCCACCCCTTCGTAGCGGTCGGCGACGTAGACGGGGAGCAGGCCGTGGATGTCGGGCCGGTAGGCGGTGCAGCGGACGGGCTCGCGCAGGGTGCGCACGGTGAGCCGACCGTCGACCCACTCGCCGACCGCGTCGACGAAGTCGAGCCGCTCGGGGTGGCGCTCCTGGCTGAACAGGTGGACCTCATGCCCGGCGCGGCGCAGGGCCGCGGCGAGGTTCGCGTTGTAGACGTTCGAACCCGTCCCGGACAGCAGATAGCCGTGGAAGATCAGCACGCGCACGGGATCAGCAGGCCCTGTGGTTCGTGAACCGGAGGTGAAGTCTTTGCAACATCCCTGTAATCTAGCCGGCCGCGCCGGTCGTCACACAAGAGTGAGGTCAGCGCCTCGGGCTACCCCTGCCGGAAGATGATCGCCGAGTAGACCTCCCGGCTCCCGCCGGGGGTGGGTTGCCTGTAGCTGTCCATCGGGCTGTTCAGCACGCGGAACACGCCGGCGAGGTCCCTGGCGACCAGCGTGGCCGAGCCGCCGCCGTCCAGGTTCAGCGCCACCACCACCCCGAGGCGTTCCAGCATGTAGCTGCCCAGCTCGTGCAGGGTCATGCCGACGTCGGAGTCCGACCGGCCGTCGACGACCACGCTGTACACGTAGGCGCCGTCGTGCCCGATCGCGGCGCGCGGGTAGCGGCCCGCGGTGATGTCGCTGTCGAACTGGTCGGAGCCCGCGCTGAAGCCTTCGAGATCGGTGGCGGCGTCGACCACCAGCTTGCCGCCCATCACCAGCACGGGCCCGGCTTGCAACAGGTCGCCGTCGGGCCGGACGGGCAGCCGTCGTCGCTGGTCGATGTTGATCCGGTCGCCCGCGACGTGCAGCGATCCACGGACCTTGTGCCACGGGGCCTGGAACGGGACGTGCGGCTGGCGCTCGCCGCCGATCCAGAGATCGCCCAACGGCTTGCGGTCCGCACGTGCGAAGAACCCGCCGGACATCGCCGCGACGACCGGGCCACCGAGGCCCTGGCAGACGTCCAGGACGCGCTGGGCCGATCCCAGGTTCGCCACGCTGATGACGGTGTCGCGCAATGCGCGGCTGAATACATGGACGTTCGTCTTCCCGTCGTCGGACAATGCGACGCGTTCGCTGTACGCCAGCGACGAGCTATCAAGCACTGCATCATGCGGCACCATGATGGCTCCTCGAAGGGGTCAGCTCGTCCACATGACGGCGTTTCGGGGACGGGGAGACGGCGGAGCCTACCGATATCGGCAATGGTGGCGGCGGCAGGTCGGTTGAACCCGTGTAAACAGTTCACGAACTGTGTTCCGAGTGCGCCCGCCCGTGCGGTCGGACGAGGCCGCTGCCCATGTGATGATCTCGTAGGCCCGGGCGGGCGTGTTACCGCGGCGCGCGGTGCCTCAGGCCGCCCCGCCCACGGTGGGCACCGGCTGCCCGGCGGGATCGCGCAGGAAGATGCCCGATCCGGGCTTGGGGGAGAAGTAGGTGCTCTTGGCGGGCACCGCCTCGCGCGCCTCGGCGATCGCGATGAGCGTGGTGAGCTCCGGCGCGGGCAGCGCGAACAGCACCCCGCCGTCCGCGTCGCAGGCCGCGAGCGAGGCCTCGATCGGGTCCCGGGTCGGCTCCACCCGCGTGCCCGCGGGGAGCCGGTCGAGCACGCCCGCGTGGAGCAGCGAGACGTCCAGGCCGCGTGAGCCCGCCGGCCGCTCGCCCGCGTAGCGCGCGGAGTACCACCGGCGGTCGAGGTTGACCGCGACGCCCGTCGACAACGCCTCCCGCGCATCGGCGACGGGCCGCACGACGAAGCTCGCCTCGAGCAGGCTGCGCACCAGGGCGGCGTCGACCGGGCCCGCCACCCGCCGGTCGACGGCGGCGAGCCGCAGCCCGTCGAGCGGGTAGGCGACGCACAGCACGCCGCGGCGGGAGTCCCGAGCGGAGCGGTCCCACACCTCGAGGCTGGCGGCCACCCGGTGGTGCCCGTCGGCGATGTAGTGGGTGACGGCGCCCAGCTCCCGGCACAGCTCGTCGGCCTGCGGGCCGCCCGGGACGCACCACACCGTGTGGCGGGTGCCGTCGGGCGCGACGACGTCGCGATCGGGCGCCAGCCCGGGCACCAGCGCCAACGTCGCCCGGACCACCGGCCCCGCCCGGTGCAGCGTGCTCACCAGCTCCACGTGCTGCGGCATGGTGGCGAGGTAGCGCGCGAGCCCGTCGACGCGTTCGGGCTGCACCGACTCGTGGCCCAGCACCCGGCCGTCGAGGAACGCCTCGGGCGTGACGTCGCAGACGATGCCGGTGTGCTGCCCGTGCGGCGTGCTCTGCCGGTAGACGTACACCGCGGGTGGCATCGCCTCGTAGGCCTCGGGCCGCACCGCCCGCAGCGCCGATCGCCCGGTGCCCGAGACCTCCGAGACCGTGCCCACCTGATCGGCCGCGGCGGCGTGGACCAACCAGCCCGTGAAGGGCCGGACGCCCTGGGGGACAGCGGATCGCGGGACGTCGGCGGCCCGCGGTGTGCACGCCCTGATCACGCGGGGCCCGTGCCGTTCGCGTCGATCGCGGCGAGCGAGGTGCCCAGCACCTCCGGGATCGCGTCGAGGGCGGCGGAGAGGTCGGCGGGCACGGTGCCCGCGAGGTCGATGGTGGCGACGGCCGCCGCGCCGCCCGCGAAGATCCGGTTCTGCATGTGCTCCACGTTCAGCCCGGCTTCCCGCAGCAGCTCCAGCACCCGGGCCAGCACGCCCACCTTGTCGACGTGCCGCACGGTGAGGGTGGCGCTGCCGAGGCCGCGCGGTGCGAGGTTGACGCAGTTGCGCGCCTCGCCCGCCGCGAACGCGTCCACGATCTCCACGACGCCCGCGGCCACGGCGGCTTGGGCCTGCGCGGTGGACGCTCCGATGTGGTGGGTGGCCACCACCCGCGGGTGGCGGGCGAGCGGCGAGTCCCACTCGGCCGCACCCGAGCCCGGCTCGTCCGCGAACACGTCGAGGGCCGCGCGGACCCGCCCGGCGTCCAGCGCGGCGAGCAGCGCGGCCTCGTCGACCACGTCACCGCGCGAGGTGTTCACGAGCAGCGCACCCGGCTTCATCGCGGCGAGGAAGTCGGCGTCCACGAGGTTCTTGGTCTCCGGCGACGACGGCACGTGCAGGCTCACCACGTCCGCGGCGGCGAGCAGCGCGGGCAGCGCGTCGAAACCGACGGCGTTGAGCTCGGCCAGCCGGTCCCGGGTGGCCTGGCTCCGGCCCGCCCGGTGCACGTGGGCGACCCGCATCCCGAACCCGGTCGCCCGTTCGGCCACGGCGAGTCCGATCGAGCCCATGCCGAGGATGCCGAGGGTGCTGCCCAGCAGCCCGTCGGCCTTGCTGTAGGTCGCCTTCTCCCAGCGGCCGCGGCGGGCGTCGGCGACGTTGTCCGCGATCCGACGGTCCACGGCGAGGATCAGGCCCAAGGTCAGCTCCGCGACGGCGACCGCGTTGCGGCCGGGCACGTTGGAGACCAGCACCCCGTTGCGGGCGGCGACCTCGGTGTCGATGGTGTTGGTGCCCGCGCCCGCCCGGATGACCAGCGCGAGCTTGTCCGCCGCCTCGAACACCGCGCGGTCGACCTTGGTGCTCCGCACCACCAGCGCGTCGACGCCCGTGATCCGCCCGGGGAGGTCCGCGGTGGTCAGGGCGGGCTCCACCGAACACCGGTGTCCCCGCGACGTGAGCTCGTCGATGGTCGTGTCGGGTACCGAGTCGGCGAACAACAGGTGCATGGCGGAGACCT
>DATAOO010000237.1:0-1974 GCA_036265695.1 Pseudonocardia sp. | reverse complement strand
GCGCGGCGCTCGGCGGTGTCGACGAACCGGGTGGTCACCCGACGAGCATGCCGGCCGCGGCCGACAAGATCGGCGCGAGCCGCACCTCAGGCCGGTGCGACCGCTGCTGTGTGCGGCTCGGCGCGATCACCCGGTGACGATGCAGGTGATCGTGCCCGGGGCGACCTCGGTGAACCCGGCGTCGCGCACCGCCACCGCCTTCCCGGACTCGACCGCGCGGCACAGCTCCGGCCAGGCGGCAGGGCCCGCGTCGCGCACCGCGAAGGCGGGCACCGCGAGCAGCCCGTGCGCCGCCGCGTACAGCATCGACGCGTGCCCCACCTGGGCCGCCGCCTTGCCGACCGTCATCTCCAACGCCGCGTTGACGTGGATCACCGGCACGCCGGGGGCGGGCGGCCCGGGGGCGTCCGGCTCGAGGTCGGTGCCGCCGATCTGCAGCCGGGAGACGACCTTGGGCACCTCGTCGATCGGCCCGGGGACGAGCGCGCGGGCCTGCGCGTCGCCGACCGTCACCGTGACCCCGGGGAGCTCCTGCACGGCTGCCCAGTGCGCGCCGCGGGCCCGTCGCGCGATCTTGCGGATCCGGCTCGCCACCCAGGTGGACAGCGCATCCCGCCACTCGTCCGCAGCCCGCGGATCGAGGCAGACGGCGAGCGCGGCGCCCGCGGCCGCTTCCAGCACCTCGGTGCGGCCCGCGGGCGGGCGCTCCAGCCGCAGCACGATCGGCATCGCCCGCACCACGCCGTCCGGCTCGGGCGGGATCACCACCGGTCCGCCGCGCGCGGCCCCGTAGCGGGCGGCGAGCGGCGCCAGCAGGTCGGGCGGGGCGTCAGGCGATGGGAACACGTCGGGTCAGACCGTCGGCCGCGTCGGCGCGCTCCACCTCGTCGCGCGTGATGCCCAGCACGAACAACACGACGTCGAGGTACGGCGCCGACAGCGCGGTGTCGGCGATCTCGGCCAGCGCGGGCTTGGCGTTGAACGCGATGCCGAGGCCCGCGGTGGCGAGCATGTCGATGTCGTTGGCGCCGTCGCCCACCGCCACGCACTGGGAGAGCGAGACGCCCGCCTCCCGCGCGAACCGCTCCAGGGCGACCGCCTTGCCCGGCCGGTCGACGATCTCGCCGACGACCCGGCCGGTGAGCCGCCCGTCGTGGACCTCCAGCTCGTTGGCGGCGACGAAATCCAGCGCGAGCTCCGCGGCCAGCCCCGCGATCACCTGGGTGAACCCGCCGGACACCACCCCGCACCGGAAGCCGAGCCGCTTGAGCGTGCGGATCGTGGTGCGCGCCCCCGGCGTGAGCTGCAGCTCGCGGGCCACGTCGGCGAGCACCGACGCGGGCAGCCCGGCCAGCGTCGCGACCCGGGCCCGCAGGGCGTCGGCGAACTCGAGCTCGCCCCGCATGGCGGCTTCGGTGACCGCCCGCACCTCGTCCTCGGCGCCCGCCCGCGCGGCGAGCATCTCGATCACCTCGCCCTGCACGAGCGTGGAGTCGACGTCGAAGACGATCAGCCGCTTGCTGCGCCGGGCCAACCCGGCCCGCTCCACGGCGACGTCCACGCCCGCCGCGTGCGCGACGTCCACCAGCTTCTTGCGCAGCGTGCCGGGCGGGTAGTCCTCGGAGCCCTGGCCGGGCACCGGCGAGACCAGCAGCTCCAGCCCGGTGACCGGGTAGTCGGCCACGCGGCGGATCGCGTCGATGTTGGCGCCGACGTCGGCCAACGCCCGCGCGATCGACCCGAACGCGCGCGCGGTGATCGGCCGCCCGAGCACCACGACCACGTGCGTCGAGTGCCTGCGCCCCGCCGGGTCGTCGGAGATCTCCAGGGAGGTCTGCACCTGCATGGCGATGCTCGCCATGGCCTGCTCGACGGCCTCCTGCAGGCCCTCCGGGTCATGGTGCGCCGCCACGAGCGCGCCCAGCGTGAGGCGCCCCCGGATGACGACCTGCTCGACGTCGAGCAGGTCGACGC
>DATAOO010000236.1:0-4346 GCA_036265695.1 Pseudonocardia sp. | reverse complement strand
ATCCGGACGTCGGTGAGCCTGCGCAGGTCGAGCAGGATCCCGCCCTCGAACGGGGTGGCCTGCCCGTAGTTGCCGGTGCCCGCGCCGCGCGGGGTGACCGGCACGTCGTGCTCGTAGGCGACGCGCAGCACGGTCGCCACGTCGGCGGCGCTGCCCGGGCGCACCACGGCGTCGGCCACGAACCGGCCGGGCGGCACCTTCTCGGCCAGGATCGGCGACATCCGCGACCAGTCCGACGAGGCCTTGGTGCGCTGCGCCTCGTCGAACGTCACGGCGGCCGCGCCGAGCCGGGTGATCTCGGCGCACGCCTTCTCCGTCGCGGTGCCCATCACATCTTGATCGAATCGTCGATGAACTGGTTCGTGTAGAGGCTCTCGGCCGTGGGGGCGGTGCCGGTGAGCGTGCCCGAGGCCTGCAGCAGCGGCACGAAGCGGGCGACGGTGTCGGCCACCCGCTTGGGGTCGAACTTGCCGAACACGCCCGACGCCGGGTCGTTCATCACGAACTTGCCTTCGACCTGCGTCTTCACCGAGAAGTCCGCGTCACCGGGGGTGTAGGTCCAGCCGGTCTGGTACTGGTCGACGAGCTTGACGATGAGGTCGTTGGTGGGCGCGGGGTTCTTCAGGAAGTCGATCTGCGAACGTTGCATGATCGGCACGAGCTTCTTCAGGCACGGCGTGAGCGCCGCGACCTTGTCCGCCCGCACGGCCAGCGGCTCGGGGTAGATCGAGTAGCCGTAGTTCGCGAAGACCTCGAACGCGATCGGCTTCTTCCACTGCGCGATCTCGTTCTCGTAGATGAACGGCTCGGCGGTGGCGAAGCCCTGCTGCACGATCTTCGGGTCCGAGACGAACCGGGACGGCGAGCCGTCGTAGCTCTGGTCGGACTGGGACTTCTTCATGATCCCCTGCGACTCGAGCAGCGCGGGCAGCACCTCGCCGGAGGTGACGATCGTCGCGCCGGTGGCGGCGACTTCCTTGATCGTCTTCGCGCCGGGGTAGCTCGCCGGGTCCCACATGAGGATCTGCGGGCTCACCGTCATCTGGGACGCCACGGCCACCGTCGGCAGCTGCTTCGAAGCCTGGACGATGGCGTCGTCGGTGTTGACCGCTCCGAACGTGATCTTGTCGTCGGCGTACATGAGCGCCGGGATCGGCTTGAACCCGGTGTTGGGCCCGCCCGCCCGCACCTCGACCTTCACGCCGGTGTCGACCCCTTGCGCGACCAGCGGACCGGTGACCGACTTCGTGTTGGTGTCGACGGTGTAGCCCGGCCCGACCAGCGCGTACATGGCGCCGTGCTCCGACTCGGGCTGCCAGTCCTGCTGCATGACCACGGTCTCCGGGCAGCCCGCGCCCTTGAGGTCGAGCGGGCCACCCGCGGGGGCCGCGGGCGCGGCGGGCGCGGCGGGCGCGGCGGGCGCGGCGGGCGTGCTTCCGGATCCGCAGGCGGCCAGCAACAGCGCGGTCGCGAGCGTGCCTGCGACGAGGAGGGGATGGCGGTTCACGGGGGGTCTCGCTTTCTCGGGGATCAGCGGGCTCGGATCAGCGGGCAGAGCGGCCGTACCAGCGCCCGACCACGGCGCGGTCGAGCGCGGCGAAGGCGGTGAAGAACACGACGCCGAAGAGCGCGGTCAGCGTCACGGCGGTGAGGAGCGGCTCCATCGACAGCCGCTGCGTGTAGACGCGCAGGAGGCTACCGATGCCGGGGGCGCCCTGCTGGAAGAAGAAGTCGCCGACGATCGCGCCGATCACCGCGAGGCCCGCGGCGGTGCGCAGCCCGGTGAAGATGGCGGGCACGGCGGCGGGGAACTCCAGCTTGACCAGGCGTTGGAGGCGGGTGGCCTTGTTGAGCGTCATGAGGTCGTGCGCGGCCTGGCTGGCCGACTGCAGCCCGAAGAACGTGTTGGAGATCATCGGGAAGACCGCGATGAGCACGCAGACGGCCACGCGGGCGGCGAACGAGTAGCCCATCCAGATGCCGATGAGCGGCACGAGGGCGAGGATCGGGATCGTCTGCAGGATCACCGCGTACGGGTAGAGGATCTTCTCCGCCCACGACCACTGGGCCATCAGCGTGGCCCAGCCGATGCCGATGACGGTCGCGATCGCCAGCCCGATGATCGCGACGAGGATGCTGCGCCACAACGCCTCGAACATCGGGACCGCGACGTTGGGGTTGGAGAGCGCCACGCCGAACGCCTGGTGCGGCGGCGGCAGCAGGAACCGTTGCGACGGCGGCAGTACGACGTAGCTGAGCAGGTACCAGATCGCCGCGATGCCGAGGACGGCGAGCACGATCGGCACCGTCTTGGCCGCGGCCGTGCGCCACCAGGGCGCGCGCTCCTCCGCCGCAGCGGCCGGGGCGGCGTCCGGGGGCGCGGCGGGCAGCTCGGTGGGCTGGGTGGTCGTCATGAGTGCTCCCCCAACGCCTGGGACACGCGGCCGGTCAGCGTGGCGAACTCCGGGTCGTAGCGCAAGGTCGGCTCGCGCGGGTACTCCCACGGCACGGTGATGTCGGCGACGACGCGGCCCGGCCGCCCGCTCATCACCAGCACGCGGTTGGACAGGTACACCGCCTCCGACACCGAGTGCGTGATGAAGAGGCCTGCGAACTGCTTGAGCACGAACAGCTTCTGCAGCTCGGTCTGCATCTGCAGCCGGGTGATCTCGTCCAGCGCGCCGAACGGCTCGTCGAAGAGGGCGAGATCGGGGTCGGCGACCAGCGCGCGGGCGATCGAGACCCGCATCCGCATGCCGCCGGAGAGCTCCCGGGGGTGCTGCTGCTCGAACCCGGTGAGCCCGACCAGTTCGAGCATCTCCTGGGCACGGGCGCGGCGGGCCGCGCGCGGCACGCCGCGGAGCTCCTGCACGAGCTCGACGTTGCGGGCGGCGCTGCGCCACTCCAGCAGCGTCGGGTCCTGGAAGACGTAGCTCGTGGCGGCGGCGGTGACAGCGACGCTCCCGCTGGTGGCCGTCTCCAGGCCGGACGCGAGGCGCAGCAGCGTGGACTTGCCGCAGCCCGAGGGGCCGACGACCGACACGAAGTCGCCGGGGTTGAGGCGGAGGTCGACGTCGATCAGCGCGACCGTGCCGGTCGGGAAGCGCTTGCCGACGCCGTCGAGGAGCAGGGTGGGGGCGTCGGTGGTGGGAGTCGTCGGGGCGGTCACTCAAACCTCCAGGCTGCGCTGGACGCGGGTGTCGGCGACGACGCGGCCGCCGGACAGGACGATGCGGGCGTCCTCGGTACCCGCGAGGACGTCGCCGAGGTCGACGTCGGGCACGAGGAGCAGGTCGGCGACGTCGCCGGGCGCGACCCCGGCCGGGGGCAGGCCGAGCACAGCGCGCGCCCCCGCGGTGACGGCGTGCAGGGCCTGCTCGGCGGTGAGGTGGGCCGCCGTCTGCAGGAGCGAGGTCGTCTCGAACGGGTCGGCGCGGCCCGCGGCGTTGAACGGGTCGCGCACGTTGTCCGCGCCCGCGGCGAGCGGGATGCCCGCGTCGAGGAGCGCGCGCACCGCGGTGAGCCCGCGCGGGGCGGCGTGGGTGGCGTCGCGGCCCTGCAGGTAGAGGTTCGTGATGGGCAGCGTGACGACGCCGAGCCCCGCGCGCAGCACGTCCGCCAGCACGGGGTCCAGCCGCTCGGCGGGCAGCATGCCGAGCCGCACGGCGTGGCTCGCCGTGACCGGGTGGGTGAGCCCGCGGGCGAGCGTCTGGCGGGCGAGCTCGACGATGTCGAGGTCGTCGTCGTCGGCGGGCAGCTCGGTCACCTCGTCGACGTGCAGGTCCACCGGCAGGCCGCGGGCCTCGGCGATGTCGAGCATGCGGGTGCACTCGGCCCGCGGGTCGTCGGCGAGGTGCGGGCAGCCGCCCATCACGTCGACACCGCGGTCGGCGGCCGCGGCGACCAGCTCCGTCGGCGTCTCGTGGCCTGCGAGGAGGCAGACCTGGAGCGTGACGCGGCCCCGCAGGCGCTCCCGCAGCGCGATCAACGCGTCGACGGCGCGGAACGGGTCGGACCCCACGTGCAGGTCGACGTGGGAGCGGATCGCCGTGATGCCGCGCGCGACGTAGCGGCGGACCGCGGCGAGGGCGCGGGCCTCGGTGTCGGCGCGGTCGATCGTGGGGAACAGGGCGCGCCAGCTGTCGCAGGCCGCGACGAGGTCGTTGCCGACGCCGGGCGGCAGCCGGGGCGCCGTCAGCGCCTTGTCCAGGTGGGCGTGGGGTTCGCAGGCGGCCGGGAGCACGCGCCAGCCGTGCGCGTCGAGGTCGGCGCCCTCGCCCGGGGCGATACCCACCGTGGCGCCGTCCAGCAGAACGTCGCCGAGCGCGCCGTCGGGCAGTCGGACA
>DATAOO010000235.1:0-5937 GCA_036265695.1 Pseudonocardia sp. | reverse complement strand
CACCTCCGACCTCGTGCCCGCCGACGTCGTCGGCACCCGCATCTACAACCAGCGCGAGGGTGAGTTCCAGGTCTCGTTCGGGCCGGTGTTCACCAACCTGCTGCTCGAGGGCGTTCCGGGGCTCGCCAAGACGCTCACGATCAAGACGCTCGCGCAGACGCTCGGCGGGACCTTCCAGCGGATCCAGTTCACGCCCGACCTGGTGCCGGCCGACCTCGTCGGCACGCGCATCTGGCGGCCGGACACGGGGTCGTTCGAAACCGAGCTCGGGCCGGTGTTCTGCAACTTCCTGCTTGCCGACGAGATCAACCGCGCGCCAGCGAAGGTCCAATCCGCGCTTCTGGAGGTGATGCAGGAGCGGCAGGTCACGATCGGGCGGGAGACCTACCCCGCGCCCGACCCGTTCCTGGTCATGGCCACGCAGAACCCGATCGAGTCCGAGGGCACCTACCCGCTGCCGGAGGCGCAGCTCGACCGCTTCATGTTCAAGGTGCTCGTCGGGTACCCCACGGCCACGCAGGAGTACGTGGTGGTCGAGCGGATGATCCGCGCGTCGGAGCGGCCCGAGGCGGTGATCGACACCGCCACGCTGCGCGAGTACCAGCGCGCCGCCGACGCCGTGTACGTCGACCCGCAGATCATCGAGTACGCCGTGAAGATCGCCTCCGCCACCCGCGACCTCGCGGGCGCCGGGCACCCCGAGCTGGCCCGCTACGTCTCGTTCGGCGCCAGCCCCCGCGCGTCGATCAACATGGTGCTCGCCGCGAAGGCGCTGGCGTTCCTGCGCGGCCGCGACTACGCCCTTCCCGGCGACGCGCAGGAGCTGGCCAAGGACGTGCTGCGGCACCGGATCGTGCTGTCCTACGAGGCGCTCGCCGACGACATCGCCCCCGACGCGCTGCTCGACCCCCTGCTCGAGTCGATCGCACTCCCCAAGGTCGAGCCGGGCGTCCGCGCGCAGAAGTCATGATCGACGCAACCTCATGATCGACACATCTGCCCTCACCCCGGAGCGGGTGCTCCGCAGGCTGGAGTGGCGCGTCCTGCGCCGCCTCGACGGGCGGCTGCAGGGCGACTACCGCACGGTGTTCCGCGGCACCGGCGTCGACGTCGCCGACCTGCGCGAATACCAGTACGGCGACGACCTGCGCCACATCGACTGGAACGTCACCGCCCGCACCGACATCACCCACGTCCGCGAGTACGTGGAAGACCGCGAGGTCACGGCGTGGCTGCTGCTCGACACGTCGGCCTCGATGGACTTCGGCCCGATCGAGCGGCGCAAGCACCTCGTGCTCACCGAGGTGGCGGCCACGGTGGCGCAGCTGCTCTCCCGCGGCGGCAACCGGGTCGGTGCGCTGTTCTTCGACGGGCGCGTCCGGGAGACGATCCCGCCGGGCAACGGCCGCAACCACGTGCTGCGCATCCTGGCCCGGATGTTGGCCGCGCCGCAGTCGGCCGAGCCGGGCCCCACCGACCTGGGGGTCGCGCTGCGCGCCGCGCTGGGGATCCTGCGACGGCGCTCGCTCGTCGTGGTCGTTTCGGACTTCATCAGCGAGCCGGGCTGGCAGGGCCTGGTCAGCCAGCTCGCCCGCCGCCACGACGTGGTGGCCATCCAGGTGGTCGACCGGCGCGAGTTCGAGCTCCCCGCGGCCGGGATGATCTACGTGGAGGACGCCGAGACCGGCGAGGTCATCTTCGTCGACACCGACGATCCCGGCTTCCAGCAGCGGCTGCGGGAGCAGGCCGACGAGCGGCAGTCCACCCTCGTGGCCGATCTCCGTTCGGCCGGGCTCGACCTGTTCACGGTGTCGACCGACGAGGACCTCGTGCGCGCGCTGTTCCGGGTCTCCCAGCTGCGCAGGCGGCGGCGCCCATGATGGAGCTCGCGGCCGAACCGACCGGGCTGGTCCTGGCCTGGCCCTGGATGCTGCTCGCGCTCGGCGCCGTCCCGCTGGTGGTGCTGAGGTACCGCAGGCTGCAGCGCGAGCGCGCGGCGCGGCGCACCCGGCTGGCCACGCTCGGCCTGGTCGCGGCGCGCGCGGAACAGGCCGGGTGGCGCAGGCGCCTGCCGCCCGTGCTCATGCTGCTCGCCCTGGTGGTGCTGGTCGCGGGCCTGGCGCGGCCGGAGGCGACCGTGCCGCAGCCCCGCCGCGAGGGCACCGTGATCCTCGCCTTCGACGTGTCGGCCAGCATGGCCGCCAAGGACCTGGAGCCCGACCGGATCGCCGCCGCGAAGGCCGCCGCGCGCACGTTCGTGCAGAAGCAGCCCTCGACGGTGCGGGTGGGCGTCGTGGCTTTCAGCGGCAGCGGGCTCGTCACCCAGGAGCCCACCACGGACAAGGCCACGGTGACCGCGGCGATCGACCGCCTCACCCCGCAGGGCGGCACCGCGCTGGCGAGCGGGTTGCAGACCGCGCTCTCGGCGATCGTCGGGCGGCCGGTGCTGGTCGACAGCGGGCCGGTCAACCCGCTCGAACCGCGCGGGCCCGACCTGGGCTACCACGGGTCGGCCGCGGTGATCCTGCTCTCCGACGGGGAGAACACCACGGGCGCGGACCCGCTCGACGTCGCCGACATCGCGTCCGGGGCCGGGGTGAAGGTCTACCCGATCGGGCTGGGCAGGCCGGAGGGCACGGTCCTCACGCTCGACGGCTTCCAGGTCGCGACCCGGCTGGACGAGCCGATGCTGCGCGACATCGCCGCGCACACCGACGGCAAGTACTTCCCGGCGGCCGACACGCAGGCGTTGGCGTCGGTGTACGACTCGATCGCGTTGGAGTGGACGGTCGCCGAGGAGCACGTCGAGCTCACCGCCCTCTTCGCGGCCGTGGGCGCGGTGTTGCTGCTCGCGGGGGCCGGGCTGTCGTTCCTGTGGTTCGGGCGGGCGGTGTAGCGATGGGCGTCCAGTGGCCGTTGGCCCTCCTCTTCCTGCTGGTGTTGCCGGTTCTCGTCGCCGCGTACGTATGGCACAACCGGCGGCGGCGCAAGCAGGCGGTGCGGCACTCCAGCGTCGCGCTGATCCGGGCGGCGGCGCCCAAGCGGGCCGGGTGGAAGCGGCACCTGCCGTTCGCTCTGGTGCTGGCCGCGCTGGGGCTGCTCGGGGTGGCCGCGGCCCGGCCCGAGGTCGGCATGGACGTGCCGATCTCCGATTCCACGATCATCCTCGCGCTCGACGTGTCGGGCTCGATGTGCTCCACCGACGTCGACCCCAACCGGCTCACGGCCGCCACCACCGCGGTGCGCGAGTTCGTGCAGAACCAGGACGACGAGACCCGGATCGGGCTGGTCGTGTTCTCCGGGTTCGCGCAGCTCACCGTGGCGCCCACCACCGAGCGCGACGCCCTCATGCGCAGCCTCGACGGCCTCACCACCGGCCGGGGCACGGCGATCGGCGCGGCCGTGCTCAAGTCCGTCGACGCGATCGCCGAGATCGACCCGGAGGTGGCGCCGTCGGATCCCGGTACGGGCACCGATCCGGCCGCCGCGCCGCGGGCCCGGCCACCGGGCACCTACGCCCCGGAGATCGTCGTGCTGCTCACCGACGGCGCCAACACCACCGGCGTCGAGCCGATCGACGCCGCGAAGACCGCGGCGGAGCGCGGGGTCCGCGTGTACCCGATCGGGTTCGGCACCCGCAACCCGGCGACGATGGTCTGCACGGCCGCCCAGCTCGGCGGCCGCGGCTTCGAGAGCTACGGCGGCGCCAACCCGCCGCCGGTGTCGGGTGGCGGCGGCTACGGCGGGGCCAGCGCCCGCAGCTACCTCGTCGCCGACGAGGGCACGCTGCGCGAGGTCGCCAACCTCACCGGCGGCCAGTACTTCGCCGCCGGTGACGCAGGCCGCCTCCAGGACGTGCTGAGGGACCTCCCGCGCACGGTCGCCACGCAGCAGCGCGACGTCGAGGTGAGCGTCGCGCCGCTCGCCTTGGCCGCGGCGTTGATGCTGGGCGCGCTATGGGCGGCGGGCCGCTGGTCAGTGGGTTCGTGAACGCGCGGTCAGCGGCTCCTCCAACCGCAGGAGCGCGGGCACGCTCAGCGCGTTGACCAGGCCGAGAACCAGGAACGGCAGCGCGTGGCTGATGTCGTAGAGGCCCGCGAAGAACGCGGGCGCGATCACCGACGCGGCGGCGAACGAGTACTGGAACGTGGCGAGGTAGCGGCCACGGGCGGCGGCAGGAGCGGCGCTCGCGGCGGCCGCCGTCGAGATCGGCGCGTGCACCGCCTCGGCCACCGTGAAGAGCAGGGTGGCGACCACCAGCACGACCGTCGCCGTCGTCGTGCCGCCGGTGACGCCGACCACCGCGAGCATGCCGCACCAGAGCACCCACAGCCCGGCCGCGCCCGCGATGCTGCGGGTGCGGCGCACACCGGCGAGCCTGCGCACGAGGGGCGCCGACAGCACCGCGATGAGCACGGCGTTGGCGGCCAGCAGCAGCGCCGCGAGCCACGGCGGCCCGGCGCCGGTGAGCACCACCGTCGGCAGCGCGAGCGCCAGCATCATGCTGGTCATCGCGTAGACGGTGTTGAGCGCGACGAGCCCGAGGTAGGGCCGGTCGCGCAGCAGTTCGCGGTAGCCCACGGGGTCGGCGGCGGTGGCGGCGCGGTGCGGAGCCCGCACGCCGACCGCGACGAGCACGGCGGCCAGCGCCAGGGACACCGCGGCGCCGTAGGCCACCGCGCGGTAGCCCGCCGCGCTGCCGTCCGCGACCACGATGCCGGTGACGAGGCCGCCGAGCGCCAACCCCGCGGTGCGGGCCGCGTTGCTGATCGCGTACCAGGTGTCGACGCGCGCGCCGCCGGGGCGGCCGTCGGCGTAGTCGGCCACGAGGGTGAAGATCGTGCACCAGAACAACCGGACCCCGGCCGCGAGCAGCGTGGCGGCCAGCAGGATCCCGATCGGGCCGGTCACGACGGCGAATGCGAGGAAGCCCAGCGCCATCGCGGCCTCCGCCGCCACCACCAGATACCGCGGACCGAACCGGTCGGCCAGCGTGCCCGCCCAGATGGGCAGCGGGAGCGCGACGAGGTTGGCGACGGTGAGCAGCACGCCGACCAGCGCGAGCGGCACGTCGGTGAGCCGCACGAAGTACACGAGCGAGAGCGGGGCGAACAGACCGTTGCCGACCGAGTCGACGGTGAGGGCCGCGACCAGCACGAACCCGCCGCGACTACGCACGGCCGCCGATGCTTCCACGGAGGGGTGACAGGCTCCACGGCCTTTTCACATCGCGGGTCTAGGGTTGCGCGCGAAGGGCCGCGACTCGAAAGGGAGCTTCACGTGGGTGTCAGCCTCGCCAAGGGCGGCAACGTCAGCCTGACCAAGGAGGCCCCCGGCCTCACGAGCGTCCTGGTCGGCCTCGGCTGGGACGTGCGCACGACCACCGGTGCCGACTACGACCTCGACGCGTCCGCGATCATGCTGAACGCCAACGGCAAGGTCATCTCCGACCAGCACTTCGTCTTCTTCAACAACCTCACGAGCCCCGACGGCACGGTCGAGCACACCGGCGACAACCTCACCGGCGAGGGCGAGGGCGACGACGAGATCATCAAGGTGAACCTGTCGGCGATGTCGCTCGACGTCGAGCGGGTCGTCTTCCCGGTCAGCATCTACGACGCCGACGCCCGGCGGCAGAGCTTCGGCCAGGTCGCCAACGCCTACATCCGGGTCGTCAACGCCGACAACGACGCCGAGCTCACGCGGTTCGACCTCACCGAAGACGCCTCCACCGAGACCGCCATGGTGTTCGGCGAGCTGTACCGCCGGGCGGGGGAGTGGAAGTTCCGCGCCGTCGGCCAGGGCTACGCCTCCGGCCTCCGCGGCATCGCGTTGGACTACGGCGTCAACGTCTAACCCCCGGGTGAGTCGTACGTTTCGCCGCGGTGAGTCGCACGTTCCGCCCAGGTGAGTTGGCCGTTCCGCCACGGTGAGTCG
>DATAOO010000234.1:0-5540 GCA_036265695.1 Pseudonocardia sp. | reverse complement strand
CAGAGCGGTCGCGGGCGTCATGAGGTGCCACTCGCGGCGATCTTCGGCCCGGGCGACGGTCCACGCGGCCGCGCACCCCGCGAACCCGCGCCAGGCGATGATCTCCACGCCCGCGGTCGACAGGCCGACGCCCGCGGACGCCACGGTGAACCCGGCCATCCCGACGGCGAACGTGCGGGCCGCGCCGAGCGCGTCGCACAGCCGTTCGCCGACCGGGAGCAGCACGGCCAGCGTGAGCAGGTAGATCGCGACGATCCAGGCCTGCGCCCCGGCCCCGAGGTGCAGACCCGAGGTGCAGATCGGTGCGCATGCTGGGCAGCATCACCCCGACGATGCTGGAATCCAGCACGAGCATCACCATCGCCGACGTCGCGGCGATCACCGCACCCCGCACGGTCAGGCCTGCACCGGTGCGCAGGCCGCTCCGATCGCGGCGCGGTCGGGTTTGCCCTGCTCGGTGCGCGGGATGGCGGCGGCGAAGGCGAGGATCGGCAGCGTCACGCCGTGCTCGACGGACAGCGCGGTCGCGCAGCCGGCGAGGTCGACGGAGCCGCCGGGCCACGGCTCGACGGCGGCGAGCGCCACCCCGCGGTCCGGGTCGGTGATCACAACGGCGTAGCGCACGGACGGCAGGCGGCAGAGCGTGTCCTGCAGGTCGACCGGCGGCGCCCCGGCCGCGGCGATGTCGGCGGCGCGCCCGTCGATCCTCAGCATGCCCTCCGCGTCGAGGCTCCCGACGTCGCCGGTGCGGTACCAGCCGTCGACGAAGCGCTCGGACTCCTCCGCGTCGCGGTGCCGGTAGCCCTCGGCCATCGCGGGCGAGCGCACCTCGATCGACCCGCCACCGGGGTCGAGGCCGCCGTCCGCGCGGCGGAACCGCACGTCGACGCCGGGCACGACGTGGCCCGCGCACCGGAAGCGCGACGGCCGGTCGTGCTCCGCCGGGCTGAGCGCTGCGACGATGCCCATCTCGCTGGCCCCGTAGGTGTGGGCGATCACCGGGCCGAGCCGCTCGCGGGCGCGGCGGCGCAGCACGGGCGCGGCCGCCGCGCCGATGTGGGTCACCGCCCGCAGCGAGGTCAGGTCGTGCTCGGGCACGCGCGGGTCGTCCATCAGCGCGAAGAGCTGCGGCTCGACCAGGAACAGGTGGGTGATCCGCTCCCGTTCGACCGTGGCGAGGGTCGTGGCGGGGTCGAACTCCTCCTGGAGGACGACGGTGCCGCCGCCGAGCAGGGTCTGGTCGACCAGGATCTGGGTGAGGTAGGCGAGCTTGCCGTTGGCCAGCTGCCTGCGCTCGGGCGCGGGCGGGCAGGCGACCGCGGCCGTGTAGCTGGCGAAGGTGCGCCTGCTGCCCTTGGGCACGCCGGTCGTCCCGCCCGAGGAGATCACCACGGCCAGGTCCTCGGGGCGGGCGCGGCTGGGCAGCGGGGTGTCGGGTTGGACGCCGGCGAGGGCGTCGAGCCGGGTCGAGACGCCCGGCACCGGCCCGACGGCCGCGAGCGGGGCGCTGACCGGTGGCAGGAGGTCGGCCGTCTCGGGGAACACCACGACCAGCCGCGGCGCGAACTGCGCGATCATCCGGGCCCGGCGCTCGGGGTTCGGCGGCACCGACAAGTACACCGCGCCCGCCCCGATGACGTGCGCGGCGTAGCGCACGGCCAGCGCGTCGGGGCTGTTGGGGGCGAGCAACGCGACGAGGTCGCCGCGTCCGATGCCGAGCCCGTCGAGCGCCCGCGCGTACCGGTGGACGTCGGCGAGCAGCGCGGCCCCGGCGACGTCGCGCCCCCCGTGCCGCAGCACCGGCCGCCCGCCCGCCGCGTCCAGGGCCTCGACCAGCCCCTCGATGTACGGCGCCATGATCGTCCTCCACTCCGATTATCGTGCGGACAGCTTCACCCACGCCGTTCCAAGACCTGTCCACTGATCGCCGCGCCCGCTTGGAGCGCGGTTGGAGGACCATGCCCGTTCACGACTCGCTGCTCGATCTCGTCGGCGACACCCCGCTCGTCCGGCTGCGCAGGCTCACCGCGGACCTCTCGGCGACCGTGCTGGTCAAGGTCGAGTACCTGAACCCGGGCGGCTCGGTCAAGGACCGCGCCGCCACGGCGATGGTGCTCGCCGCGGAGCGCGACGGGTCGCTGCTGCCGGGCGGCACGATCGTCGAGGCCTCCTCGGGCAACACCGGGATCGGGCTGGCGCAGGCGGCCGCGGTCCGCGGCCACCGCATCCTGGTGGTGCTGCCGAACACCGTGGCCGTGGAGAAGCTCGACATCCTGCGGGCCTACGGCGCGGAGGTGGTCACCACGCCGGGCACCCTCCCGCGCGAGCACCCGGAGCACGTCAACAACCTCGCGTTGCGGATCGCGGCCGAGACCCCCGGCGGCTGGTTCGCCAACCAGTACGACAACCCGGCCAACCCGGAGGTCCACTACGCGAGCACCGGCCCGGAGATCTGGGCGGCGACCGACGGCCGGGTGACGCATCTCGTCGCGAGCGTGGGCACCGGCGGCACGATCTCGGGGACCGGGCGGTTCCTCAAGGAGAAGGGCGGCGTGGAGGTCGTCGGCGCGGACCCGCTGACCTCCCGCTACGGCGGCGGCGACGGCAGCCCGTACTTCGTGGAGGCGGCGGGTCACTACCGGCACACCGACACGGTTGACGACACGTGGCCGCTGTCGTACCACCGGGACGTCGTCGACCGGATCGAGACGGTCGACGACCGCACGTCGCTGCTGACCACCCGCGCGCTGGCGCAGCGGGAGGGGCTGCTCGTCGGGGCGTCGTCCGGGCTGGTCGTGGCGGCGGCGCTCCGGGTGGCGCGCGGGCTCGGGCCCGAGCACACGGTGGTGGCGATCCTGCCCGACTCGGGGCGCATCTACCTGTCCAAGTTCCACTCGACGGAGTGGCTGCGCCGCATGGGCTTCCTCGACGACGACCGGCCCGGGCTGCTGCGCGACGCCGTCGGTGCCGTGCGGACGGTGACCACCCGCACGCCGCTGGCCGAGGCGGTCGCCGCGGGCGCGGGCCAGCCGATCGTCCCGGTCGTGCAGCCGGGCCGCGATCCGCGCGGGGCCACCGCCGTCTCGGAGATCCTCGGCACCCTGGACCCGGCGGTGACGGCCGACCCGGCCACGCCGGCGGGCGAGCTCGCCGGGCCGCCGCCGTTCGCGGTGGGCACGGGGGAGACCGCGGCGGAGGCCCTCGCCCGCCTCGACGCCGCGGGCGCCGCCAGCGCGGTGCTGCTGCGCGACGGCCGCCTCGCGGGCCTGGTGACCCGCGAGGCGTTGGCCGCCCGGTGCCGTGGCGAGAACGCCGACTCGCCGCGGTGAAACGCGCGACTCACCGCGGTGAAACGTGCGACTCGCCGCGGTGGAATGTGCGACTCACCGTGCTGGAAATGGAGACTCGGCGTGTGGCGGGGCTAGGCGGTGACGCCCGCGGTCGCGCCGATGAGGTCGGCGAGCCGGTCGGGCTGGTCGAGCATCGAGAACGTCCGGGCGTCCTCGATGACGTGCAGTTCCGCGTTCGGCAGGGCGGCGGCGAGCCTGCGCCCGTCCTCGAGCGGGAAGAACGCGTCGTCGGCCGACCACGCGACGAGCGCGGGCCGGGTGAAGCCACCCAGGCGGGCCGCGGCGGAGAGCGCGGTCTCCTGGCGCAGCGACGCCGTCAGCTGCCGCAGGTCTTCGGCGACCGCCGGGTTCTCGAGCGCGGGCTTGACCCACCGCACGACGAGGGCGTCGATGTCGGAATGGGAGAGTGCGCCGAACGCGCGTCGGCGGACCGCCTTGGAGCGCGCTGCCTGCAGCGCGGCGCGGAACGTCGGCGCGGTGCGGGAGGCGAGGATGAGCGGCTTGAGGATGGGCGGCGGGAAGTGCTCGAAGGCGTCGCAGCTGGTGAGGACGAGCGCGCCGAGCCGGTCCGGGTGCTCCACGGCCACGAGCTGGGCGACCAGCCCGCCGGTGTCGTTGCCGACCAGCACCACGTCGTCCAGGTCGAGGGCGGCCAGGAACGCGTCCACCATCGCGGCGACGCCCGGCAGCGTGCGGTCGGCGCCGGGCCGCAGCGGCTCCGGGTGGCTGCCGAGCGGCCAGGTGGGCGCGAAGCAGCGCAGGCCGCGCGCGCTGAGCCGCTCGCTGAGCGGGCCCCACAGCGAGGAGGCCATCTCGTAGCCGTGGACGAACACGACCGGGCGGCCCTCGGCGGGCCCGGTGACGTCGTAGTGGATAGTGCCTGCGTCCAGCGTGACAGTTGGCAGCGTTCCCCCCGCTATAGTTACAAACAGTCTGTCTGTTTGTAAGTTACCGGCAGGATGTATGGAGAGCAAGGGAAGAACCCAGGAACAGCGGTCGGCGGCCACCCGGCGGGCCTTGGTGGCGGCCGCGCGACGGCTGTGGGCGGCGCGCGGCTACGCGGAGGTCGGCACGCCGGAGATCGCGGCCGCGGCAGGCGTCACGCGGGGCGCGATGTACCACCAGTTCGCCGACAAGGCGGCGCTGTTCCTCGCGGTGGCGGAGGCGGTGGAGCAGGATGTGATGACGCGGCTCGTGGCGGCCGTCGACGGTTCCGGTCCGGCCACGCCCGCCGACGCGCTCCGGGCGGCGGTCGAGCCGTGGTTGGACATCTGCGTGGACCCGGAGGTCCGACAGCTGCTGCTGCTCGACGCCCCGAGCGTGCTGGGCTGGGAGAAGTACCGCGACATCGCGCAGCGCTACAGCCTGGGCGTGACCGAACAGCTGCTGGTCGAGGCGATGAACGCCGGGCAGCTGGCCCGCCAGCCCAGCCGGGCGCTGGCCCACATCCTCATCGGGGCGCTGGACGAGGCGGCCATGGTGATCGCCACCGCCGAGGACCGCGACCAGGCGCGCGCCGATGTCGGCGAGGTGCTCCGCAGGCTGTTCGACGGGCTGCTGGCCGCGGGCTGAGCGGGCCGCGACGGCGCCCCCTCGGCGGCCGATCCGGCCGACGGTGGCACGCTCGTGGTGTGGTCGACTGCCTCCGCTGCGCCGTGCCGCTCTCACCGACCGGGCAGGCCGACCCGCTGCGGTTCCACCAGTGCCCGCGGTGCGGACGCGCCTTCGCCGAACGCGCGGACGGCACGCTCGTGGAACGGTGGCTCGGCCCGCTGAGCGTCGCGCTCTACGGCGTGATCTTCGATGCGCGACCGCAGGAGCCGGAGCGCGTCCGGGCGGTCGCGGACGGACTCGGCCACCTCGACACCGCGCACATCGCTGCGGAGATCCGCCTCGAGCTGGCCCACCCCACCCAGCCGGTCGCGGAGATCGTCGGGCCGATGCAGGCGGGCGAGGACGACCTGCGCGAGTTCCTCCGCCTGCTCGCCGACGAGCTGGAGCGCGGCGCCGCGTCGTGAACGGCGCGAGGGGCACGCCATCGCGGTCGGCGCTGGCGTGAGGTGCCGCTTGCGGCGATCAGGGCGTCGGCGCGGGCACGTCCTCGGGGGCGTCGAGGAACGGGGGGATCAGCGCGAGCAGCCATTCCGCGCGGTCGAGCATCCCGATGCCCGGCGGCATGAAGTGCGCTGT
>DATAOO010000233.1:0-4003 GCA_036265695.1 Pseudonocardia sp. | reverse complement strand
CTGCCCCGTCCGGTCGTGCCTGCCGACGAGACCGAGCTGACCGGCGACGACCCACCGTTGCCTGCCGCCGAGCTGGCCGAGCGCGCCGACCTCGCCCGCGGCTACCTCGCGGGGCTCGTCGGGGCCGCGGGTGTGCTGTCGGGCGCCGGTGCGCTGGTCGCGGCGGCCGCGGGCGGGTGGGCCGGGCCTGCTTTCGCGGGCGTCACGGCGGCGGTGCTGCTGCTGCGCGCCCGCAGCTACGCCGACACCGCACCGGCCCGCACCGCTCTGGCGGTCGGCTCGGCGACGGCCGTCGGCCTCGCCGTCAGCATCGACGGCCCGGGCTCGCTGCTGAATCTGGCCGCCTGCGCGGTGCTGCTGGTCGGGGCGGGGGTGGGCATCGCCGCGCTCGCCGCCGCGGCGCGCGGGCTGCGACCCGAGCTGTCCCCCGTCCTGCGGCGCACGGTCGACTGGGTGGAGGGGGTGCTCGTCGCCGCGGCCGTGCCCTTGGCGCTGGCGGCGATGGACCTGTTCCAGCTGGTGCGCACGTGGTGACCCGGCCGACGGCCGTCGCGGCGGTCGCCCTCCTGGTGGGCGTCATCGCCGCAGCCCCCGTCGCGCTCGCAACAGCGACGCCTGCGATGGCAAGCGGGTCCGGCATTCGCGCCACGGCCGGATCGCCGGGCTGGAGCACCCGCACCGTGCCGACGCGAGCGTCCGCGGCGGGCGCAGGCCATGCGGCGCCCGACGACGATCCGAGCTCCGGCGCGCTGTTCCGGCCGCCGCCGCTGCGGGCCGTCCCGCCGTCCGGGGCTCGGCCGCGGCCCGCGGCTGGCCTGCGCGCCCCCGACCGGTGCGACCCGCCCGTCGCGGACTCCGCGCCGCACCCGGCCGATCCCGCCGCCGCGCGGCTCCAGCTCGCCGCGGCCCACCGGCTCGCCACGGGCGCAGGCCAGGTCGTCGCGGTGATCGACACCGGTGTCGCGCCGCACCCCCGCCTCGGGAGCAGGCTGCGCGGCGGCGGCGACTACCTCACCGGCGGCACCGGCCTCGCCGACTGCGACGGCCACGGCACCGCCGTCGCCGGGATCCTCGCGGCCTCGGCCGCCGGTCGCGACGACGGCGGCGTCGAGGGCATGGCGCCCGCGGTGGCGGTGCTCGCGATCCGCCAGTCGAGCCCCTCGTTCGCGGTGCCGGGTCCCGACGGCGCCCCCCGCGCCGCCGGTGACGTCCGCACGCTGGCCGAAGCGATCGTGCTCGCGGTGCGCTCCGGTGCCACCGTGATCAACATTTCGGAGGCGGTCTGCCTGGGCGCCCGTCAGGCGGCCTCGCAAGGCGCGCCGGTCCAAGCGGCGTTGCGACTCGCCGCCGATTCGGACGTCGTCGTCGTGGCCGCTGCAGGCAACGCAGGCACCGGGTCCTGCGCGGCGGCCGGGGAAGAGCCACTCGACCAGGTCTCGATCCCCGGCTGGTACGGCGCGGACGTCCTCACGGTCGGCGCGGTCGGCCCCGACGACGCCCCCGCCGGGTTCACCGTGCCCGGGCCGTGGGTCGACGTGGGCGCGCCGGGCAGCGGACTGCGGTCCCTCGCCGTCGGCGGGGGCACCACGGGCCGCGATCTCGACGGCACGAGCTTCGCCGCGCCCTGGGTGGCCGGGCTGGCCGCGCTGGTGCGCGAACGCTTCCCGCAGCTGACGGCCTCGCAAGTCGTCGATCGCATCCTCGCCACCGCTCGGCGGCCCGCGGGCGGTCGGTCCGCGCTGCAGGTCGGTTGGGGCGTGATCGACCCGATGGCGGCGCTCACCGCGGTGCCCGACGTGGTGAAGCCCGAAACCCCCGAGGCCGCCTCCGCCCCGCTGCCCGGCACCACGGCGCGTCCGGGCCCGTCGCCGTCCGATGGCCCGCTTCTCCTCCTGGTCGCCGCGGCGGCGGTCACGGCCTCCTGCGCCGCCGCCGTCGGCCGCCTTCGGAGATCATCGAACGGCGAGTGACCGCAGCACGACGAGGTTGTCCTGCGGCTGCCCGGTGTCGATGCCGACGACGGGCCGACCGGAGGGGAGGAACGCCAAGCCCTCGGGCCGCGCGGCGCGGCCGCCGGGGATCTCGTCGCCGATCGGCCAGACAGCGGTCGCGCCTGCGCGCTCGCCCGGCGTCAAGCGCTCTTCCATGCGCACGATCACCTGCGCGTGCCCGCTGAGGGCGTAGACGCGGCCGTCCGGCCCGAGCGCGAGATCGTTGATGGTCGGCAGCGTCCTGGCCGTGGCCGCGCCGAGCGGCCATACGGCCAGGGGCACCAACTCGGCCGTGGTGGCGTCGGGCCGTTCGAAGGTTTCCCCCGGGCCCAGGAGCGTGGCCGCCGCGACACCGATCGGCCGATCGCCTGCCGGCCCGAACTCGATCAGGCACGCGGTGTCGCGCTCCTTGGCGATGAGGACGTGACCGCGGCGCAGGAGCAGGAGCCCCTCGCCGCGCGAGTTCGGTTCACGACGCCACGCCGGGTTCAGCAGGGGCTCGTCGACCGGCACGGCGAGCACCAGGGTGTGCAGCAGCCGGGAGAGATCGGGGGCGACGACGAGCAGCCGCGCCTGCTCCTCCTGCAGCAGCACGACCGTGCCGACCCCGTCGGACGCCACGCCTTCGAAGCCCGAGCCGGACCGGAGGTCGACCCCGGCGTCGCGGAGCGTAGGCCGCAGGTCGTCCCGCCACGTGCGCACGAGCTTGCCCGACTCGTCGTCCACCTCGGCCGAGACCACCGCGAAGTCCTCGTCACCGACCGCGAGCAGCCGCGGCGGCCCCGCCGGACCGCCGAGCACGGTGAGCCCGGAGAGCTCCCGGAGGCCGAGCGTCGCTACGTGGTGAACCTCGGACCTCGGCACCGCTCGACCTCCTGGGAGTGACCTGTCAGTAGAAGTAGAGCCTGGACCCGCCGGTGTCCTGGTAGATCCGCGGCCTGCCGCCGGGCGTCGTCTCGGTCCCGAAGGTCACCCCCAGCTTGGTCCGGACGCTGACCAGCTGGAAGTAGCCGGAGAAGGTGGACCTGTCCGGCGTGTCGACCGGGTTGACCGAGAACTCCTCCGCGTGCTCGGTGTTGGCGGTGGGGCAGGTGTAGAGGTACTTGTGGCCCTCCGCCGTCTTGAGGGTGTCCGACGCGTGGAGGAGGCGGCCGAACGCCTGGCTCGTCGCCGACATCCCGCTCCCGAGCGGGCTGAAGCGCCACAGGTCGGACGGGTCGTTGTTGTCGGGCAGCGCGCGGTGGTAGATCTCGAAGTTCACCGGGTTCGGTTGCCCGGCCGGGATCCCCTCGGTGTTGCTGGCGTGCAGGCACTCGCTCGTGTCGTCCTTGAGCACGTACACCGGTCGCGTGTCCGGCAGCCCGGCGCAGAGGTACCCCGCCGACGCGGCCAGCCGGAGTTGCTGGCGCACGACGGCGATCTCCGCGACGGCGTTGGGTACGCCGAACCCGACGAGGAGCGCCTCCATGCGGTCGATCATCGGTTTCAGCGTCGCCTGCTGGACCTCGCGGGCGAAGATCGTGTCCCGGTACTTCCGGATCTGGTCGACCAGTTGCGCACGACGCCCCGCGTCGTTGCGGACGAGCTTCGCGACCAGCCCGTTGGTGCTCATCTTGAAGGAGTGCTGCGGTTGCAGGATCTGGTCGATCCCCCACGGGATCAGCTTGAACTTGACGTTGCCCACTCCGGGCGCCGCGACGGCCGTGAGGTCGTTGTAGAGGTAGGTGTTGTTCGTGTTGCCGGAGTACCCGTCCCAGTGCTTGAGGAGGAACTCCATCGCGTAGATCTTGATGAACTGGTCGAGGTCCAGCATCTGGCTCGCGCCCGCGAGCCCGCGTGCGGCGATCTGCTCGTCGGCGAGCTTGAGATCAGCTTTGTTGTCGAACTTGGAGAGCGCTTCCGTGCCGATGAACGGGAGCCGTGCGCTGACGAAGTCGTCGTGGTGTTCGAGCTCGTACAGGTTGCCGTTCATGTTGCCGTTGAAGTTCCGCTCGATGTAGCGCTTCATGATC
>DATAOO010000232.1:0-28029 GCA_036265695.1 Pseudonocardia sp. | reverse complement strand
GACCCGGACGTCGGGCAAGGTCGACCGGAACGCGCTGCCATGGCCGCTCCCCGCGGCGAGCAATGTCGACCCCGTCGCGGCGGGCCTGCTCACCCCGACCGAGGGCTGGCTCGCCGAGGGCTGGGCGGAGATCCTCGGGGTCGCGGTGACCGACCCGGGGGCCGACTTCTTCACCCACGGCGGCGGCAGCCTCACCGCCGCGCAGCTCGTCGCGCGCATCCGCACCCGCCACCCACAGGTGTCGGTGAACGACCTGTACGTCCACCCCAGGCTCGGCGCGCTCGCGGCCCGGCTGGACAGGTTGGGCGCGTCCACGTCCCGCCGCCGCGAGGTCGTGCCGACCCCGCGCCGGGCCGCCGTCGCGCAGGCGCTGCTGATGGTGCCGATGCTGGGGCTGGTCGGCCTGCGCTGGGCGAGCGTCACCGCGGCCATCTCGACGGTCGCCGCGGTCGCCGTGCCGTGGGCTCCGACAGTGCCCTGGTGGGCGCTGGCGCTGGCCTGGCTCGTGCTGTTCAGCCCGCCCGGGCGGATCGGAATCGCCGCGGGCGGGGCCCGGCTGCTCCTGCGCGGCGTGCGTTCGGGCACCTACCCCCGTGGCGGCGCCGTGCACGTCCGGCTGTGGGCGGCCACCCGCCTGGCCGAGATGTCCGGGGCCACCGGCGTCGCGGGCGCTTCGTGGACCACCCGCTACGCCCGCGCGCTCGGCGCGAAGATCGGCAACGACGTCGCGCTGCACTCGGCACCCCCCGTCACCGGCCTGCTCAAGATCGGGCGCGGCGCGGCCGTCGCGCCCGAGGTGGACCTGGGCGGCTACTGGGTGGACGGCGACGTCGTGCGCATCGGCAAGATCCGCATCGGCGCGGACGCCACCGTCGGCGCGCGCAGCACGCTGTTGCCCGGCGCGCGGATCGGCAAGGGCAGTGAGATCGCCGCGGGCTCGACCGTGCTCGGCGCCGTCCCCGCGGGCCAGCGCTGGGCGGGCGCGCCCGCGCGGCGGGTCGGCAAGAGCGGCGTGGCCTGGCCGTCCACCCGGCCGCCGCGCTCGCGCCGCTGGGCGCTCGCCTACGGCGTCGCGTCGATGCTGCTCGGCCTGCTGCCCGCGGTGGCGGCGCTGCCCGCACTCGTGATCCTCGCCGCCGGGGCCGCGGGCACCGCGTCCCCCGCGGCGGCGACGGCGGGCGCGCTGCTCATGGTCGCCCCCGCGACGATCGCCTACCTGCTGACGTACGCCGCGCTCGTCGTGGCCGGGGTGCGCCTGCTCGGCATCGGCATGGCCGCGGGCTTCCACCCGGTGCACAGCCCGACGGGCCTGAAGGTCTGGACCACCGAGCGGCTGATGGGCATGGCGCGCACGGGCCTGTTCCCGCTGTACGCGAGCCAGTTCACGGCCGCGTGGCTGCGGCTGCTCGGCGCGGACGTCGGCCGTGACGTCGAGGCGTCGACGGTGATCGCGCTGCCCAAGATGACCACGGTCGCGGACGGGGCATTCCTCGCCGACGACACCATGGTCGCGAACTACGAGCTGTCGCGCGGCTGGATGCACGTCGCCCCCTCGCGCGTGGGCAAGCAGGCGTTCCTGGGCAACTCCGGGATGACCGCGCCCGGCCGGTCGGTGCCCAACCGCGGGCTCGTCGGCGTGCTCTCCGCGACCCCGCGCAAGGCGAAGAAGGGCTCGTCGTGGCTCGGCCTGCCGCCGATGCCGCTGCGGCGGGCGGTCGAGCAGCGCGACACGAGCCGCACGTTCAACCCGCCGCGGCGCCTGCGGGTCGCCCGCCTGCTGATCGAGCTGTGCCGGGTGGTGCCGGTGATGTGCTCGGCCGCGCTCGCCGTGCTCGTCGCCGGGCTGCTGATGGCGATCCACGCCGCGGCCGGGTTCGCGACGGCCGCGCTGCTCGCCGTGCCGCTGCTGCTCGCCGCCGCCGTGACGGCCGGTGCGCTGGCGACCGCGATGAAGTGGCTGCTCGTGGGCCGGTTCCGGGCGGTCGAGCACCCCCTGTGGAGCTCGTTCGTGTGGCGCAACGAGCTCGCCGACACGTTCGTCGAGGTGCTGGCCGTGCCGTGGCTGATCGGGCCCGCGAACGGCACGCCCGTGCTCACGGCGTGGCTGCGGACCATGGGGGCCCGCATCGGGCGCGGCGTGTGGCTGGAGACCTACTGGCTGCCCGAGTCCGATCTCGTCCGCCTCGGCGACGGCGCCACCGTGAACCGGGGCTGCGTCGTGCAGACCCACCTGTTCCATGATCGGATCATGAGCATGGACGAGGTGCGCATCGACGAGGGCGCCACGCTCGGGCCCAACGGCATCATCCTGCCGGGGGCGAGCATCGGCGCCGGGACGACGATCGGGCCGGGCTCGCTGGTCACGAGGGGCGACTCCGTGCCCGCGGCGACCCGCTGGCTCGGCAACCCGATCACGACGTGGAGCTGAGCCGCAAGCCGTCGACGGGCGCGACCCGCTCCGCCGATCCCTACCTGCCCACGCACGGCAACGGCGGGTACCGCGTCGAGCACTACGACCTGGACATCGACTACAAGCTGGTGGCCAACCGGCTCACCGGGCAAGCGGCGATCACCGCCGTGGCCGAGACCCCGCTGAGCCGCTTCAGCCTCGACCTCTCGACGTTCCGGGTGCTGCGGGTGCGCGTCGACGGCCGACCGGCCAAGTTCCGCTTGGCGGGCGGGAAGCTGCACGTCACCCCGGCCCGGCCGGTCGCGGGCCGCTTCACCGCCGAGGTGCGCTACACGGGCAACCCCGTGCCGGTCCGCAGCCCGTGGGGCGACCTCGGCTGGGACGAGCTCACCGACGGCGCGCTCGTCGCGAGCCAGCCGACCGGAGCGCCGTCCTGGTTCCCGTGCAACGACCACCCGTCGGACAAGGCGAGCTACCGCATCGCCGTCACCACCGATGCGCCCTACACCGTCGCCGCCACCGGTGTGCGCACCGCTCGGCGCCGCTCGGCGGGCACCCGGACCTGGGTCTTCGAACGGCCGGAGCCCACGGCGACCTACCTGGTCAGCGTGCAGGTCGGGCGCTACGACGAGGTCGGGATCGGCACGGGTCAGGTGGCGCTGCTCCCGGCCCGGCTGCGCAAGAACGCCGTGCGCGACCTCGGCAGGCACCCCGCGATCATGACGACGTTGGAGGGCTGCTTCGGGCCCTACCCGTTCGGCAACTACCAGCTCGTCGTCACCGACGACGACCTGGACGACCCGATCGAGGCCCAGGGCATGTCGATCTTCGGGGCGAACCACCTGGACGGTCGGCGCACCCACGAGCGGCTCGTCGTGCACGAGCTGGCCCACCAGTGGTTCGGCAACAGCCTCACGATCGCCGACTGGCGCCACATCTGGCTCAACGAGGGCTTCGCGACCTACGCGGAATGGCTGTGGTCAGAGGCGTCCGGCGGCCGCTCCGCGGCGGCGCACGCCCGGCAGTGGCACGCGCACGTCGCGGCGCAGCCCGCCGACCTGGTGCTCGCCGATCCGGGCGTGGCGCGGATGTTCGACGAACGGGTGTACAAGCGCGGCGCGCTGGTGCTGCACGCGCTGCGCCGCCGGGTCGGCGACGGTCGGTTCTTCCCGCTGCTGCGCGACTGGACCGCCCGCCACCGCCACGCCACCGTGACGACCCCCCAGTTCGTCACGCTGGCCGCCGAGCACGCGGGCACGGACCTCGCGGCGTTCTTCACCGAGTGGCTGTACCGACCCGCCCTCCCCCGCTTCCCGCCCGCAGCCGCTCCTGGCGTCGGGGATCGCTGACCGTCCAGTTGCGGGCGCCGGGCTTGCGCGCCTCGTACGCCAGCTGCTCGACGGTCTGGCGGCACACGAACTCCTTGAGCCGCGCGGCGGCCCGGCCGCCGAGGTGGAACCGTGTCGCGACGTCGTTGCGGCGCGCGAACTGGAAGAGACCCCCGCCGCGGCCCAGGCTCAGGCACTGCCCCGCGAACGCCACCCGGATCGACGCGGGCTGCGTGTCCGCGATCCGGCTGAGCACGGTGTTGGCCGCCTGCGCGCCGAGCTGTCCCGCGGCCTGGCAGCTCATCCGGAACGGCAGGTCCGACGGCGCCGCCGCGTCCCCCGCCGCGACGATGCGCGCGTCGTCCACGCTGGTCAGCGTCTCGTCCGTGATCAGGCGGCCCACCGCGTCGGTGGTCAGGCCGCTGCGGGCGGCGAGATCGGGCACGCCGAAGCCCGCGGTCCAGATCGTCACGGCGCTCGGCAGCGTGCGGCCGCCGCTGAGCTGGACGGCGTCACCGGTCACGGCCGTCACCGTCGCGTCGGCGCCCTGCAGGACGGTCACCCCGAGCGCGGCCAGCCGCCGGGCCACCGCACGTCGGCCACGCGGGTGCAGGTACGGCCCGAGGACGTCGCCGCACACCAGGGTGACGGCGCGGCCGGTCTCGGCCAGCTCGGCGGCCGTCTCGATTCCGGTCGGGCCCGCTCCGACGACCGTCACGGCCGCCGCCATCGGGGCGGCGTCCAGCGCAGGCCGCAGCCGCTGCGCCTCTTCCAGTGACGCGATCGGGTAGGCGTGCTCGGCCGCACCGGGCGGCAGTGCGGCCGCGCTGTGGCTGCCCACGGCGTAGACCAGGTAGTCGTACTCCACCGTGTCGCCCGAGCCCAGCACCACGCGTCGGTCCACCGCGTCGATCCGGACCGCGGCGTCGACCACCAGCCGGACGCGGTCGGCCAGGACCTGTCGGTAGTCGAGGACCGCGTCGTCGGACCCGGCGACCAACTGGTGCAGGCGGATCCGCTCGACGAAGGTCGGTCGCGGGTTGATCAGGGTCACGGCCACGTCGGCGCGCTCGGTGAGGCGGTTGGCCGTCATGACACCGGCGTACCCGCCGCCGATGACGATCACATCGAAGTGCTTGTCCATGCCCCTTGGACGACGTGCGACCGACCGCTGTGACAGTCGGTGAGCCAGGTCACGGCGACGCGTAGCGACGGCGCGGACGGGTACCCCTTCGGTCGACTGGGACCGGCGGACGGCTTCGGAGCGTGCCCGTCGCCACCAACCCCCTGCATCAGGAGGGAACGCGTAGTGCAGCCCCGCCGCCGGATGCCCGACGACGTCGCGACCGACCGACCGAGCGCAGCCCGCGTCTACGACTACTACCTCGGTGGCTCGCACAACTTCGCGGTCGACCGGGAGTTCGCGGAGCGGGCGATCGAGCTGTGGCCGCAGCTCCCGGGGATCATGCGGGAGAACCGCGCGTTCCTCGGTCGGGCCGTCCGCTACCTCGTCGGGCAGGGCATCACGCAGTTCCTGGACCTCGGCTCGGGGATCCCCACCATCGGCAACGTCCACGAGGTCGCCCAGAGCGAGAACGCGGACGCGCGCGTCGTCTACGTCGACGCCGACCCGGTGGCCGCCACGCTGAGCAGGTCCCTGCTGGCGGGGGTGCCCAACACCGCGATCGTCCAGGCCGACCTGCGCGACGTGGACGCGGTGCTGTCCGCCACGGAGACGCGGCAGTTGCTGGACCTCTCCGCGCCGACCGCCGTGCTGATGATCGCGGTGCTGCACTTCGTGCCGGACTCCGACGATCCCGCCGGCATCGTCGCGCGCTACCGGTCGGCGCTGGCCCCCGGCAGCTATCTGGCGCTGTCGCACGCCACCCACGAGGGCGAGCCCGGCCAGGCCGATCCGCACATGGCGCTGTACGCGCGCACGGGCACGCCGATGACGATGCGATCGCGCGCGGACGTCGAAACGATCATCGACGGCTTCGAGCCCGTCGCGCCGGGCATCGTGTACTTCCCCCAGTGGCGCCCCGACCCGCAGTCCCCTTCGATCCCCGATCCCGGGCGGTTCACAGGCTTCGTGGTCGTCGGACGGCTGGCGGACCCGCGGCCCTCGACCACCGCGCTGCGCGGCGTCACCTCGACCGAGCAGGACGAGACCAGCCGCGCGGTGTCCGCCACCGAGCGGGTCCCCGAGCAACGGTTGGCGTTCAGCGAGGCGCGCTTCCGCGCGATGTTCACCGAAGCCGCGACCGGCATGGGGATCGCCGACCTCGACGGCAACATCCTCGAGGCCAACCCCGCGCTGCTGAACATGTTCGGCTACAGCGCCGAGGCGTTCACCGCGCGCAACGTCTCCGAGCTCGTCCACCCCGACGACGCACCCGAGATCTGGGAGATGTACGGCGAGCTGATCGCGGGCATCCGCGAGGACTTCCACATCGAGAAGCGCTTCTTCCGCTCCGACGGCGAGGTCGTCTGGACCAACCTGACCGTGTCGCTGATCCGCGACGACGCGGGCCACCCGACCTACCAGATCGCGCTGCTCGAGGACGTCACCGAGCGGCGGCACCTGCACGCCCGCCTCCAGCACCAGGCCTTCCACGACCCGCTCACCGGGCTGGCCAACCGCGCACGGTTCGCCCAGCGCCTGGACGAGATCTTCGCGGGCGCGGCCGGAGCGCGTGTCGGCCTGTGCTACCTGGACCTCGACGGGTTCAAGACCGTCAACGACACGCTCGGCCACCACCACGGCGACGAGCTGCTGATCTGCCTCGCGGCCGCCCTGGAGCGCTGCTGCCCGGACCGCACGGTCGCCCGCATCGGCGGCGACGAGTTCGTCATCCTCCTCGAGGACACCGCGTCGATCGCCGAGGTGGTCGAGCTCGCCGAGAAGGTGCAGGCCGCCCTGTCCACCCCGTTCCAGGTCGGCGGCCGCGAGCTGCTCATCACCACCAGCATCGGCGTCGTCGAGCAGCCGGTGAGCGCCACCAGCGCGGGCGACCTCATGACCGTGGCCGACACCACGCTGTACCGGGCCAAGAACGACGGCAAGAACCGCTACGCCGTCTTCGACCGCGCCCGCACCCAGACCGAGGTCACCCGGTTCACCCTCGCCGCGGCCATGCCGGCGGGCATCCGGCGCGGCGAGTTCCTCCTGGAGTACCAGCCGCTGGTCACCGTGGCCGACGAGTCCTGGTTCGCCGTCGAGGCCCTCGTACGCTGGCGCCACCCCAGCTTCGGGCTGCTCACCCCGAGCCACTTCATCACCCTCGCCGAGGAGACCGGTGCCATCGTCGCCCTCGGCCGCTGGGTGCTGGAGCAGGCCTGCAGGCAGGCCGCGTACTGGTGGCACACGTTCGGCGACCAGGCGCCGCTCGTGAGCGTGAACCTCGCGCCGAACCAGCTGCGCGACCCCGGCCTCGCCGACGAGGTCGCCGCCATCCTCCGGCAGACCGGCCTACCCCCCGGCCGGCTCCAGCTCGAGCTCACCGAACACGCCGTCATGCGCGACGAGCCCGCGTCGCTGCACACGCTCCAGGCCCTGCACGCCATGCAGGTCAAGATCGTCATCGACGACTTCGGCACCGGCTACTCGAACCTGTCCCACCTCCACCGGCTGCCGCTCTCCGGGCTGAAGCTGGACGCGTCGTTCGTCCGGGAGCTCGACGGTGCCGGGTCCTGCGACCCCCCGGAAGCCAAGATCGCCGCCGCGTTGATCACGTTGGCGCACGACCTGAAGCTCACGGTCACGGCCGAAGGCGTCGAGACCCGCACCCAGCTCGACCACCTCAGGGCGCTCGGCTGCGACACGGCACAGGGATGGCTGTTCGCACCGGCCGGGCCACCCGAGCACGTCACGCGGCACCTCGCGCTCGGGTGATGCCGTCCGATTCGTTCCCGACGGGCGCCTGCTCACCCGCTGACGGTCAACCGCTGGAGCTGAAGGCGGCGTCGAAGGCGGCCGCGGGCGGGTCGAACGCCAGCCTGCGCACGAACTGCAGGGCCTCCGGCGCGCCGACGAGCCGGTCCATGCCCGCGTCCTCCCACTCGACCGAGATGGGCCCGGCGTAGCCGATGGTGTTCAGCATCCGGAAGCAGGCCTCCCACGGCACGTCGCCGTGCCCGGTGGACACGAAGTCCCAGCCCCGCCGGGGGTCGGCCCAGGCCAGGTGGGAGCCCATGCGACCGTTGCGGCCGTTGCCCGTCTGGCGCTTCGCGTCCTTGCAGTCCACGTGGTAGATCCGGTCGCGGAAGTCCCACAGGAAGCCCACCGGGTCCAGGTCCTGCCAGACGAAGTGGCTGGGGTCCCAGTTCAGGCCGAACGCCTCGCGGCGCCCGAGCGCGTCGAGCGCGGCCACCGCCGTCCAGTAGTCGTAGGCGATCTCGGAGGGGTGCACCTCGTGCGCGAACCGCACGCCGACCTCGTCGAAGACGTCCAGGATGGGGTTCCAGCGGTCGGCGAAGTCCCGGTAGCCGTCGTCCACCATGGACTGCGGCACGGGCGGGAACATGGCCACGGTCTTCCAGATCTTGGAGCCGGTGAAGCCGACCACGGTGTCCACGCCGAGCTTGGCCGCGGCGCGCGCGGTGACCTGCATGGCCTCCGCGGCCCGCTGCCGCACGCCCTCCGGCTCGCCGTCGCCCCAGACGCGGGACGGCAGGATGGCGTGGTGCCGCTCGTCGATCGGGTCGTCGCAGACGGCCTGCCCGGTGAGGTGGTTGGAGATCGCGTAGACCTCGAGGCCGTGCTTGGCCAGGATCTCGCGGCGCCCCGCCACGTAGGAGTCGTCCTCGACCGCGGCCCACGGGTCGAAGTGATCGCCCCAGCAGGCGATCTCCAACCCGTCGTAGCCCCACTCCCCCGCGAGCCGGGCCACCTCCTCGAAGGGCAGGTCGGCCCACTGGCCGGTGAACAGGGTGATCGGTCGTGCCATGCGCTATGCCTCCTCGGCGATATCGACGGGCTGCCAGCCGCTGCCCGCCGCCGCTGAACGGGCGACGGCGTCCAGCACCAGCTGCACCTGCAGGCCGTCGGCGAACGACGGGGTCGGGTCGCGGTCCGCGGCCAGGTCGGTGATCAGGTCCACCACCTCGTGGGTGAACGAGTGCTCGTACCCGAGCAGGTGCCCCGGCGGCCACCAGGCGCCCGCGTACGGGTGGGTCGGCTCGGTGACGAGGATGCGCCGGAAGCCCGCCGTCTCCGGGTCCTCGGTGCCGTCGTAGAACGACAGCTCGTTCATCGACTCGAAGTCGAAGGCGAGCGACCCCGCGCTGCCGTTGACCTCCAGCCGGATCGCGTTCTTGCGGCCGGTGGCGAACCGGGTGGCCTCGAAGCTCGCCACCGCGCCGCCGCCGAACCGGCCGAGGAACAGCGCGGCGTCGTCGACGGTCACCGGGCCCCGCTCGCTGCCGCCGGACGCGGACAGCCCGCTCGCCGCCGCGGGCAGGGGGCGCTCCTTCACGAACGTCTCGGTGAGCGCGCTGACGCCGGACAGCCGGTCGTCGATGACGAACTGCGCCATGTCGACGATGTGCGCGCCGATGTCGCCCAGCGCGCCGGACCCGGCCTTCTCCGCCTGCAGCCGCCACACCAGCGGGAACTCCGGGTCCACGATCCAGTCCTGGAGGTACTGGGCGCGCACGTGGCGCACCTGCCCGATCCGCCCCTCGGCCACCAGCCGCCGGGCCAGCGACACCGCGGGCACCCGCCGGTAGTTGAACCCGACCATGCTGCGCACCCCGGCCGCCCGGGCCCGCTCGGCCGCGGCGACCATCGCGCGCGCCTCCGCGACCGAGTTGGCCAGGGGCTTCTCGCACAGCACGTGCTTGCCCGCGTCGAGCGCGGCGATGGCGATCTCGGCGTGGGTGTCGCCCGGCGTGCAGACGTCGACCAGCCCGACGTCGTCGCGGCTCAGCAGCTGCTTCCAGTCCGTCTCGACCGACCGCCAGCCGAGCTTGCGGGCCGCCGCCTCGACGGCGGCCGCGTCGCGCCCGCACAGCACGGCCATGTCCGGCCGCAGCGGCAGGTCGAAGAAGCGGTGCGCGGTGCGCCAGGCCTGGGAGTGGGCCGCGCCCATGAAGGCGTAGCCCACCATCCCCACCCCCAATGAGCCCCCCACGACGTCAGGACTCGAAGCCGAGCGGCAGGTAGGTGTCCACGTTCTCCTTGGTGATCGTCGCCGAGTTGAGCGTGATCGACGTCGGCACCTCCTTCTCGACGAGGTCGCTCATGCCCTTGTCCTGCGCGACCAGCCGGGCCAGCGCGATCGCCGAGGACGCCATCGTCGGGCTGTAGGTGACGGTGGCCTTCAGCACGGTGTTGTCGGCCTTGATGTCGCGCATCGCGTTGGCCGAGCCCGCGCCGCCGACCATGAAGAACTCGTTGCGCCCCGCCTGGTTGATCGCGGCCAGCACGCCGATGCCCTGGTCGTCGTCGTGGTTCCACAGCGCGTCCAGCTTCGGCGCGGCCTGCAGCAGGTTGGCCGCCACCCGCTGGCCGCCCTGCGCGGTGAAGTCCGCGGCCTGCCGCGGCCCGACCGAGAACCCGTAGGAGGCCAGCGCGTCGGCGAAGCCCTTGGAACGGGCCTGGGTGAGCGGGAGGCTGTCGATCCCGGCGATCTCGCCGATGATCGGGTTGGCCACGCCCTTGGCCTTGAGCTGCTCGGCCACGTAGGTGCCCGCGCTCACGCCCATGCCGTAGTTGTCGCCGCCGATCCACGTCCGGTAGGCGAGCGGGGTGTCGAAGATCCGGTCCAGGTTGATCACCGGGATGCCCGCGGCCATGGCCTTGCGCCCGGTCGAGGTGAGCTGGCTGCCGTCGTTGGGCAGCAGCACGAGGGCGTTGACCTTCTTGTTGATCAAAGTCTCGACGGCGGCGATCTGCTGCGTGATGTCGTTGGTCGGGTTCACCGCCTCGAACGTGACGTCCGAGTACTGGGCCGCCTGCGCCTTGGCGTTGTTGGCGATCGCGGCGATCCAGCCGTGGTCGGCCGCGGGCGCGGAGAACCCGATGGTGACCGCGGGACCCGACGCGGTGTTCGCCCCCGCGGTGGGGGCGGCGACGGACCCGGCGGGCGCCGCCGGGGTGTTGCTGGTGCAGGCGCTGAGCGCGGCGCCTGCGCCGAGCCCGAGCGCGCCGAGCAGCACGCTGCGTCGGCCGAGATCAGGGAGAGGGGACGAGGACATGGGTGAACTCCTTCGCTGGAAGGTCAACCGGTGGAGAACCAGGAGCGGCGCGCGCGGCTCTGGATCAGCACGGCGGCGACGATGATCGCGCCCTTGGCGATGTTCTGGACCTCGGTGGCGAGGTTGTTGAGCACGAACAGGTTGGTGATCGTGGTGAACACGAGCACGCCGAGGATCGAGCCGATCAGGGTGCCGCGGCCGCCGGTGAGCAGGGTGCCGCCGATGATCACGGCGGCGATGGCGTCCAGCTCGTAGAGCGTGCCATGGGTGGAGGAGCCCGTCGTGGTCAACGACGAGATCATGATCGCGGCGATCCCGCCGCAGAGCCCCGACACGACGTAGAGCGCGACGGTGTGGCGGCGCACGTCCAAGCCGGCGAGGCGGGCCGCCTCCGGGTTGCCGCCGATGGCGAACGTCCGCCGTCCGAAGGTGGTGCGGTTCAGCACCACCCAGCCCACCGCCACCACCGCGGCGAAGATGTAGACGAGCAGCGGGATGCCCAGCAGGCGCGTGTTGGCAATCGCCGCGATGGTGGGGTCGGTGACGATCTGGCTGCGCCTGCCCGAGATCTGCTCGGCCAGCCCCTGCGCGGAGATCAGCATCGCGAGCGTGACGATGAACGGCACGACCCGCCCGTAGGCGATCAGCAGCCCGTTCACCAGCCCGCAGCCCGCCCCGACGGCCAGCGCGCAGAACACCATCACGACGGGCCCGTACGACTGGGTGGCCACGGTCGTGCTCCAGACCGACGCCAGCGCCATGACCTTGCCCACGGACAGGTCGATGCCGCCGCCGATGATCACCATCGTGACCCCGACCGTGATCACGCCGATCACCGAGGCCGAGGTCAGGATGGTCAGCAGGTTGGAGCGGGTGAGGAACGTGTCGGCGGTGGAGACGCCCACGATGCCGAGCAGCACCAGCACCGCGACCAGGCCGAGGTTCCGCGCCGGGGCGGAATCCAGGAGCCGCGCCAGGGGGTTGGCCGAGGGCGCGGCCTCCCGGGCCGCCTTCTCCACGCGGCTCTGCTCGTCGACGGCGGGCACGGCGGCCTGCGGTGTCGGCGTCGGTGTCGGCGTCGGCGTCGGGGATGGCGTCGGGGATGGCTCAGCCATGCGCGGTTCCTTCCATCACCAGGTCGAGCACCCGGCTCTCGTCGAGGTCGGCGCTGGGCGCGGTGCGCACCACCCGTCCTTCGCGCACCACCAGCACCCGGTCGGAGAGGCCGAGCACCTCGGGCACCTCGCTGGACACCATGACCACCGCCACCCCGGAGTCCGCCAGTCGCCGGATGAGCGCGTAGATCTCGGTGCGCGCGCCGACGTCGACGCCGCGGGTGGGCTCGTCGAGCAACAGCACGTCACAGCCCTGCAGCAGCCATCGGGCCAGCACGACCTTCTGCTGGTTGCCGCCGGAGAGGGTGCGGACCGGCCGGGTGGGGTCGGCCGGTCGCACGTCGAGCTGCGCGGTGACGGTGCCGACCGCGCTCAGCTCGGCGTCGCGGCCGAGGAAGCCCGCCCGCGCGAACCGGCGCAGCGCAGGCAACGACACGTTGCGCGACACCGGCTCGGCCAGCAGCAGGCCCTGGCTCTTGCGTTCCTCCGGGCAGAGCCCCATCCGGGCCCGCACCGCCGAGGGCACCGACCCGGGCCGCAGCGCGCGCCCGTGCACGCGCACCGAGCCCGCCGTCGCCCGGCGGGCGCCGTACACCGTCTCTAGGATCTCCGACCGTCCCGATCCGACCAGGCCCGCGAGGCCGACGACCTCGCCGGACCGCACCGTGAACGAGACGTCGGCGAACTCGCCGGGTCGCGTGAGCCCGTCGACCTCGAGCACGACGTCCGGGCGGGGCTCCGCGGCGCGGGCGGGGAACACGTACTCGATGGACCGCCCGGTCATCAGCCGGATCACCTCGGCGGTCGGGGTGTCGCGGCCCGGCAGGTTGCGGGCCACCGTGCGGCCGTCCTTGAGCACCGTGACCCGGTCGCCGATCTGGCGGATCTCCTCGAGCCGGTGCGAGATGTAGACGATCGCGACGCCGTCCGCGGTGAGCTCGCGGATCACCCGGAACAGGTTCTGCACCTCCTCCGGGTCGAGCACGGCGGAGGGCTCGTCCATCACGATCAGGCGGGCGTCGCGGGCCAGCGCCCGGGCCATGCTGACCACCTGCTGGCCTGCCGCGGATAGCCTGCCCAGCTCGCGACGGGGCGGGATCTCCGGGTGGCCGAGCCTGCGCAGCAGCTCGCGGGCCCGCTCCTCCGCGTCGCGCGGCCGGGTGAAGCCGAGGCGGGCGGGCTCGTGCCCGAGCACCACGTTCTCCGCCACGCTCAGGCCGGGCACCAGGTCGAGCTCCTGGTAGATCGTGGCGATGCCCGCCTGGTCGGCGGCCTGCGGGGAGGCGAACGCGACGGGCTGCCCGTCGAACGTGATCTCCCCGGCGTCCGGGCGGTGCGCCCCGGCCAGCACCTTGATCAGCGTCGACTTGCCCGCGCCGTTCTGGCCGAGCAGGCAGTGCACCTCGCCCGCTTCGACGTCGAGGTCCACCCCGTCGAGCGCGCGGACGCCGGGGAACTGTTTGACGATCCCGCGCATGGTCAGCAGCGGCGACACGCGGCTCAACGTAGGAGCGTTGACCAGTGACGTACAACGACTGAATAATGTGTATTGCCGCTATTTTTTCGACGAAATCGAGCTGTGATGCTGGCACCGTCGCCACTGCCGCCGCTGCGGCTGAGCACGCCGCCACTGGCAGGCCGGGTGGACGCCGAGGTGACGCTCAGCACGGTGGCGCGGCTGATCGCGTCCGGGGCGGCGCAGAGCAAAGCCGACCTCGTGCCCGCGGCCGGAATGGCCCGCACCACCGTGAGCGCCGCCGTCGACGAGCTGCTCAGCCGCGGTGTGCTGCGGATCGCGGGCACCCGGCCGACGGCGGGGCGGGGGCGGCCCGCTGATCGGCTGGCGCTGTCGCCGCGCGGCGGGCACGTGCTGCTCGCCGACGTGGGCGCGCGCGGCGCCCATCTGGCGGTGCTCGACCTGAGCCAGCGGGTGGTGGCCCACGAACACGTCGGGCTCGACGTGCGCGACGGTCCCGAGCCGGTGCTCGACGTCATCGAGGCACGGCTGGACGCGCTGCGGGCGGCGGGTCCGCCGGAGGTGCCCGCACGCGCGGTGGTGATCGGGCTGCCCGGCCCGGTCGACGGCAACCTGGGTACCCCGGTGCGGCCGCCGATCATGCCCGGGTGGCACGCCTACCCGGTGTCGGCCCGGTTGCAGGGCCGGTTCGGCTGCGCGGCCATCCTGGAGAACGACGTCAACCTGCGCGCGCTCGGCGAGGCCAGGGCCCTGCCCGCGGACCAGGCCCCGCTGCTCTTCGTGAAGATCGGCACGGGCATCGGCGGCGGGCTGGTCACCCGGGAGGGCGTGCTGCACCACGGGGCCGACGGCGCGGCGGGCGACATCGGGCACGTCCGGGTCCGCGGCGGCCCGGACCACCCCTGCGTCTGCGGCAACGTCGGCTGCATCGAGGCGGTCGCGTCGGCCTCCGCCGTCGCCCGGAGCCTGGCCGCGGGCGCGAGCGTCCCCGTGACCATCGCGGACGTGCGGGCCCGGCTCGCCAAGGCCGATCCCGCCGCCGTCGCGCACGTGCGCGAGGCCGCCGCGCACATCGGCGAGCTGGTGGCCATGCTCGTGCACTTCTACAACCCGGCCCGGGTCACGATCGGCGGCTCGCTCACCGCCGCGAGCGACGACCTGCTGGCCGGGGTGCGCAGCGTCGTCTACCAACGGGCCCTGCCGCTGGCCACCCGCAACCTGGTGCTGGCCAACAGCATGCTCGGCGAGTACGCCGGGCTGGCCGGGGCCGCGGTGCTGGGCATCGAGCAGGCCCTCTCGGCGAGCGAGATCGGCGCGATCACGGCCTGATCCGGCCCATGATCGCCGTTTCGGGGACATGAGGTGCGCCTGCGCACCTCATGTCCCTCGGACGGGGGCCGTGGATAACCTGAACAGGTGCGGATCCGACCGGGTGAGCTCGCGGAGATCAAGGCCGGGACCATCGATCTCGGCTTCCGCCGTTGGGATCGCCCGCGGGTGGTCGTTGGCACCCGGATGCGCACCCCCGTCGGGCTGATCGAGGTCACCGCCGTCGAACCCGTCGACGAGTCAACGCTCACCGAGGACGACGCCCGCCGGGCAGGCGCCCCGTCGCTGGATGCGCTGCGGCGCGGGCTGGCGGCGAACCCGGACCGCCCCGTGTTCCGCGTGGGCCTGCGCTGGGCGGGCGAGGACCCGCGGATCGGCCTGCGCCAACAGCCCCCGACCCCGCAGGAGCTCGCCGAGATCCGGGCGCGGCTGGCCCGCCTCGACGCGGCGTCGGCGATCGGGCCGTGGACCGGGGCGACCCTGGCGATCATCGACCGCTCGCCCGAGGTGCGCGCTCCCGACCTGGCCGCCGCGCTCGGCCGCGACACGCCGTCATTCAAGCGCGACGTCCGCAAGCTCAAGGAGCTCGGCCTCACCGAGTCGCTCGACATCGGCTACCGGCTCTCCCCCCGCGGCCAGGCGGTCGTCGACGACGGCGGCCCGCCGCGCAGGCGCCCCGCTCCACCGAGCGGCACCCGGTTGCCCGCGATCGGCGCGCCTGCCACCCGGGCGCTGACCGCCGCGGGCCTCACCACGCTGGAAGCGGTGGCCGGGGTTCCGGAGGCCGAGCTCGCGGCGATGCACGGCGTCGGACCGGTGGCGCTGGCCAGGCTGCGGGACGCGTTGGCCGAGCACGGCCTCGCCCGCGACGTCACACCCTGACCGTCTCGCTCCCGACGAAGCGGTCGCGGCCCGCCAGCACGCCCGCGACCGCCTGCGGCACCAGCAAGGCGGCCATGAACGCCTCGATATCATCCCATAGTAGAATGATGGGATGACCTTGGCGCCCGTGCCTCGGCACCGCACGCTCGCCGACGAGACGATCGCGCACCTGCGGGCCCAGATCACCTCAGGCACGTGGCCGGTCGGTTCGCGCATCCCCACCGAGCCGGAGCTGGTCGAGCGGCTCGGCGTCGCCCGCAACACGGTCCGCGAAGCCGTGCGCGCGCTGGCCAACACGGGGTTGGTGGAGATCAGGCAAGGCTCGGGAACGTACGTGGTGGCCACCAGCGAGCTGGCGTGCGTCATGCAGCGCCGCTTCGCGGGCACCGACCACGCGCAGCTCAACGAGCTCCGCGCGGTGCTGGAGTCGGCCGCGGCGGCGATGGCCGCACAGCGGCGGACCGGCGCCGACCTCCGCACGCTCGACACCGCGCTCGCCCGTCGCGAGGAGGCGTGGCGGTCCGGCAACCTCGCCGTGTTCGCCGACGCCGACGCCTCGTTCCACCTGGCCGTGGCGGGCGCCGCGCACAACGACGTGCTCACCGCGATCTACGCCGACCTGCGGGAGGTCGTCCGGGGCGCGATCGCCGCCGAGCTCGACGCCGCCGTCGGCGCGCGGCCGCACGTCGATCACGCCCGCCTCGTCGAGGCCATCCGCGCCGGGGACGGCGAGCGGGCGGCCGCCGAGGCCCAGGCGCACGCCTCGAGCTGGGAGCCCGGCCATCCGACCGGCGCACCGGAGCGACCCGGAGGACCCGAGTGACCGCGCACCCCGCTGATCCCCCGCACGTCCTCGACGACGTCGTGCGGGCCGCGCTGCTCGGCCCGCACGCCCACCTCGCCGAGCGCCGCGGCCGCGTGCTGCGCTACCCGGTGGACGTCTGCCCGTTCCTCGCGTTCCCCGCCCATCCCGGCGAGGACGACTGGCGCGACCTCGCCGACCTCGCCGGGCCCGGTGAGGTCACCGGGTTGGCCGCGGCCAAGGTGCCCGACGGCTGGGAGGTGATCTTCAGGCTCGACGGCGTCCAGATGGTCGACGACGGCATCCCCGCGGCCCCCGACCCCGAGGCCGTCGAGCTGGGCCCGGCCGACGTGCCGGAGATGCTCGACCTCGTCGAACGGACCCGGCCCGGCCCCTTCCGGCCCCGGACCATCGCCATGGGCACCTACCTCGGCATCCGCCGCGGCGGACGGCTGGTCGCGATGGCGGGCGAGCGGCTGCACCCGCCGGGGTGGACCGAGATCAGCGCGGTGTGCACCGACGACGAGCACCGGGGACAGGGCCTCGCAACGCGGCTCGTGCTGGCGGTCGCGGCGGGCATCCGCGAGCGCGGCGACACCCCGTTCCTGCACGCCGCCGCGACCAACGTCGACGCGATCCGCCTTTATGCGGCGCTCGGGTTCCGGCTGCGGCGGACGCTGACGTTCGGGGCCGTGCGCACCCCGCGGGCCGGGAGCGACAGCGCCGTCGCCTGAGCCGCGGCCCCTCGACGTCCCTCGATCGAGCGAATGCCGCCCGCGCCCCCCGCGCCACCTGGCCCGGAGCGACCGTTGTCGATCGGGTGACTCGATCTCCGCGCGGACCTGGCCCGATGATGGGCCCGCTCGCGCCACCGATCGCAGGGAAGGTGCAGGTGAGGCTGACGACACGGGCCGTGGTCGTGGCGACCGCGATCGGCCTCGCGGCAGGCGGGTGCGCCGACCCGGGCCCCGTCGCCGCGGCGGCGGTCGTCGTCACCACGCCCGCGCCGCGCGCCCCCGACGAGCGCCTGCCCGTTCCCGCAGGCGACCCGGTGCTGACGATCACGGGGCGGGTCGAGCGGACCAACGTCGGACAGGCGCTCCGGCTGGACGCGGACGGCCTGGACGCGCTCGGGCGCATCCGGATCGAGCTGTACGAGCCGTGGGTCAAGCAGCGCATGAGCTTCCAGGGCGTGTGGCTCGCCGACGTCCTCGCCGCCGCGGGCGTCGACGGCGGGGCCACCGGCCTGCACCTCACCGCGCTGGACAACTACCAGGTCGACCTCCCGATCGCCGACGTCCGCGCGGGCGGGGTGCTGCTCGCCACCCGGAACGGCGACGGCGGCGCCATCCCGATCGCCGAGGGCGGCCCGATCCGCATCGTGTTCGCCGACGGCGTCGAGGCCGGGGCCAACGCGAACCAGTGGATCTGGAGCCTCACGACCATGGACGTGAGATGACCCCGCCCGACGACCGCCGCGGCAGGCAGCGCGCCCTGGTCGGCGCGATGATCATCGTGGCCACGGTCGGCGTGCTGGTCGCGGTCGGGCTCTCCGCGCTGCGCCTCGGCGGCATCACGACCGACCTCACGTCCATCCGCACGAGCTCCGACACGGTCGCGAGCTCCAACCGCGAGGCGCTCCTCCTCGAGCAGATGGTCACCGCGCTGGGCGAGACGACCGACGGGCGGGCCGTCGCCGTGCAGGCGGGCCTGCTGCAGCGCCAGCTGATCGTCTCGGCCGCCGCGTTCGCGCCCGACGCCGCCCCGGCCCGTGAGCTGCGCGACGTCCAACGGGTGCTGGCCGCCTTCCCGTGGGACGAGCTGCCCGCCACGGGCGGTCACGACGACCCCCGGCGGCTGCCCGCACTCGCCCTGGTGATGGGTGCGGAACGGCGCATCAACGCCGTGCGGGTGGAGCAGGAGAAGCAGTTCTACCTCGCCACCACCGCCGCGCTGGAGGGCAGCAGGCGCAGCCAGCTCGGGCTCTCGGCCCTGGTCGGGCTGGTGCTGGCGCTCGGCGTGGCCGGGGTCACGCTGGTGACCAGCCGCAGCCGCAGCCGCATCGCGAGGGCCTACGACGCGCTCAAGGGCGAGGTCGGCGAACGGCGCGCCGCCGAGGACGCCCTGCGCGCCAGCGAAGGCCGGTTCCGCTCGCTCGTCCAGCGCGCGTCGGACCTCACCGTGGTGACCGACGCGACGGGGATCGTCCACTACGTCAGCCCCGCTGCCGAGACCCTGCTGGGCCACCGCCCGGAGGACCTGCTGGACCTGCCCCTGCTCGTGCACGTCGAGCCGGACCAGCGCGCGGGCGTCGGGCAGGCCATCGCGTTCCTCGCCGAGCAGCCCGGCCTCGTGCACACGATCGAGCTGCGGCTGTGCACCCGCGACGGTCGCGTCCGCACCGTGGAAGCGGTCTGCCAGAACCTGTTGGCCGACACCGACGTGGCCGGGCTGGTCTGGAACGGGCGCGACGTCACCGACCGCAGGGCGCTGGAGGTCGAGCTCACCCACCAGGCCCGCCACGACCCGCTGACCGGCCTGGCCAACCGCGTACTGCTGCTCGACCGGCTGCGCGGCGCGCCGGCCGCGGGCACGACCGTCGCGGTGATCCTGATCGACCTCGACGGGTTCAAGAACGTCAACGACACGCTCGGCCACCCGGCGGGCGACGAGCTGCTGCGCTCGGCCGCGCAACGCCTGCTCGGCTGCGTACGGCCCGAGGACACGACGGCCCGGCTGGGCGGCGACGAGTTCGCGGTCCTCACCGACGGCGGCCCGGAGGTCGCGCAGACCGTCGGGCGGCGGATCGTCGAGGCCCTGCGCCGCCCGTTCGGCGTGGCGGGGCACGAGGTGCGGATCGGCGCGAGCGTCGGCGTCGCGCACGGGGACGGCCGGGAGGCCGCCGAAGACCTGCTGCGCGACGCCGACATCGCCATGTACGTGGCGAAGAACGCGGGCAAGAACCGGGTGGAGGTGTTCGAGCCCGCGATGCGCGTGCGGGCGGCCGAGCGCACGGGCATGCAGCAGGAGCTGGCCCGCGCCGTCGAGTCGGGCGGCATCGAGGTGCACTTCCAGCCGATCGTCGACCTGCGCACCTCCCGCACCGTGAGCCTGGAGGCGCTCGCGCGGTGGCGCGGCCCCGACGGTGCGCTCGTGCCCGCCGACGTGTTCGTGCCGATCGCCGAGGAGACCGGCGCGATCATGGAGATCGGCCGCGTCGTCCTGCGGCAGGCCTGCCGCGCCGTGCAGCACTGGCGCGCCACCGTTCCCTGCCAACGCCACCTCGGCGTCGCCGTGAACGTCTCTGTGCACCAGGTGCTGTCCGGCCTGCTGTACGACGACGTCGTCGAGGCGCTGCGCGACAGCGGGTTGGCACCCTCGACGCTCACGCTGGAGATCATCGAGAGCACGACGATCGAGGACTCGGAGCGCGTCGCGGCGGAGTTCGCGCGGCTGCAGGCCGTCGGCGTGCGGATCGCGGTCGACGACTTCGGCGCGGGCTACTCCTCGCTCGGCTTCCTCATCGGGCTCGACGTCGACACGCTCAAGATCGACCGCACGATCCTGGAGTTCGACGCCACGCGCAGGGGCTCGCTCGTGGCCGCGATCGCCGAGCTCGGCCGTACGCTCGGCCTGACCGTGATCGTGGAGGGCGTGGAGACCCCCGAACACCTCGCCTGGGCGCGGCAGGCGTCCTGCGACGCGGCGCAGGGCTACCACTTCTCCCCGCCGCTGCCCGCGGCCGATGTGCCGCGGTTCCTCCGGACGTCAGGCCGTGACGTCGGCCAGGGCGGTGTCGAGGACGGCCAGCCCGTGGTCGATCTCGGCGTCGGAAGCGGTCAGCGGTGGGGCGATGCGGAAGGTCCCGCCCATCCCGGGTAGCTGCACGATGTTCATGTGCAGGCCGAGCTCGCCGCAGCGCCGGGTGACGGCGGCGCCGAGCCGGTCCGCGGCGCCGGGCTCGACCGGGTCGAGCGACACCAGCTCCACGCCGATCAGCAGCCCCCGCCCGCGGACGTCGCCGATCACCTTGTGCCGCAGGGCGAGCTCGTCGAGGCCGGAGCGCAGCCGGTCGCCCAGCTCGCGCGCCCGCAGGTCGAGCCGGTCGCGCTCCAGCACGTCGAGCACGGTGTTGCCGACGGCGGCGGGCAGCGGGTCGTTGCCGTGCGTGGTGAAGAACAGGAACCCGCGCTCGTGGGCGCGCGCCTCGATCTCGGCGCTGGTCAGCACCGCGGAGAGCGGGAGGCCCGCTCCGAGGGTCTTGGAGAGGGTGAGGATGTCGGGCACGACGCCGTCGCGCTCGAACGCGTACCAGTCGCCGGTGCGGCACAGCCCGGTCTGCGCCTCGTCGACGATCAGCAGCATGCCGCGCTCGACGCACTTGTCCCGAAGCGCCGCCAGGTACCCCGGCGGGAGGTCGACGACGCCGCCGGAGCTGAGGATCGGCTCCACCAGGCAGGCGGCGAGGCTGCCGACCGACTGGGCGTCGATCAGGTCGAAGCCGAGGTCGAGCTGGTGGCGCCAGTCGAGGTTGCCCTCGGCGTCCACGATGGCGGGCCGGAACCGGTCCGGAACGGGCAGCGCGAAGTTGCCGGGAGCGGCGGGCCCGTAGCCCACCCGGCCGGTGCTGTAGGTGGCGTTCGCGGCGGCCTGGGTCATCCCGTGCCAGGACCGGGCGAACGAGACGACCTCGTGCTTCCCGGTCACCAGCTTGGCCATCCGCAGGGCGGCCTCGTTCGCCTCGGCTCCCGTCGACAGGAACATGGCCTTCTCGAGCGGCGCGGGCAGCGAGTCGGCGAGCCGCCGGGCGAGGTCGAGCACCGGGCGGCTCAGCATGCCGCTGTAGAGGTGGTCGAGGTGCCCGATCTGCGCGCGGACGGTGGCGACGATGTCCGGGTGCGAATGGCCGAGGATCGCGCTCATCTGCCCGGAGGTGAAGTCGAGCAGCTCGCGCCCGTCCTCGGTGAACACCCAACTGCCCTGGGCGCGTTGGGCGATCCCGGGGCTGAACGGCGCGCGCCCGGAGTAGTGGATCAGGTGCTCGTCCGCCATGGCACCGACGCTACGAACCACCGCTAGTGCGTGTCCAGCACACAATTTCCACCTGCCTGTGCGATGACCTCGTACAAGGATGCTCGTGTGCTGAATCCGTGGCGGCTGCGCCTGCTCGGGCTCCTCGACAGCCTCGGCACCGTGCGCGCGGTGGCCGAGACGCTGCACATGAGCCCGTCGACCGTGTCCCAGCAGCTCGCCGTGCTCGAGACCGAGACCCGCAGCAAGCTCATCGAACGCTCCGGGCGCCGGGTGCGCCTCACCCGCTCAGGGGTCGCACTGGCCCGCCGCGGCCGGGAGATCCTGGACCGGATGGCCGAGGCGGAGGCCGAGCTGCGCGCGCTGAACGACGAGCCGATCGGCACCGTGCGGCTCGGCTCGTTCCAGAGCGCGATCTACACCCTCGCGGTGCCCGCCGTCTCCCGGCTCGCCACGTCCCACCCGCACCTGCACGTGGAGCTGATCGAGTCCGAGCCGCACGAGAGCGGGCCCGCGCTCCGCACCGGCGCGGTGGACGTGATCGTCACGACCACCGACTACGTGGAGTTCCCCTGGGACCGCGACCTCGAGATCATCCCGCTCGGCGCCGACCCGGTGGTGCTCGTCCTGCCCCCGGACCACCCGCTCGCGCGGCGGCGGGTGGTGGACCTCGCGGCGTGCGCCGAGGAGACATGGGCGTGCGACCGGCCCGGCTCCTACATGGCCGAGCTGACCAGGCGGCTGTGCCACGAGTCGGGCTTCGAGCCCCGGGTGGCCTGCCGCTTCGCCAACTACCTCCTGCTGCTCCAGCACGTCGAGTCCGGCCGTTCGGTCGCGCTGCTGCCCGCGCTGGCCGTCGCCCCCAGCCACGCGGTGGTCACCCGCGAGCTCACCACCCCCGTGCACCGCAACGTCGCCGTCGTCGTGCGGCGCGGTTCGGCCCCGCGCGCCGCGGTGGACGCGGTCGTCGAAGCCCTGCTCGACCACCCCGCGATCCCGGCCCTCGCCGCCGACGGCCCGGGTCAGGGCACCGGGCCCCGCAGCCGTTCGACGTAGCGGCGCGCCGAGCGCTGCACGGCCTCGGCCGCGTCGACCTCCCCGTCGCCCACGACGTGGCCCCACCAGCCGCCGTACAGCGTGCCGAACCGGAAGCGCGCCACCCGGCGCGCGATGTCCTCGACCGTGTCGGCGTCGAGCGGGACGAGGTTGGGGTAGCTCCACAGGAAGCTGACCCAGCCCCGGTCCTCCGCCACCATGATCGTGTCACCCGTCAGCAGCGCGCCCGCCCCACCCGACCCGGCGGCCCAGTGCAGCACCGCGGCGCCGTCGAAGTGGCCGCCGACGCGCGCGACGGTGACGCCGGGCCCCGGCGCCACCTCGTCGTCGTACAGCGTGATCCGGGGCGAGCGCCGCTGGATCCACCGCGCGTCGACCCGGGGCACGAACACCCGGGCGTCGAACGCGTCGGCGACGTCCACGAACGCCGCGTAGAAGTGCGGGTGCGACGGGCAGATGGCGCTGATCCCGCCGAGCTCGTCGATCGCCCGCCGCGCGGGCCCGTCGACGAGCGGGACGCAGTCCCACAGCACGTTGCCGTGCGGCGTGCGCACGAGCAACGCGCGCTGGCCGATCGCGAACGACGGCACGACGCCCACGCCGAGCAGCCCGGGCTCCTCCTCCCGTAGCTCCGTGCCGTGGTCGACGGCCAACGCGGCCGTCGTCGTCCACCGCTGGCCGCCTTCGGCGACCGCCTCCCGCTCGTCCTGGCAGATCGGGCAGGCCGCGGGCGGCCGTTCCGTGTCCGGGTACTGCATCGCGCACCGGACGCAGATCCACGCTGACATCAGTCAGCCCTCAGTCAGGCATCAGTCGGTGGCTGCCGTCTCCTCGCTGCGGCGGTGCTCGTCGGCGGCGTCGCCGGGGGCCTGCGCCTCCGCGGCCGACGCCACCCGCCCTTCGGAGTCGCGCAGGATCTCCTCGGCGGCGGCGCGCCGGTCGGCGTCCCCGACCGGCTGCCCCGCCTGTTCCTCGGGCAGCGGCACGGCCCGGCCGGCTACATGATCTTCGGGAATCTCGGGCGCCATACCGGCGGCTACCCCGGTGCGCCGGTCGCCAACCACGGTGGGAACGCCCCGGGAACGCCGGGTTGCGCATCGTGCCGGTCATGAGCATCGACAGGGAAACCAACGACACGCCGAAAGGCGATCTGCGCTCCCGCTTCCGCGGGCCGCTCCTCCGCATGGGCGACGAGGGGTACCGGGAGGCGCGGGCGGCCTGGAACCTCAACGCACAGCAATGGCCCGCCGCGGTGGTCGTGGCCGAGGACGCGACCGACGTCGTCGCCGCCGTGCGGTTCGCCCGCGCCGAACGGCTCGGCGTGGGCGTCATGGCGACCGGCCACGGCACGACGGCGCCCTGCCACGGCGGGGTGCTCGTCAACACCTCGCGCATGACCGACGTGCACGTCGACCCCGTGCTGCGCACCGCGCGGGTCGGCGCGGGCGCCCGGTGGGGCGACGTCGTGCGCGCCGCGGCGCCCCACCGCCTCGCGGGGCTGCCCGGCTCCAGCTCGCAGGTCGGCGTCGTCGGCTACCTCATGGGCGGCGGCTTCGGCTGGCTGGGCCGCAAGTACGGCTTCGCCGCGAGCTCCCTGGTCCAGGCCGAGGTGGTGACGGCCGACGGCGAGGTCGTGCAGGCCAGCGCGCACAACCACGCCGACCTGTTCTGGGGTCTGAAAGGCGGCAGCGGCAACTTCGGGATCGTCACGTCCGCGGAGTTCGCGCTGCACCCCGTCGAGAACGTCTACGCGGGCAACCTGTTCTACCCGGTCGAGCGGGCGCGCGACGTGCTCACCCGCTACGGGGCCTGGAGCCGGTCGCTGCCCGACGAGATGATGACGGCGGTGGCGTTCCGCCGCTTCCCACCGCTGCCGACCGTGCCCGAGCCCCTGCGCGGCAGGACCTTCGCCGCCGTGCGCGCCTGCTACTGCGGCGAGGACCTCGCCGAGGGCGAACGGCTGGTGAAGCCGCTGCGCGAGGCGCTCGGCGAGCCCGCGACCGACACGTTCGCGATCATGCCCGTCACCGACATGGACACGATCAGCATGGACCCGGTCCAGCCGATCGGTGCCTTCCAGCACATGGAGATGCTGCGCGACCTGACACCCGCGGCGATCGAGACGCTCGTCGGGCTCGGCACCGCCTCGCCGCTGATCATGTTGGAGGCGCGCCAGCTCGGCGGCGCCCTCTCCGGCTCGGCCGCCGAGCTGAGCCCCATCGGGCACAGCAACGCCCGGTTCAGCCTCAACGCGGTGGGCCCGACGCCCACCCCGGAGTCGGGCCGCCTGGTCCGGTCGTTCCTGAACTACCTCACCGAGGCCGTCCGGCCGCACGTGACCGGGACGACCTACCTCAACTTCCTCGAGCTCGACGAGGCGACGCCCGAGCGCGTCCGGGCCGCCTACTCGCCCGCGGACTGGGCGCGCCTGGTCGACCTGAAGTACCGCTACGACCCGCACAACCTCTTCCGCTTCAACCGCAACATCCCGCCCGCGGGCCTCACACAGGCAGGTGTCCGATGAACCCCGTCCTCGTCACCGGCGCGACCGGAACGGTCGGCGCCCACGTCGTACACGCGCTGCAGCGGCGGGCCACGCCGGTGCGGGCGTTCGTGCGCGACACGGAGAAGGCGGCCCGGCTGCTGGGCCCCGAGGTCGAGACAGCGGTCGGCGCGTTCGGCGACCACGCCGCGGTGCGCGCGGCCGTCGACGGCGTCGAGCGGGTGTTCCTGGCCTGCGCCAACCACCCGCAGCAGGGGCCCTGGGAGACCGCGGTGGTCGACGCCGCGGCCGCGGCCGGTGTGCGGCACGTCGTGAAGCTGTCGGCCTTCGGTGCGTACATCGGCTCGCCGGTCGCGTTCCTCGACGCCAACGGCCGCGTCGAGCACCACCTGCGGCAGAGCGGCGTGCCGTGGACGCTCCTGCGGCCGACGTTCCTGATGTCGAACCTCCTGCGCGGGGCGGGCGGGGTGCGCACCGAGGACGCCTTCCTCGTCCCCGGCGCGGGCGCCAAGATCGCGCTCGTCGACCCCCGGGACGTCGCGGAGGTCGCCGCCCTCGTGCTCACCGGCGCGGGCCACGAGCGACGCCACTACGACGTCACCGGGCCCGAAGCGGTGACCTTCGACGACGTGGCCGAGCACCTGTCGGACCTGCTCGGCAGGCCGATCGCCTACGTCGACCTGTCCGACGACGAGGCCACGACGCGGTTCACCGCCGCGGGCGCCCCGCCGTGGTACGTGGGCAACGTGGTCCGGCTCTTCGACGTCCTGCGCCGGGGCGCGCAGGCGGAGGTCCGCGACACCGTGGAGGTGCTCTGCGGGCGCGAGCCCGGCTCGGTGCGCCGGTACCTGCACGACCACGCGGGCAGCTTCGCCTGAGCGCCACCCGAACCGACCGACCGTCGCCCGGGCACCGGGCGGCGGTTGCGTGCTTTCCGGGGCGTTCCGCGCGGCCGCGGCGTCGTTTCCTCGCGGAACGATCGCGGAACGGCGGCCGCTCGACGATCGCCGCATGACAACGACACCCCTCCCGAGCAGGCCGGTCGACATCGGACCGCGCGCATCGCGCCGGATCGCCGTCGCCGCCCTCGCCGGGACGACGATCGAGTTCTACGACTTCCTCGTGTACGGCACCGCCGCCGCGCTGGTGTTCGGCACGGTCTTCTTCCCGAGCCTCGGCACCGTGGCGGGCACCGCGGCCGCGCTGGCCACCGTCGGCGTGGCGCCGCTGGTGCGGCCGGTGGGGGCGATCATCTTCGGGCACCTCGGCGACCGGCTCGGCCGCAAGCGCACCCTGATCTACACGCTGCTCGTGATGGGGCTGGCCAGCGTCGCGGTCGGCCTGCTGCCGGGCACGGCCGCGATCGGCGCTGCGGCGCCCGTCGTCCTGCTCGCGCTGCGGGTCCTGCAAGGGATCGCGGTCGGCGGCGAATGGGGTGGCGCGGCGCTGCTCGCCGTCGAAAACGCCCGGCCCGGCAGGCGCGGCCGCTCCGGGATGTACCCGCAGCTCGGCCACGGCATCGCGTTCGCGCTGACCAGCGCCACGTTCCTCGGCACCGGGCTGACCATGGGTCGGGAGGCGTTCCTGGCGTGGGGGTGGCGGATCCCGTTCCTGCTCAGCGTGGTGCTGGTGGGCATCGGGCTCTACGTCCGGCTGCGGATCGAGGAGACACCGGTGTTCCGCACCGCGCTCGCCCGACACGGCCGCAGCCGCGTGCCGCTCGGCGAGGCGTTGCGCCACCACGCCGGGCAGATCCTGCTCGCGGGCGGCGCGCTGAGCCCGGCGTTCGCCTTCGGCTACCTCGGCACCGTCTACCTCACCAGCTACGGCACCGCGGTGCTCGGGCACCCGCTGCCCGCGGTGCTCCTGCTCGGGATCCTCGGCGGCGGTGTGCTCGCGGCGTTCACCGCACTGGGCGCGCGGCTCTCCGACCGCACCGGCCGTCGCCGCGTCGTCCTCGGCGGGGGCGTCGCCGCGGTCGCCGTCGGGCTCGCCGTTTTCCCGATCATCGACACCGGCAGCGTCGGGACGTTCGCGCTCGGGCTGTGCCTGGTCCTCGCGGTGGGCGGCCTCGGGCTCGGGCCTGCCGCGGCGTTCCTGCCGGAGCTGTTCGCGACCCGCTACCGGTACACGGGCGCGGGCGTGGCCTTCAACCTCGCCGCCATCCTCGGCGGCGTCGTACCGGCCGTCCTCGCCGCGTCGCTGCAGGCGCGCTTCGGCAGCCTCGCCGTCGGGCTGCTCCTGGCCGGGCTCGGGCTGCTCGGCACCTGCTGCGCACTGGCGCTCCCGGAGACCCGCGACCGGTCGTGGGACGCCTGACGACCGTCAGCGGGCCAGCACCCAAAGGATCAGCAGGAGCAGCAGCAGCGCGCCGATCCCGCCGCCGCCTGACGAGCCGTGGCCGCTTGCCAGCACGAGTGCGAGTGCCTGCGTCACGCCTTCGGGTGCCCGGAACGGGCGTTTATCATGCACCGTTGGTAGATCGGGTTCCTGTCGTGAGTGATCAGGAAAGCCGCGCGACCGCACCGGGACAGCTCACCGGGCTGGTCGTCGTCGTCGCACTGGTATCGGCCGTCTCGGGCATGCTCTACGGCTACGACACCGGCATCATCTCCGGCGCCCTGCTGTGGTGCGCGCTGGCTCCCAACCCGGTGCTGCTTTCGCTCGGGCGGGTCGTGCTGGGCTTCGCGGTCGGCGGCGCGACCCAGACGGCGCCGATGTACGTCGCCGAGCTCGCGCCGCCCAAGTACCGGGGCAGGCTCGTGCTGGCCTTCCAGATCGCCATCGGCGTCGGCATCGTCATCGCGACGGTGGTCGGCGCCTCGGAGTCGATCGTGTGGCGGTGGTCGATCGGGATCGCCGCCGTGCCTGCCGCGATCATGCTCGCGCTGCTGCT
>DATAOO010000231.1:0-11328 GCA_036265695.1 Pseudonocardia sp. | reverse complement strand
GACCAGGTCACCCGGCCATGATCCCGCATGGCCGCGGGCGGCGGTCCGCAGACCAGCGCGCCTCGCCGCCACCTGCGGACCGGCGCGCCTCGCCGCGACCCGCGGACCAGCGCGCCTCGCCGCGACCCGCGGACCAGCGCGCCTCGCCGCCACCCGCGGACTGAGGGGCGCGCCTCGCCGGTCGGCTCAGTCGTCGGAGTCGCGCTCCAGCAGCGTGACGATGTGCGCCATCCCGGCGCTCATCTTGGCGAACCCCGCCCGCATCTCGGTCTCCAGGGAGTCGATCCGGCCGGTGAGCCGGTCGTCGAGCTCGTCAAGGCGGCCGGTGAGCCGCCCGTCCATCGCGGCGACGCGGTCTTCGAGGGCGCCGAGTCGGAGCTCGACGGCCGTCATCCGGCGCTCCAGCCGATCCAACCGGTCGCCGTGCTCGACCTGGGTGTCGCGCATGGCCTGCAGGAGGCCGCGCTGGGCGCGTAGTTGGCTGCGCACGTCGCTGACGTCGCGATCGGCGCCGGTGGCCAGCACCCGGGCGGCCGCGGCGTCCTGCCGGGCGCGGTCGAGCTCGTCCTGGATGCGGCTGACCTCCGCCTCCAGCGCGCTGATCCGCCGCTCGACGTCGCCGGGATCGGTCATGCCCGGAGGTTACGACGACCGCCCGCGACCGGGTGGACGTTTCGCCGAACTGGCACCCTGGAACGCATGTGCGGTCGCTACGCCTCGATCAAGGCCCCCGCCGACCTCGCCGACGAGTTCCACGCCGTCGACGCCACCGAGGGGGTCGAGCCGGACTACAACGTCGCCCCGACGAAGAACATCGTGGCCGTCGTCGAACGGCACCCCCGCGACGCCGAGGGCACCCCCGACCCGGACACCGTGGAGCGCAGCCTGCGCGTGGTGAAGTGGGGCCTCGTGCCGTACTGGGCGAAGGACCCGAAGGGCGGCGCCCGGATGATCAACGCCCGGTCCGAGTCGGCCGCGGAGAAACCCGCGTTCCGCCGGGCGCTCGCGTCGCGCCGGTGCCTCATCCCGGCCGACGGCTGGTACGAGTGGCAGCGCGGCGAAGACCACAAGCAGCCCTACTACACGCACTACGCCGACGGTCGCTCGCTGGCGCTGGCCGGGCTCTGGGAGTTCTGGAAGCCGAAGGACGAGGCCGCCGATCCGGAGGGCCAGTACCCGGACGGCCTGGTCACAGCGGCGGTGCTCACCGCCGCGGCGGTGGGCCCCCTACGGCAGGTCCACGACCGCATGCCGCTGGTGCTGCCCCCCGACGCCTGGGACGCCTGGCTCAACCCGGACCTCGACGCGAAGGACGACGCGGTGGCCGCGCTGCTCACCCCGCCGTCGGAGGAGCTGGTGGCGAGTCTGGACCTGCGGCCGGTGTCGCCGCTGGTCAACAGCGTGCGCAACAACGGCCCCGAGCTGCTCCGCCGCGACGACGACGCCGCACCCCTGCAGCTGGACCTGCTGACGTGAGGGCCGCCCGGGCGTCGCAGCAGGGGCCAACCGTGGCGACTCGATCCGCGGAAGGCGTCCCCGGGCCCGAGCTGGTGCCCACCCCGCACGGGCCAGCGCGGATCACCGTGCACCACGCCGCCACACCCCGGGCCGTGCTGCTGCTCGGGCACGGCGCGGGCGGCGGCGTCGGCGCTCCCGACCTGCTCGGCGCCACCCGGGCGGCCCTCGACGCGGACGTGTCCGTGGCGCTCGTGGAGCAGCCCTACCGGGTGGCGGGCCGCCGCGCCCCGGCACCCGCCGCGCAGCTCGACGCGGCCTGGCTGGCGGTCGTCGACCACCTGCGCAGCGAGCTCCCCCTGCTGTTCGGCGGCCGCAGTTCGGGCGCGCGCGTGGCCTGCCGCACGGCCACGGCGGGCGGCGCGGCGGGCGTGCTCTGCCTCGCGTTCCCCGTGCACCCGCCGGGCAGGCCGGAGAAGGACCGCCTGGCCGAGCTCGCGGCGCCGACCGTGCCCGTGCTGGTGGTGCAGGGCGAGCGCGATCCGTTCGGCCGCCCCGAGCCCGCGCCGGGCCGGGCGGTGGTGCTGCTGCGCGGCGACCACAGCCTCAAGTCCGACGCGCCCGGCCTGCGCGCCGCCGTGACGGCCTGGCTCGGGATGGTCACCCGCTGACCGGCGCCACCTTCGCCCCCGTGAGGCGCACGAGGTCCGCGGGCGCCAGCTCGATCTCGAGGCCGCGACGGCCCGCGCTGCAGAACACGGTGTCGAAGCCCTCGGCGCTCGTGTCGAGCACGGTCGGCAGCCGCTTGCGCTGGCCGAGCGGCGAGATGCCGCCCGCGACATAACCGGTGGCCCGCTCGGCCGCGGTCACCTCGGCCATCTTCGCCCGCTTCCCGCCGACCGCTGCGGCCAGCGCCTTGAGGTCGAGCTTCGCCGCCACCGGGACGATCGCCACCGTGAGCGCGCCGTCCACCTCGGCGACGAGCGTCTTGAACACCCGTGCGGGCTCGATCCCGATGGCGGCCGCCGCTTCCGGCCCGTACGCCGCGCCCGCGTCGTGGGTGTAGGCGTGGACGCGGTACGCCACGCCCGCTTTGTCGAGCCGGGTCGTCGCCGGGGTCGCGGTGCCTGCCACGGCCGCGAGGATAGGGAATCCGAACGCTCGCGACGGCGTTGAGTCGGCCGTGATGGCAGTGTCCCTACCCGACCGCGACACCGGGCCGAGCGTCGGCCGGATGTCCCCGTGGTCCCCTTCCCCGGCAGTTCCGCAGGCTTCGGCGCGCCCTGGTGATGCGGGGCGCGTACTCTCGTCCCGTCGGCAGGACGTCCCGGTCGCGTACCCCGCGATCCGGCTCGAGAGGAGCGCGGTGCCCGAACAGAGCTTGCAGAGCGAGCCCCGGGACGACACCGTCGAGTCCGTCGATCAGGAGCAGGAGACCCCCGAGGAGCGGGCCGCCCGCTTCGAGCGCGACGCGATGCCGCTGCTCGACCAGCTCTACGGCGCCGCTCTCCGCATGACGCGCAACCCGGCCGATGCCGAGGACCTCGTGCAGGAGACGTTCCTCAAGGCGTTCGCCGCGTTCGGCACGTTCCGGGCGGGCACCAACCTGAAGGCCTGGCTCTACCGGATCCTCACCAACACCTACATCAACGGCTACCGCCGCAGGCAGCGGCAGCCCCAGCAGTCGCCCACCGACGAGATCTCCGACTGGCAGATCGCCCAGGCGAGCGAGCACACCTCGCAGGGCCTGCCCTCCGCCGAGGTCGAGGCGCTCGACCGGCTCCCCGACGACGACGTCAAGGCCGCCTTGCAGCAGCTGCCCGACGACTTCCGGATGGCGGTCTACCTCGCCGATGTCGAGGGCTTCGCGTACAAGGAGATCGCCGACATCATGGGCACGCCCATCGGCACGGTGATGTCGCGGCTGCACCGCGGTCGCCGTCAGCTGCGCGACCTGCTCACCGACACGGCCCGCGAGCGCGGCTTCATCCGCAACGGCGAGGCCAACGGGGACGTCCGCGGCAAGCAGTCGGAGGCCGCGTCATGAGCTGCGGCGAACCCCACGAGACCGACTGCACCGAGGTGCTCGCCGAGGTGTGGCTGTTCCTCGACAACGAGTGCGATCGCGAACGGCGGGCGCTCCTGGCGCGCCACCTCGACGAGTGCGCGCCGTGCCTGGCCGAGTACGGCCTCGAGGAGAAGCTGAAGCGGCTGTTGGCCGCGAAGTGCGGCGGCGAGCAGGCGCCCGCCACGCTGCGCGAGCAGATCCGGGCGGCCGTGCTGAAGCAGGCGCAGGTCACCGTGGCCGAGGGCGCCGACGGCAGCACGCACACCACGGTCGAGGTGCGCACCACCCGGGTCGAGCGGCGGGGCTAGGCCACGCCGCTCGGCGGGGTGGCTCAGGTGTTGGGCTTCTTGCCGTGGTTGGCGCTCTTCTTGTTCCGGTCGCGCCGCTTGCGGGCCCGCTTCGACATAGTGATCCTCCTTCCGCACCGGGATCGATTCCGACTGGGGCCATGGTCCCACGTGGTTGGATGGCGGCTACGCGCGCGGGGGAGGCCGTGAAGTGTCCACGCTGAGCGATCTGCTCGCCGAGCACACGGAGCTGCCCGCGGGCACCGTCGAGCACCTGCAGCGGGTGGTCGCCGAGTGGCAGCTGCTGGCCGACATGTCGTTCGCCGACTTCCTGCTCTGGATCCCCGTGGACGACGCCTTCCTCTGCGTGGCGCAGGCCCGCCCCACCACCGGGCCCACCGCGCACCCCGAGGACGCGGTCGGCCTGCGCGTCGCCGCCCGCTCGCGGCCGCAGCTGCGGCGGGCCGTCGTCGAGGGCCGGATCTGCCGCGACGAGGAGCCGCACTGGCACCTCGAGGTGCCGGTGCGCACGGAGTCGATCCCCGTGCGCCACAACGGCCGCGTGGTCGCCGTGCTCTCCCGCGACGCCAACCTCGCCATGCCGCGCGTCCCCAGCCCGCTGGAGATCGCCTACCTCGGCAGCGCCTCGGACCTCTGCCAGATGGTGGCCGACGGCACGTTCCCGCCCCGCGCGGCCGTCGTCGGGGCCGACACGAGCCCGCGCGCGGGCGACGGCGTGATCCGGCTCGACGCGCTCGGCCTCGTCGCCTACGCCAGCCCCAACGCGCTCTCGGCGTACCACCGGATGGGCCACGCGTCGGATCTCGTCGGCCTGTCGCTGGCCGCCGAGACCCGTGGGTTGGTGGCCGACCCGTTCGACGCCGCCGAGATCACCGCACGCATCGAGGGCGCGCTCGCGGGCAGGCACTCGTTGCGGATGGAGCTCGCGGCCCAGGGCGCTTCCATGCTCGTGCGGGCCCTCCCGCTGCGGCCGAGGGGCGACGCGGCGGGCGCGTTGGTGCTCGTGCGCGACGTCACCGACCTGCGCCGCCGCGACCAGGCCCTGCTGTCCAAGGACGCCACGATCCGCGAGATCCACCACCGCGTGAAGAACAACCTCCAGACGGTGGCCGCCCTGCTGCGCCTCCAGGCCCGGCGCACGGCGATCCCGGAGGCCCGGCGGGCGCTGCAGGAGAGCGTCCGGCGGGTCAACTCGATCGCGCTCGTGCACGAGTCGCTCTCGGCGTCGGTCGCCGAGCGCGTCGACCTCGACGAGCTGGTGGACAAGGTGCTCCCCGCGATCGGCGACGGTGCCACGGCCGACGTGCGCGCCAAGGTGCGCCGCGACGGCAGCTTCGGCACCCTCTCCGCCGCACTGGCCACGCCGCTCGTGCTGGTGCTCACCGAGCTGGTGCACAACGCGCTCGCGCACGCGTTCGACCCGGGCACCACGGGCGAGGTCGTGGTCACCGCCCGGCGCTCCGGCGGCATGCTGGACGTCAAGGTGTCCGACGACGGCAAGGGGCTGCCCCCCGGCTTCGACATCGACGCGTCGGCGGGCTTGGGCCTTTCGATCGTACGAACCCTGCTGGAGTCGGAGCTGGACTCCACGCTGTGTGTGCGGCCTCGGCCGGGCGGGGGAACGGAGGCCGTCATCACGCTCTCATTGCGGGGGCGTTAACCTCAGCAGCGTGACCGCGGTCCGGTCGCCGATGTGTGGGCCGCAGGTCCCCGCCGGAGCTGCTCGCCCGGTGGAACTACCGCGGGCCCGCAACCGGGTGCTCGCCGGGTGCGGGCCCGCGGTGGGGGAGTCGCGTAGGTCGGTTGATCTTATGCCGTACGTGCGCGGGTGCGCGCGTTGCGGCGCTTCAGTGCGCGCCGCTCGTCCTCGCTCATGCCGCCCCAGACGCCTGCGTCCTGGCCGCTCTCGAGTGCCCACGTGAGGCACTCGCTGACCACGGGGCAGCGCCTGCAGACGGTCTTCGCCTCGGCGATCTGCAGCAGCGCGGGCCCGCTGGTCCCCACGGGGAAGAACAGCTCGGGGTCCTCGTCGCGGCAGATAGCGCGGTGACGCCAGTCCATGGTGCTCTGCTCCTCGTACTTGCGCGATCGGGGTCGCGCCGATCGTCCGTCACGGTGTTTCCGCGCTTGTGAAGGGTTTCACGAGCGCGCTCGATCTTCAAGGGCCGGGACCCAACCTACGTAGCTGGGAGCTCGCGCCCCCCTCTACTCACCACAACGAGTGACTTAGACTTCAGTTACCCGTCCCGGCGAGGATCGACCTCGGTCGCCCGTCGGATACCCGGTCGCCCACGTCTCCAACGGACCAGGCGGGAATTTGTTCCCCGCCGTCGTTCCGTTTCGCCTGCCCTACCTTGGGGCACCGTTTGTCCACGTGCGAGCCCTTATCGGCTCGACGGTCCGCTTAGCGCGGTGAATGGCCCGGACGTGTCACCCGTGCGTGTGATGGCACAGGGCTCGGGGGCCGTCGACCGTTCGTCTCACACGACGACCCGTAGCGCACCGGTTACCGCACGAAACCGAACATCCCGGTGGTGGCCGAGGTGCTCGCCGTCCACCTGCAGGGCAACCGGTTGGGCCGCACCCACCCGGACGTGGCCGACGGCGTCCTGGCGCAGCACGTTGCGGCCGTGCGGGTCGCCGCCCGTGCGCAGGATGTGGCGCAAGGTCGTCGCGATCGTGCCCGCGCCCAGGTCACGCAGGCCGAACACGCCCAGACCGGCCCCGATCACCGCGCCCGGGTTGGTCCGCACGGCCCGCGAGCCGAGGTAGGTCCAGGTGTCGGTGGTGCTCACGAAGGCCAGCCGCACGTCGGCGACGGCGGCCGCACCGGCGATGTCCACGGTCATCGAGTGCGGCCTGCGCCGTTGGCCCAGGTACTGGCGCAGGGCGGTGGACGCGTAGCGCAGCGGGGTGGCCTCCCGGCCCGCGGCCCGCGCCCGCTCGACGGCCGCAACGACCTCGGCGTCCCAGCCCAGGCCCGCGTTGAAGGTGAACCAGCGGCCGGGCGCGCCCCCGTCGGGCTGCGCGTGGCCGAGGCCGACCACCCTGCTCGCACGGCGGCTGACCTGCTCCAAGAGCCTTGCCGTCGCCGCCATCGGCTCCACCGGCACGCCGAGCGCGCGGGCGAAGACGTTGGCCGAGCCGCCCGGCACGATGCCGACCACCGGGCCGTCGAGCGGGTCGCCCGCGCGGCCGTCGGTGGCCGCCAGCACGCCGTTGACCACCTCGTTGAGGGTGCCGTCGCCGCCGTGGGCCACCACGAGCTCGATCCCGTCGCGCACGGCCTGTTCGGCGGCCTCGGCGGCGTGCCCGCGGCGCTCGGTCGCCACCACGTCCAGCTTGACCTCGCCCGCCATGGCGCGCGCGATGACGTCGCGGCCCGCGGCCGTGGTCGTCGTCGCGTGGGGGTTGGCCACCAGCAGCGCGCGCACGCCGGCAACCTACCGACCCCGACCGGGCGCCTATCGTGGAGGGCGTGACCCGCGACACCCCACCGCCCCAGATCCGCATCTCGGGCGTGTTGGTCGGCCTGCAGGGCGTGGCCGCGGTGATCTTCGCGATCCTCGTCGGGATCCGGGAGTCCACGCTGCCGCTCGGTTCGGTGCTCGGCGAGGTGGGCTACTTCGCGGTCATCGGCATCGCGCTCGCGTTCATCGGCTCGGCGCTCGCCACCGGCCGTCGTGGCGCCCGCACTCCCGCGATCGTCACCCAATTGTTATTGCTGCCGGTGGTCTACTCCCTCATCGGGCCGTCGCAGCAACTGCTCCTCGGCATCGCGGCGGGCATTTACGTTGTGGTGACGTTCCTGCTCCTCATCAGCGAGCGGTCCCGGGAGTGGGCGTCGGCTCCGTACTCCCGAGAGCCGTGAGCGCCGCCCCGTCGAGGCGGAAGGTCGTCCACTCGTCCATCGGCACGGCGCCGAGCGTGCGGTAGAAGCCGATGGCGGGGGCGTTCCAGTCGAGCACCGACCACTCCAGCCGCCCGTAGCCGCGTTCGACGCATTCGGCCGCGAGCCGGGCGAGCAGTGCCCGGCCGAGGCCGTGGCCCCGGTAGCGCGGGCGCACGAACAGGTCTTCCAGGTAGATCCCGTGCACGCCGCGCCACGTCGAGAAGTTCAGGAACCAGAGCGCGCAGCCCGCGGGCTCGTCGCCGACGAAGGCCACATGGCTGAACAGCGCGGGCGCGGGGCCGAAGAGCGCCGTCGTGAGCTGGCCCTCGGTGAGGTGGCACTCCCCGGGCGCCCGCTCATACTCGGCGAGCTCGTGCACCATGGCGACGATCGCGGGGACGTCGTCCTCGGTCGCGGTACGGATCACGCCAGGGGACGGTAGTTGAGGCCGTCGATCCGCGGCACGCCCCGCTCGTCGCCGAGCACGGCCCAGCCCGCGGCGTCCATCGCGAAGTGCACGCCGTCGCCTGCGGGGCGCGAGAGCCAGCGGCTCACCAGCACGCGGCTCAAGTGCCCGTGCCCGACGAGCACGACGTTCGTGTCCGCGGCGCGCGCGTCGGCGAGCACGGAGTCGGCGCGGGCCGCCACTTCTTCGGCGGTCTCGCCGTTCGGGCAGGGGTGGGTCCAGACCGTCCAGCCCGGCACGGTCTTGCGGATCTCCTCTGTGGTGACGCCTTCGTAGTCGCCGTAGTCCCACTCGACGAGGCGGTCGTCGACGCGGTCGACGGCGAGGCCCGCCAGCTCGGCCGTGTCGCGCGCCCGGGAGCGGGGGCTGCACCACACCAGGAACGGCGCGTCGCCCAGGAGGTAGCGACCGACGCCGCCGGTGGCCTTGGCGAGCAGCCGCCCCCGGTCGGTGAGGGGGATGTCGCTGCGGCCGGTGTGCTGCCCGGAGCGCGACCACTCCGTTTCGCCGTGGCGGAGCAGGAAGACGCGGGGCACGAAGCGGACCTTACGGCCTGCCTGCGCTCGCTAGGGTCCACCGCGTGGGGGACACGGTGGTCAGCAGCGACGGCGTGGCGATCGGCATCCGCACCGAAGGGGACGGGCCATCGCTCCTGCTCGTCCACGGCGGGATGCGCACGGCCGCGGACTGGGCGCCGCTCTGGCCGTTGCTCACCGCGCGGTACCGGGTCACGGCCATGGACCGCCGCGGCCGGGGCATGAGCGGCGACGGGCCGGAGTACGACGGCGAGCGGGAGTACGGCGACGTCGCCGCGGTGGCCCGGCACATCGGGGAGGTCGACGTCTTCGCCCACAGCATCGGCGCGGTGTTCGCGCTCGGCGCCGCGGGTCGGGGCGCGCCGATCCGGCGGATGGTGCTCTGCGAGCCGCCCGGGCCGCCCACGCAGAGCCGGGCGGCGCTGGACCGGCGGGTGGGGTGGATCGCCGACGGGCAGGCTGGTCGGGCGCTGGTCGAGCTGCTGGTCGAGGTCATGGGGTTGGACCCGGCGATGCTCGCCGCGATGCGCGACACCCCGCGGGCGGCGGGGTCGCTCGCCGTCTTCACCGCGACGTACGGGCGCGAGGGCGAGTTCCTGCAGACCGTCGACCTGGCCGCGTTGGCCCGCGACGTCACCGTCCCGGTGCACTTCCTCCTGGGCGAGCAGAGCCCGGCGTGGGCGGGCGAGGTGACGCGCCTGCTCGCCGCGGCCCTGCCCGGCGCCGCGGTCACCGCGGTGCCGGGCCACGGCCACGACATGGTCGACTCCGCCCCCGACCTCGTCGTGTCCGCCCTGGCGGAGCTCCTCTCCTGACCGTCGTGACCGCGCCCGGCCCGCACTGCCGCTGCCTGGCCCGCGCTGTCGCTGCCCGGCCCGCGCCTGCCGCCCGGTACGGGGCGCTGTTGCTGCTCCCGCGGCGCCGCCGCGACGCTCGTGCGAGCCGCGACGCCGGGGCGGGCTCGTCGTGCCGGGCGGCGGCGCGGGGTCAGGGCAGCGGGACCTCGCGGCCGTCGACGAAGAGGCGTCCGCCTGGCGCGAGCGCCGCGGCGATGCGGACGAACGCCTTGTGGCCCGCGCCCGGGTGCCGCCCGTCGAGCGCGCCGACCCGCACCGCGAAGACGAGGTCGAACGGGCCCTCCCCGGGCTCGGCCAGGAAGTCCTCCGCGGCGGCTTGCCGCACGCGCAGGCGGCCGTCCGCGATCAGCTCCGCCGCCCCCGCCGTGGCCTGCGCGACCGCCGTGGCCGACCGGTCGATCGCGAGGACGTGCCCGGTCGTCAGCCGCTCCGCCACCGCCCGCGCGGCCGCGCCGGGCCCGCAGCCGATCTCCAGCACCCGCGTGTCCGGTCGGATCGGCAGCGCATCCACCACCGCCGCGAGCCGGGCCGAGAGCGCCACACCTTCACCCTAGGCCGCGGCGAGAGGGACGTGAGTGGGGTTCGACCGCGGCGAAACCCCGCTCACGTCCATCTCGGCTCCTACCGTGTTCTGTTGTGCCCGCGGACGCCTTCGGCGAACTCGATCGTGAAGCCGTCCGGGTCGCGCAGCTGCATCTGCCGCTCGAAGCCCCGGTCGCGGGGCGGGGCGTGCACGGGGATGCCGCGCTCGACGAAGTCGGCGTACAGCGCGTCGAGATCGTCCGTCCCCATCTCGACCTGCACGAACGGCCGTAGCCGCCCGGCCGGGGCGGCGTCGCCGAGCTGCAGCAGCCCGAGCGTGCCGGTGCCGAAGCGGAGCAGGCCGAACCGCTCGGACCGGATCTCGACGGCGAAACCGAGCGATGCGTAGAAGGCGATCGACCGGTCGAGCTCGGCGACCGGCAATGAGAGACCCTCGAACCAGATGTCCACGACACTCCTCGTGCGTCAGGCAGGCCGAGCCCGCCGCGCCATCGAGGTGATCGTTACGGCACCCGGCGTTCCGACGCCGCACCGGGTGCACCAGCGACACTACCCGCGTCGCCCGACAGCAGGAGGCCACGTTGACCGCTGATCTCGAGGCCAGGTACCGCGCCTACCTGGCCGTCCTGAACGACCGCCGCCTCGACGACCTCGAGCACTACGTGCAGGACGAGCTGACCTACAACGGCGCGCCGATGACCCGACGGCAGTACCGGGACCTGATCGCCGCCGACGTCGCGGCGGTCCCCGACCTGCGCTACGACGCACACCTCCTGGTCGCGACCGACGACCAGGTGGCCTGCAGGCTCGTCTTCGACTGCACGCCGCAGCGCGAGTTCCTCGGCTTCACCCCCGACGGCCGTCGCCTCACCTTCGCCGAGCACGTGTTCTACCGCTTCGAAAACGACCGCATCGCGGCCGTCTGGTCGCTGATCGACCGGGCCGCGATCGCCGAACAGCTAGGCCGATGACGCGGTGAGCTCGACCAGCAGCGCGCGGACCCGTCGGTCGATGTCGTCCCGGATGGCGCGGACCTCGGCGAGGGCCTTTCCGGCGGGGTCGGCGAGGTCCCAGTCGAGGTAGCGCCTGCCGGGGAAGACGGGGCAGGCGTCGCCGCAGCCCATCGTCACGACGACGTCCGAGGCCTTGACGGCATCGGCGGTGAGGATCCGGGGACGGGCGGCGCCGAGGTCGACGCCGAGC
>DATAOO010000230.1:0-5463 GCA_036265695.1 Pseudonocardia sp. | reverse complement strand
AGCGCGGCGAGCCCACCACGCCCCGGCCGACCACGCCCCGGCCGACCACGCCCCGGCCGACCACGCCCCGGCCGACGACGCCGCGGGCGATGGCGCAGCGGGCGACGACGCGGTGGTGGGCCCTATCCGGCGAGACCGTAGGCCGCCGGGGGTGGTCGTCGGCGGGGCCGGCGGAGCGGGTCGATCCACGGCGGCGGGGAGAACTCCGGCCGCCCTTCGACGAGCTGCACGTCCCAGCCCGCGTGGTGGATCAGGCGATGGCAGGCCCGGCACACCATCGTGGCGTTGGCCAGCGACGTCGCCCCACCCCGCTCCCACGGGACGATGTGGTGGACCTCGCACCACGATGCCGGACGGCCGCAGCGAGCGCAGCCGCCGTCGCGCGCCACCACCGCCCGCCGCAGGCCGTCCGGGATCACGCGCGTGGCCCGCCCGACGTCCAACGGCTGCCCCTTGCCGCCCAACACGACGGGCACGACGGCCGCGTCGCAGCACAGCATCCGCAGCGACTCGGGGCTGAGCCCGCCGCCGAAGTCGAGGCACGCCGCCCGGGCCCGGTTCTCCAGGTCCTCCAGCCGCACCAGCACGTTCAGGTGCGGGCGGCGACCGCCACAAGCGGGCACGTCGGCGTGGTCGAGCACGTATCCGCACGCGTCGGCGAGTGCCTCGGCCTGCCGAGCGGCCGCGCTTCGGTGGTCATCGGCGTCGGCGGGCCGGGCGTGCGCATCCACCACCGCGGCGATGGCGTCGAACATCGCGGCGTCGTCGTAGTGGCCCTTGAGGCTGCCGCCGGACCGGCCGCGGAACCGCAGCAGGTGCAGTTCGTTGACCGGGTCGGGCGGCCGGTCGTCGGGCTCGGGCCCGTCCTGGTCGAGCGTGTCGACCAGTCGCGTGCCCCACTCCAGCAGCTCGGCAGGGGCGTACTGCTCGGCCTGCGCCGCCAGCTCCGCCTCCGCGCCCGCCCACACCTCCGGCGCGAGCCGCCGGGCCGCCGGGCTCGCCAGTACTCGCGAGATCACGTCGACATGCCGCAGGCTCGCCGCGCCCGCGGCGAACTTCTCGGCGGTGTCGGGCAGCCGGGCGGGCAACGGGCTGCCGTCCAACCCGGTGCGCGGGCAGACCTGCTCGGCCGCCGACACCCGCCGCCGGGCCTCGGCCCGATCCCAGCCCAAGAGATCGGCCAGCGCCGTGACGGTGTCGCGGTAGCCCCGCTCGGCGAACACGCCCCGCCGCGCCAGATCGGCCACGACCCCGACGACCAGCCGATCGAGCCGCCGCGCGACGCCCTCGCACACCGTGAGCACGGACAGGGCCTCGTCCGCGGTGGCCGCCGGCCCTGCGGCACCGGCCGGCGCATCGACCGCCTCGACCACGAGGCGGTGCGCGGCGACGACCGGGGAGCCCGACACGGCACCATCATACTCGAACAAACGTTTGATCGTGGGAGATTGGCCGACTGCCGTGACGTCGTGCGACTCGGCTCCCACTGCGGCCGATGGTCGCCCGTGTCGTCGACCGCGGCGTGCTCGGGCGGCAACCCGCGGCACATGACCCGGGTATTCCACAAGAGATCACCCGCTACACGCCTCCCGCTAGGCCGTTCGCCCGGCCAAACTGAACTCGTGTCGAGTGAGATCTTCGTCGGACGGGCGCACGAGCTCGCCGCGATGACCGCCGAGCTCGACCACGCCCGCGCGGGCAGGCCGCGGGTGCTCTGGCTCAGCGGGCCCGCGGGCATCGGCAAGACCACGCTCATCCGCCGCCTCCTGGCCGACCGCACCGACGTCCGCGTGCTGTGGGCGAGCGGCGACGAGGCGGAGATCGGCCTCCCGTACGGCGTTGTCGGCCAGCTCGTCGACGACCTGCCGGGACGCGCCGCTCCGGCCCCCGACGCCGATCCACTGGCCGTCGGCGTCGAGCTGCTGGCCGTCCTCGGCGAGCTGGAGCCGGTCGTCCTGGTCCTCGACGATGCACAGTGGATGGACGACGCGTCCGCCCGCGCCCTCGTCTTCGCGGTCCGACGGCTGCGGCGCGACCAGGTGCTCGTCGTCCTGGGCACCCGCGACGGCCTCCCGGCGGGCTGGGAGCGCGTCGCGCACGAGCACCTGCCGCTCTCGGGCCTGCAGGCCGAGGAGATCGTCGAGCTGGCCGAGACCGCGGGCGGTGCCGCGCTCTCCCCCGCCGCGGGCCGCCGCCTGCGCGACCACACCGACGGCCACCCCCTGCACGTGCGGTCGCTGCTGGCCGAGCTGTCCCCCGCCGAGCTCGGCGACACGTCCCGGATCCTGCCCGCGCCCCGCTCGTTCGCCGCGCTCGTGCTGGTGCGGGTGGCCAAGCTCGGCTCGTCGGCGCAGGGTCTCGTGCTGGCCGCGGCCGTGCTCGGCACCCGCTCGGCGCTCGCAGACGCGGTCGCGCTCGCCGCCGTGCCCGACCCGCTCGGCGGACTGGACGAGGCGGTCAAGGCGGGCCTGCTCGCCGAGGTGCTCAGCGACACCGGCCACGACGTCGTCTTCACCCACGAGCTCGTGCGGGCGGCGGTGTACGCCGACCTGTCCCCGGCCCGGCGGCACGCGCTGCACCGCGCCGCGGCCGCGAAGCTCGACGGTGACCTGGCGCTGCAGCACCGGATCGCCGCTGCCGTCGGCCCGGACGCCCAGCTCGCGGCCGAGCTCGCGACGCGCGGCCGCGCCGACCTCGACGGCCAGCGCTGGCGGCAGGCCGCGGACCGGCTCGTGGCGGCCGCGGAGCTGTCCGACGTGCCCGCCGAGCGGTCGGCGCGGCTCGCCGCCGCCGTCGGCGCGATGATCACCGACGGCGACCTGGGCCGCGCCCTGCGCCACGAGGCCGACCTCCGGGCGAGCGGCCAGGTATCCGTGGTGGGCCGCCTCGAGGCCATGACCGGCCGGATCGCCGCGGCCCGCGGCACCTTGGCCACTGCCCTCACCCTCAGCGACGACGCGGCCGCCACCGCCCACATCGCGCTCGTGGCGCTCGTCGAGGGCGACGCCGCCGCCGCGGCCGAGCGGGCGCGGGAGGCGCTGCGGAACGACCCGCCGTCCGAGGTGGTGGGCCTGGCGCGGTTCGTGCGGATCGTCGGGCTCGTCGCGGCGGGCAGGCACGCCGAGGCCAGGTCCGAGCTCGCGGCCGAGCCCCCCGACGCCGAGACCGAGGCCCTCACCGGGCTCGTCACCCTCTGGGCCGACGACCCCGTGGGTGCGGCGGCGATCCTCACCGCGCTGGTGCGCGACGGCGCCTCGCCGACCTCGGCCCGCGCCCGGGTCCTCCTGCTGGCCCACCTGGCCGAGGCGCAGTACCGCATCGGCGACTGGGACGCGGCCGCCGCGCAGGGCGCCCTGGCCGTCTCGCTCGCCCGCGACGCCGGGGTGCTGCTCGGGGCGGGCATGGCCAACGCGCTGGCGAGCTACGTCGCGTCGGGCCGGGGCGAGTGGGACACGGCGACGGCGCGCGTCGAGGCGGCCACCACCGCCGCTGCCGCGCTCCCCTGGTGGGGCGCCCGCCTGCACGCCGCGTCCGCGCAGGCCGTCCTCGCGCAGGCGCGCGGGGACCACGCGGCGATGGAGAAAGCCCTGCGCGCGTACACCGACCCGGCCGCGCGCGGCGGCGTCGAACGGATCAACCTGCTGCCGTGGCGCACTTTGCACGTCGAGGCCCTGCTCGGGCTCAACCGGGTGGCCGAGGCGGCGGCCGCGCTCGACGCGCTGGAGGAGCGCTCTCCTGTCTGGTCGGCGGTCGACGCGGCCCGGCTGCGTTGCGCGGTCGCCGAGATCCGCGCTCCCGAGCAGGCCCGAGCGGCCTACGTGCACGCGATGGCCGTCGCCGAGCGGGTGCCCGCCGCGCTGGCCCGCGCCCGCCTGGAGACGGCCTACGGCAGGCACCTTCTCGACGCGGGCGACCGCCGCGGCGCCATCGACCTCCTGCGCAGCGCCTACGAACGGCTCGAACACCTGCGCGCCGCGCCGTTCCTCGCCCACTGCGCCGAGCTGTTGCACGCCGCCGGGCTGCACCCGCCCGCGGCAGGCGGCGCGCTCGCGCTCACCACCCAGGAGCTGGCCGTGGCCCGGCTGGTCGCCGAGGGCCGCACCAACCAGGAGACGGGCGCGGCGCTGTTCGTCACCAGCCGCACGGTGGCCTTCCACCTCAGCAACATCTACGCGAAGCTGGGAGTCTCGTCCCGCCGTGAGTTGGCCGCCCGGATGTCCGCCTGACCGGCGGGCGCGTACACGCATCGCGGCTGAGCGGCGCATCCGTCAACTGGCAGGTCGGCTGGAAGGTCTTGCCATTGGCGGGCGGCCGCCGTCGCCGCATGCTCGACGACATGACCGAGCCCATTCCCGGCCCGCGCGGCGTCCCCGTGCTGGGCAACGTCTTCGACGTCGACTCCGCCGACCCGCTCGCCGGCTTCGTGCGGATGGCCGAGGAGTACGGGCCGATCTTCAAGATCAGCGCGGCGGGGACCCTGCGGCTGCTGGTGTCCGGGCCGGAGATCGTCGACGAGATCTGCGACGACAGCCGGTTCGACAAGAAGATCGGCGGCGGGCTCGGTGTGCTGCAACGGGGTCCGGCCGGGAAGGGGCTGTTCACCGCCGAGACCGACGACCCGCTGTGGGTGCGGGCGCACAGCGTGCTCATGACGCCGTTCAGCATGCAGGCGATGCGCGACTACATGCCCAAGATGCTCGACGTCGCCGACCAGCTGGTGGACAAGTGGGCGCGGCTCAACCCCGGCGAGGAGGTGGACGTCGCCGCGGACATGACCCGGCTCACGCTCGACACCATCGCGCTCTGCGGCTTCGGCTACCGCTTCAACTCGTTCTACCGCGAGTCGCCGCACCCGTTCGTCGACGCGATGGTGCGGACGCTCGCCGAGTCGCAGGCGCGGGCCCGGCAGCTGCCGATCCAGACCCGGCTGCGGGTGCGCGCGCAGCGGCAGTTCGAGGAGGACGAGGCGTTCATGAACGACCTCGTCGACGGCATCATCGCCGAACGCCGCGCCGAGGGCGCCGCGGGCGACACCACGGACCTGCTCGGCCGGATGCTCACCGGCGTCGGCAAGGACGGCGAGCACCTGCCCGATGAGAACATCCGGGCGCAGTGCATCACGTTCCTCATCGCGGGCCACGAGACGACGTCGGGCCTGCTGTCGTTCGCGATCTACTACCTGATGAAGAACCCGGACGTGCTGGCCCGCGCCCGCGCCGAGGTCGACGAGGTGTTCGGCGCCACCTCGGCGCCCACGTTCGACCAGGTGCACCGGCGCGCGGGCGTGTATCGGGCGCCAGTTCGCGCTCCAGGAGGCGCTGCTGGTGCTGGGCATGCTGGTGCAGCGCTTCGAGTTCGTCGACCATCTGCACTACCAGCTGACGACGAAGACCACCCTCACCGTCAAGCCGGACGACTTCCACATCCTGGTCCGCCCGCGCGAAGGGGTGCACGTCGTAGCCG
>DATAOO010000229.1:0-4444 GCA_036265695.1 Pseudonocardia sp. | reverse complement strand
GCCTGCAGGTACGCGCGGGCGGCGGCGGGGACGTCGCCCGCCGCCTGGTGGTGGCGCGCGGTCTCCGACGGGTCGACGTCCTCGGCCGCCACCGCCCGGGCCAGCAACCCGTGCAGCCTGCCGCGCTCCCCGGCGGCGAGGCCCGCGGTGACCGTCTCGGCCACCAGGTCGTGCGCGGTCGCCCACCCCCGCTCGCCGAGCCGGACGAGCCCGGCCCCGGTCAGCGCGGACAACGCGGCCAGCACCGCCCGCGGCTCGGCGCCCGCGGCAACGGCGAGCGTCTGTGCGGGCGCCTCCCGGGCCAGGAGCGCGAGCAGCGCCAGCACCTCCGCGCACAGGCCGCTCTGCCGGGCCGCGCGCCGCCGGATCGCGCTGCGCTGGCCCGCGCGCCCGAGCGCCTCCGCCTGGCCGAGCGCGGCGGCGTCGCGCGCCGCCCACGTGCCGTCCGGCGCGGCCACGAGCGCGCCCCGGCCCGCGAGCTCCCGCAGCACCTCCGCGAGCGCGAACGGCGTGGCCGCACCGACCGCGCGGGCGAGCTCCGGCGTCACCAGCGTGGCGACCGCGGCGTCGGGCAGCTCCCCCAGGCTGATCTCGACGGTGTCGCGCACACCCCGCAGGTCCTCGAGGACGTCGGCGGGCAGCTCCTCGGTCCGGTAGGCCAGCACGGCCGCCAGCCGCGGCAGCCGGGCCAGCGCCGACCCCAGCAGCGCCCGGCTGCTGGGGTCGGCCCACTGCAGGTCGTCCACGACGAGCAGCGCCCCCTCGCCCACCGCGCTCTCCAGCAGCCGCAGGCCACCGGCGAGCACCAGGGCCCGGTGGCTCTCGGCGTCCAGCGCGACGGGGGGATCGCCGAGCTCGGGGAGCAGCACCGCGAGCGCGGCCCGCACGTGCGGGGGCAGGTCGGGGACGTCGGCGTCCAGCGTCTCCCGCAGCACCGTGCGGGCAAGTCCCCACGCCTCGGCCCGCTCGGGCAGGAACGCGCGCGCCGCGAGCACCGGCACCGGGCAGACCCGGGTCAGCTCGGCCAGCAGCCGCGACTTGCCCGCCCCCGCGTCGCCGCCCAGCAGCACGAGCCCGCGCGCGGCCACCGCCGCCCGCAGCCGGTCCAGCTCGGCGTCCCGCCCGACGAAGGCGAGCTCGCCGAACGCGGTGGCGGGCCGCCTGCGCCGCTGGGCGACCTCCCCGCGCAGCAACGCCAGGTGCCGCCGCTCGGCCGCGGGCGAGGGGTCGACCGCACCCGCGGACGGCCTGCGCCGCTGCGTGACCTCGCCCCGCAGCAACGCCAGGTACAACCGCTCGGCCGCGGGCGACGGGTCGACGCCCAGCTCGTCGGCCAGCCGCTCCCGCAACGCCGCCAGCGCGGCCAACGCGGCCGCCGGGTCACCGGCCGCCGCGAGCGCCTCGGCGAGCGCGAGCACGGCCGACTCGGCGAGCGGGTCGTCCGCGACGGCGTCGGCGGCGTGGGCGGCCGCGGCGCGCGGATCGGTCGCCGCCCGCGCCGCGCGCAGGCACACCTCGGTGTGGGCGCGGCGCAGCCGCTCCCGGGCCGCGCGGGCCCACTCGGCGTCGACGTCCTCCGGCAGCGGCTCGCCCCACAGCGCGAGCGCCTCGGCACACGCCGCCCCGTCGCCCGCCCGAGCCCGGTCCACGGCGGCCAGGAACTCGTCGACGTCGACCACGCACGGGCCGAGGGCGTACCCGCCGCTCCCCGTGACGATCACCCGCTGGTCCCCGAGCGCGCGGCGGGCCCGGTTGACGAGCACGCCGAGGTTGGTGGCGGGGTCGGCGGGCAGCCGGTCGGGCCACAGCGCGTCGGCCAGCGCGTCGTGCGGGACGAGGTCGGGACGGCGCACGGCGAGCACCCGCAGCAGCGTGCGCGCCTTCCGGCCGCCGAACGCCGCGGGCGGCACCTCGGCGTCGCCGCGGCGGGCCTGGAAGCGGCCCAGCAGCTGCAGGCGGACGTCCACAGTGGCACATCTTCGCCGCTAACCCACCGCAAAGTCGCCTCCCTACGGTCGTGAACACCCGAGAAGGAGGAACCCCATGTACGAGCAGACCGACTTCGCCACCCCGGACGAGACCCGCGAGTTCCCGCACGGCCACGTCGACCTCGTGCGCATCGGCGGCGCCGAGATCGGCAGGCTCACGCTGGAGCCCGGCTGGCGCTGGTCGACCGACGTCCAGCCGATCGCGGGCACCGACCTCTGCGAGGCGCCGCATTTCCAGTACCACGTCTCGGGCACCTTGCGGGTGCGCACGGCCGAGGGCGTGGAGTTCGACGCGACACCCGGCCAGGTCACGGCGCTGCCCGCGGGCCACGACGCGTGGGTGGTCGGCGACGAGCCCGTGGTGGTCGTGGACTGGTGGGGCGCGTCCAACTACGCCAAGGTCGACGCGTGAACGCCGTGGACCTCTACACCCGCTGTGACGCCGCCTTCCGCGACCGGCTCGCCGCCGTCGACGGGCGCTGGGCCGCGCCGACCGCGCTGCCGGGCTGGGACGTCCGCGCGCTCGTGCACCACATCGTGGTCGAGGAGCGGTGGGCGCCGCCGCTCTTCGCGGGCCTGACGATCGGCGAGGTCGGCGACATCTTCGAGGGCGACCAGCTCGTGCCCGACCCGCTGAGCGCCGCCCGTGACGCGTCCGGAGCCGCGCTCGACGCGGTGCGGGAGGACGGGGCGATGGAGCGCACCGTGCACCTGTCGTTCGGGGAGACGCCCGCCGAGGAGTACGCGCGGCAGCTCGCCGCCGACCACCTCGTGCACGCCTGGGACCTCGCGCGCGCCCTCGGCGTCGACGACACCCTCGATCCCGAGGCCGTGCACGACGTGGCCGAGTGGTTCGGGCCCACCGAGGGCCTCTGGCGCGAAGTGGGCGTGATCGGTCCCCGCGTGCCGGTGCCGGACGACGCCGACGAGCAGACCCGGATGCTGGCGATGTTCGGGAGGGCGGTGTGAACCCCGCCGTCGAACGGTTCGCCGCTGCGTTCGACGCGAAGGACGTCGACGCGATCATGGCCGCGATGACGCCGGACTGCGTGTTCGAGGACACGGGGCCGCCCGACGGCACCCGGCACGTCGGCACCGAGGCGGTGCGGACGGCGTGGAACAACCTCTTCACCACCTCCCCGGACGGCGTGTTCACCACCGAGGAGGTGATCGACGCGGGCGAGCGCGTGGTCACCCGCTGGCGCTACGACTTCGACGGCGGCCACGTGCGCGGCGTCGACGTCTTCCGCGTGCGCGACGGCCTCGTGGCGGAGAAGTTCTCCTACGTCAAGGGGTGACCGGCCATCCCCTCCAGCCGCCGGATGCGCTCCTCGATCGGCGGGTGGGTGGCGAAGAGCCGGGTGGCCCGCTCGCCCGCGCGGAACGGGTTGGCGATCATCAGGTGCGACTGCGTGACGAGCTGCGGCTCGGGCGGCAGCGGTGCCGCCTGGGTGCCGTACTCCAGCTTGCGCAGGGCGGACGCGAGGGCCAGCGGATCGCCGGTGATCCTGGCGCCGCTGGCGTCGGCCTGGAACTCGCGCGACCGGCTCACGGCCATCTGCACCAGCCCGGCCGCGATCGGACCCAGCAAGGCGAGCAGCAGCATCGCGAACGGGTTCGGCCGCTCCTGGTCGCCGCCGCCGAACAGCCCCGCGAACATGGCCATGTTGGCCAGGAAGCTCACCATCGACGCGAGCGCGCCCGCGACCGAGGAGATGAGGATGTCGCGGTTGTACACGTGGGACAGCTCGTGGCCGAGCACGGCCCGCAGCTCCCGCTCGTTGAGCAGCTGGAGCAGGCCGGTGGTGGCGCACACCGCGGCGTGCCGCGGGCCGCGGCCGGTGGCGAACGCGTTGGGCGCGTCGGTGGGGCTGACGTACAGGCGCGGCATCGGCTGGCGCGCCTCCCGCGACAGCTCCCGCACGATCCGGAACATCACCGGGTGCTCCGGCTCGGTGATCGGTCGCGCGTGCATGGCGCGCAGGGCGAGCGTGTCGGACCGGAAGTACGCGTAGCCGTTCATGGCCAACGCCAGGACCAGGGCGATGAGGAGGCCGGAGCGGCCGAACAGCGAGCCCGCGAGCAGCACCAGTGCCGAGAGCCCACCCAGCAGCAACGCCGTCTTGAGCCCGTTCACCCCGCGATCCTCCTCCCGTCAACTACCGGGGCAACGAGTGATCACGCTCGGGTGTTCCGGCTACCAACCCCGCAGGTCGACCGGCCAGATGTCCAAGACTTCGTCGTCGCGCACGACGTGGAGGCGTTCGTGCAACGTGACGGTCGGGTCGACGTGCGCGGGCACGACCCGCACCTTGGCGCCCACGCGCACCGGCTCGCTCGGCGCGAACGTCAGGTGCTCGTCGGAGACGAACCACACCTGGCCGTCGACGGACGGGTTGCCGTGGTCCATCCCGAGCGCCTTCAGCCCGACGTCGGCGACCGCCCAGCCGGGGAGG
>DATAOO010000228.1:0-12548 GCA_036265695.1 Pseudonocardia sp. | reverse complement strand
CCCTCGCGGCCGCCGCCGGTGCGGGCCCCGAACCCGCGCGGTGGTTCGTGCTCAACGCGGAGGCCAACGTGGAGCTCGACGTCACCGCGGCCGAGGCGCTGCACGCGCTGATCACCGAGCTGCGTCGCCGCGGGATGGTGTTCGCCACCGCGCGGGTCAAGCAGGACCTGCGCGACGTGCTGACCCGCACCGGCCTCGTCGAACTGATCGGCGAGGAGCGGATGTACATGACGCTGCCCACCGCCGTGGCCGCCTACCGGGAGTGGGTCGCCGCGGAGTCGTGACGGCGACTCCCACCGCCGAGGTGCGAGGCTGTGGGCATGGCTACCGACCCCACCGGACGCGACATGAAGGCGTTCCTCGCCGAGGCGCCCGACGAGCCCGTCACGATGCTCAACCTGCTGCGGTTCGCCGACGGGGGAGCGGCCCGCTACGCGGAGTACCTCGCGCACTTCCGCCGCACCGCCGCCCCGTTCGGCGCCGAGATCATCTACTACGGCCTCGGCCGCGCGCCGGTGGTGGCCGAGCCGGGACAGGCGTGGGACGCGGTGCTGCTGGTGCGCTACCCCAGCCGCAAGGCGTTCTCCGACATGGTGCGCGATCCCGACTACCAGGCCGGAACGCACCTGCGGTCGGGGGCACTGGTCGAGGCGGTGCTGCAGCCGACCGTCGGCGCCGGGGAATAGTCAAGGCGATCCCAGCCACCGAGCGGGTGAGAGTCTTCACAAGCGTCGTGACCTGCGGTGACGATGTGGGCCACCCCGGCGGGCTAACGCGGCCCCGGATGGGGTTCGATAGCGCAGTGTTATGACTTCATCGTTGCGCAACCATCCCCCGCAGCCGCCGCCCCGAGGTGCGGCGAAGTCCCTGACCGTCAGCAAGATCGTTGCTGGGGCGGGTGCCGCCGCCACGACCGCCGTCGTGGGGTCGGTGTTCGGGGCGGACGGCACGGTCGTCGGGGCGGCCGTCGGATCGGTCGTCTCCGCGGTGGCCGCCGCGGCCTATGAACGATCGCTCGACCAGACCACCAAGGTGGTGGTGGCGCGGGTGCGCCCGCGCGCAGGCCAGGATCCCGAGGCCACCCAGGTCATGGACGCCGAGCTGATCGCGGCGGAGGTCACCCAGGTGATCCCGGCGCAGCGGCCCGCGGGGGATGCGCCGACCACGGGTTCGATCGCCCCCGCGGTGCCTGCCCGGCGTCGCCGGTGGCCGCTGTTCGCGGGCGCTGCCGTGCTGATCTTCACGGTGGGACTGCTCCTGGTGACCGGCCTCGAGCTCGTCACCGGTGGACCGGTGTTGAGCAGCAACCAGGGCGGCACGAGCGTCGGCACGCTGCTGAAGGAGGGCGCAGGCTCCCGGTCGGCGTCGACGACGGAGGAGGCCACGCCGAGCGCATCGCCGTCCGACACGGCCGCTCCCACCGAGTCGGCGTCGCCCTCGGCGACCAAGCGCTCGGGCGCCGACGCGCGGCCCTCCGGCCGCTCCGCCGCCACCCGCTCCGCCGCCCCGTCGGCGAGCCCGCGTGGGCTCGACGCGCCGCCGACGACGCTGCCCGGCCTCCCCGGGCTGCCGTAGGACGGGCGCCAGGTGCTCCCGTCCACCTCTCGCAATTGCCGTGATATGACGATTCTGCGGGCCATTCGTGCGCTGGTAGGATAGCGGATCCCCAGCGACAGGAGGTAATCGTGGCCGAGCGCCTCGTCAAATTCAGTGATCTCACGAACACCATGATCGAGCCGGGTACGCCTTATGCGCGCGTGGTCGTCGAGCGCCATTCGGAATTGGCGCCCGGCAATAGGGTTTCGCTTGATTGTCTGCCGTCGGAATTGAAGGGCATCGACGACGTCGAGATCGACCTCGTGCTGCTGACGATCTACGAGGACGGGCGGGAACCGCGCAAGGTCGCCCTGCAGCGGGAGGATTTCGACGCGCTCGCCCGGGGCGACGACGACATGCCCACGCTGATCGCCAACGGCATGCAGCAGGTGAAGCCCGAGCCGGAGCGCGCCCGGTCGCGCGCGCGTTCGGAACGGGTCGACTACAGCTCGGTGGAGCACGCCGGGCGCCCGCACCGGGGTGTCACCACGGACGCGGAGAAAGCCACCGTCCGCGCGCACCTGGATGTCATCAACGAGCGGTTGGCGCGGGAAGGCCACCGCCGGATCGACCTCGCCGACCCGGAAGTCGTCGAGCGGTACGACTTGGCCGAACTGGTGAAGGAACGCGCCGGTTCACCGTCATGAATGACGGCGGGTGCGGCCGCGCTTGACGGCGGAGCCCGGCTCCGGGCGAGCTGAATCTGTAGGCGCGGCGGTCACCGGCCGGTGGGGGACCGGGCTCGAGTAGGCGATGCTGGTGGTGACGCTGCCCAGCGCGCCGATGCGACCGTTGACCTGCTCGAGGTGCCGCATGGTGGTGGCGACGACCTTCAGGATGAAGCAGTCGTCGCCGGTCACGTGATGGGCCTCGAGGACCTCCGGCGTGGCGTCGAGCAGCCGGTGCAGCGGGGCGTAGTTGCTGCTGGGGTAGCGCAACCGCAGGAAGGCGAGGATGTCGTAGCCCAGCTTCGCCGGGTCGACCTCGGCACGGTAACCGGTGATCACGCCCGCCTCCTCGAGGCGGCGCAGCCGCTCGGTCACCGCGCTCGCCGACATGTGCACCTGCTTGCTCAGCTGGGCCACGGTCGTGCGTCCGTCCGACTGCAGGGCGGTGAGCAGCACCGCGTCGATCTCGTCGAGCACCACGCGATCCCCGTTCATCGGCCCAGTGTGCCGTGTTTTCCCCGGCCCGCCGTTCCCAGTGCCGGGGTTTGCGCGTGTCGTCGTCCGGGGTGTGGCAGCTAACGTTCGGACGATGACGAGCCTGACCGGGTCCGAGCGCGCCGCCGCCTACTTCGCCGCGAAGCTGGAGTTCGAGACCGATCCGTCGGACGTGCACGCGGCGCTCGCGCGCGGTGCGGAGCTGGTCGTCGTCGACGTCCGCAGCGCGGCCGCGTGGCGACAGGGCCGCGTCCGCGGTGCGGTGCACCTGCCTGTCGGCGACATCGCCGCGCGCGGCCGCGCGGTGCTCGACCAGGGCAGGCCGGTGGTCGTGTACTGCTGGGGCCCGGGGTGCAACGGCGCGACGAAGGCCGCGCTCGCGCTCGCCGAGCTGGGGTTCAGCACCCGGGAGATGATCGGCGGGTTCGAGTACTGGGCGCGCGAGGGGCTGCCCGTCGACACCGACCGGGGGACCGGCACCCGGCAGCCGGATCCGCTCACCGTCGCGTTGTCGACGGCCGCCTGCGAGTGCTGAACCGATCGCCGCGACCTCGACCGCGACGGGCACGCCACGGGATTGCTACGATGAAGGGGGGAATCTGAGGTCGTGGTGAACGCCGCCCTCCGGGCGTCGATCTCGCGGAGCTGCGTGGGTTTGGCCGTAGGTCCAGCGAACGACTTCGGGCCGTCTCCGCAACGGCGCTCTACCGCCGTGTCGTTCGGCGGTGTCCGTTCGGATGCCCGAGGAGGAGGAGTTCGTGGCTCGACGGAGCCAGCCCCAGACGAGGGCTCGCCACACCGTCTCGCGGAAGCGTCGTCCGGCCCCCGGCCGCGACGACGATGTCCTTTCGGTGCTCGCTGCCGCCGTTCGTGACATCGAGTCGTCGCTGCGGCGGGGCAGGCCCACGCTCGCGACGAGCGCTCGGTTCCAGGCCATCGCGCTGGTGCTGCGCGACGAGCGCGCGCGGGTCCGCGCCGACGACACCGTGACCGCCGCGCAGCGGGCCGAGCGGCTCAAGCGCCTCGACGGCATCGCGACGCTCCTCGCGAAGACCGCCGTCCGCGATGCCGCCCTCCTGGCGCTGCTCGACGAGGACGCGCAGGTCTCGGACGAGGCGCGCGCGCTCAAGCGCGAGATGCAGCGGAGCGTGGGCATCGAGACGGACGTCGAGGAGACGCCGCCCCCGCCGGACGGCCCGAGCGCCGCCGTGCCCGCCGTGGTGCCGCAGTCGGTGGTCTCGCGCCAGCTGGCCAACCCCTTCCTCGCCCCGGACTTCTCGGCCGCCCGGCCGACCGCGCCCCGCCCGACCCGGCTGGCCAGCTGGGAGCTGATCGGCCCGCTCCTCAGCTCGTTCGAGCGGGCGGGCGCGGGCGAGCCCGCGTGCATGGCGCTGCCCGCCCCGACCCGCAGGCGCATGCCGGGCGGGCGGGAGCTGATGCCGCACCAGGCGCAGCTGGTCGCCGCGGCCGAGGCCGGTCACCGCAGCTTCCTGCTCGCCGACGAGCCCGGCCTGGGCAAGACGGCGCAGGCCCTGCTGGCCGCGGAGGCGGCCAACGCCTACCCGCTGCTCGTCGTCGTGCCGAACGTGGTGAAGACCAACTGGCTGCGGGAAGCCGGGCTGTGGGTGCCGCGCCGCTCCGCCACCGTGATCTACGGCGACGGCGAGTCGGTCGACGGCTTCGCCGACATCGTCATCGTCAACTACGAGGTGCTCGGCCGCCACGTGGGCTGGCTGGGCAAGTTCGGCCTGCGCGGGATGGTCGTCGACGAGGCGCACTTCATCAAGAACAAGTCCGCCCAGCGTTCGCAGCACGTGCTGCAGCTGTCCGAGCAGATCCGCACGCGCACCGTCCGTCCGTTGCTGATGGCGCTCACCGGCACCCCGCTGATCAACGACATCGACGACTTCCGCGCCATCTGGCAGTTCCTCGGGTGGATCGACGGCACGAAGCCGCTCCCGGAGCTGATGCACGCGCTCGACGAGACCGGCCTCACCCCCGCCGACCCGGGGTTCTACGCGGCCGCCCGGCGCTGCGTGATCGAGCTCGGCATCGTCCGTCGCCGCAAGGTCGACGTCGCCGCCGACATCCCCGCCCGGCGCATCGCCGACCTGCCCGTCGAGCTGGACGGAGCGGCCGGCCGTTCGATACGAGCGGCCGAGCGGGAGCTCGCCCGCCGGATGGTGGCGCGGTACGAGACCGCGTTGGCGGGCCGCCGCTCCGGTGCCGTCGTGGAGGGCATCGACCACGACCTGGTGCGCCAGGTGGCCAGGTGGGAGCAGAAGGACGCGGCCACGTCGACGTCGGGCGACAACGTGTTCGCCATGATGCGGCGCATCGGCACGGCGAAGGCCGACCTCGCCGCCGACTACGCGATGCAGCTCGCCCACAGCGCGGGCAAGGTGGTGTTCTTCGCCAAGCACGTCGACGTGATGGACGTGGCCGAGGAGACGTTCACCCGCAACGGTGTGCGGTTCTCCGCGATCCGCGGCGACCAGACCGCCAAGGTGCGGCAGCGCAACATCGACGACTTCGTCAACGATCCCGGCGTGGCCATCGCGGTCTGCTCGCTCACGGCGGCGGGCGTGGGCATCAACCTCCAGGTCGCGTCCAACCTCGTGCTGGCCGAGCTGTCCTGGACCGCCGCCGAGCAGACGCAGGCCATCGACCGCAGCCACCGCATCGGGCAGTCGGAGCCGGTCACCGCGTGGCGGGTCATCGCCGCGCAGACGATCGACGCCAAGATCGCCGAGCTGATCGACAGCAAGGCGGGCCTCGCCGCCCAGGCGCTCGACGGCTCGGACGAGGAGGTCGGCTCGTCGGCCGACGTGCAGCACGAGGCGCTCGTCGCGCTGCTCACCGACGCGCTGTCAGCGGGTCTCGACGCCGGGTGAGGTAGCAGGCTCGTCCAGCCATCGCCGGACGTCGGCCGGGTCCAGCAGGGCCGGGTCGGCCAGGTTGTCGACCATGACGCGGACGGTTCCGGCGACGTCGCGGGTCAGTCGGAAGCACTGCTCGCGGGAGTGGCAGGTGGTAGGAGCGACCCCGCGGGCCGTGTCGACGATCATCGCCGCCTGGTCGCGGACGTCGCGCGCGTCGTCCCCCACGGCCTCCGGTGGCAGCCCGGCCGCGGCGGCGACGGCGTCCACGTCGGACAGCTGCGCCGTGGCCCACACCCAGGGATCGGCCGTGAGCTCCGGCCGGAAGACCCGGTCGGACGGCTCGTCCCCGTCGAACCGGGGGTGGAAGTGCGCGGCGGAGAACGTGCCTGCGGGGCGGTCGAGCCGGTCGAACAGGTCGGCCCGCCACACCGGCCGGTCGATCACGAACCGCTGGGCCGCCGACTCGGTGCCGCGGTGGGCCTGCGGCTCGAGCAACCGCAGCTCCAAACGGGCCCCGTGCTCGAGCACGCCGTCGGTCAGCCCGATCTCGAACCAGTGCCGGACGAGCACCGCCACCCGCGTGTGGACGAAGGAGAAGAGCACACCCGCACCTTGCCACGCCGATCGCCGCATCCGGCCGCAGAACCACCTTCTGTAGGCTCGCCCCCTCGGCCGCTGAACCTGCGATCACAGTGAGATCACAGGTTCCGCACAGTCAAATCGGAACCTGACGCGGGCACGATCGAAACTGTGCGCGACGTGTCGGACGAGAAGGGTCAGCGGTACGTGGTTCAGAACCTCATGCGGGCACGTCCGGCGCACGACGGCGACGCCACCCGCCGACCTCGGCGTCCATGGCCGCTCGCCGTGCTCGCCGTCGTCGTCGCACTGGCCCTCGTCGCCGTCTTCGTGATCGTCGGACGCCCGGACCCGACCGACCCGTCCGGCGCAGCGGGCACCGGCAGCTACACGGCGGCGCCGTCCGGCGGCAGCGACCAGACGATCGCGCAGATGATCAGCGTGTTCGAGAACGGGACGCCGGAGATCCAGTACGCATACATCGAGGACCTCCACGACGGCCGCGGCTACACCGCGGGTCGGGCGGGCTTCTGCACCGCCTGCGGCGACCTGCTCACCGTGGTGCAGACCTACACCGCGCAGGTCCCGGACAACCCGCTCGCCGGTTACCTCCCGACCCTGACGCAGCTCGCCAAGGCGTCCGACGACTCCACCAAGGGGCTCAACGGCTTCGTGCGCGCCTGGAGCACCGCCGCCGACGACCCCGTGTTCCGCCAGGTGCAAGACCGCGTCACCGACGACCTCTACACCGCGCCCGCCCGCAAGCTCGCCGACGCCAACGGCGTGCGCTCGGCGCTCGGCCTGGCGATCCTCGTGGACACCGCGGTCCAGCAGGGCACCGACGACGACCCGGACGGTCTCCCCGCCATGGTCCGGAAGACCATCGCGGCCGTTGGCGGCACGCCCGCGGGCGGCGTCGACGAGACCGCGTGGCTGCAGGGCTTCCTCGACGTCCGTCGCGACACCCTGGAGAACCCGACCTCCTCGGACACCGGCAAGGTGTGGAGGGAGTCGGTCGGCCGCGTCGACGCCCTGCGCGCCCTGCTCGACGCGGGCAACCTCGACCTGGCGACGCCCTTCACGATCAGCCCCTTCGGCGACCCGCAGACGATCAACTGATCGCCCGGTCGGCGTCGGAGGTGGCGAGCGCGATCACCGCCGCGACGTCGTGCCTGCGCAGCGCGCGGACGTAGCCCCCGAGCAGCGTCCGTTCGCCCGGGCGCAGCCGAGGTCCGAGCGCCGCGTCCGGCTGCGCGTCCTGCAGGGCGGCCCGGGCCCGCTGTCGGGCGCTGTTCACCGCGGCGACGGTCATGCCCAACAGGTGCGCCGCCTCGCCTGAGGAACAGCGCAGCACCTCGCACAGGATCAGCACGGCCCGCTGCCGCGGCGGCAGCAGCGCGATGATCGTGCGGCAGGCCGCCTCGACGGCTTCGCCCGCCTCCAGCAGCGCGTCGGGCCCGGGGTCGGCCGACGCGGGCTCCGGCGCCGGGTCGGCGTCCGGTCGCCAGCGGTCGCGGCGCATCTCGTCCAGGCAGGCGTTGGTGGCGATCCGGTACAGCCAGGTGCGGAAGGTGGCGCGCCCGGCGAAGTGGGAGCGGGACCGCCAGGCCCGCAGCAAGGTCTCTTGCAACGCGTCCTCGGCCCGTTCGGACGAGAACAGCATCCGGCGGCAGTGGTTGTGCAGCTCGCCGCGGTGCCGTTCGACGAGCACGGTGAAGGCCGCGTCGTCGCCTGCCACGGCCCGCTCCACGACGGGATCGGCGGCGTGGGGTCGGGCGAGTGCGGCGGTCATCGGGCGCTCCGGCCCTGCGGGTCGGGGACGGCCAGCGCGCGGGCGAGGCCGTCGAGCGCGGCGGCCGGGTCGTCGTGCGGCCAGATCAACGCCACGTGCCGCAGCGGCGGCCAGCCCTCCTCGACCGTCAGCTCGGCGACCCGCTCGGCCACCGCCGCGCCGGAGCGGTCGCCGACCAGCGCGATGCGGGCCGCGTCCACGCCGAGCTCGGCGGCGTGATCGGCGGCCCACGCCACCACGGGGTGGCCCTCCAGCGCGTGCGTCGCGGAGACGGTCAGCACCACGGCGCCGAGGCGGGCGATGAGCCCGTCGACCAGGTCGTCAACCGGATCGTCGGGGCCCGCGAACAACACCACGAGTGCGGCGACGGTCGGGTCCGCGCAGGACGCGGGCCAGTGCACGCGCGCCCGGGCGCCCGGCGCGAGGTAGCGGAGTCCGACGTCGGCGATCCGCCGCGCACCGGCTCGGGGTCGGTCGGGAGAAGCCATGGGACGACCTTCGCGCCGCCACCCGCGCGAAGGGAAAGGCCGATCACGCATGACCGTCGTGCACGGTTTGCATCACCAGCGGGCGCGTGGACCGGCGATGATGGCTCCCATGGACGACGGCTCGCAGCGCGGCGGCAAGGTGCTCGCGCTCCCGCAGGCCCCGGACGCGATCGAGGTGCGGCACCTGCGCGCGTTCGTGGCCGTGGCCGAGGAGCTCAACTTCGGGCGGGCCGCCACCCGGCTCTACCTGTCCCAGCCCGCGCTGAGTAGGCAGATCCGCAACCTGGAACGGCTCGTGGGGTGCAACCTCCTGCGCCGCTCCACCCACCGGGTCGAGCTGACGCTGGCGGGCGACGCGCTGCTCGACCGGGCGCGGCGCCTGCTCACCGATCTCGACGACGCCGTCCTGGCCACCCGCTCGGTCGGTGGCGATCTGGAACGCAGGCTGGCCGCGGCCTGGGAGCCCCTGGACGACCTCACCGCCGCGAGCCGCGATCTCCAGGCGTTGCGCGACGCCTGCGAGCAGTTGCACGGGCAGTTCGACATGGCCCCCGGGGTGACGGTGCGGCCGGTGATCGCCGGTGGGGTTCCGTCGCTGCTGCTCTCGCCGCGCCCGGAGCTCGCCCCGACGGTCCTGCTGCTCCACGGCGGCGGGTACGTGATGGGTTCGGCCTTCGGCTACCGGCATCTGGCCAGCGCACTGGCCGTGGCCGCCGACGCCTGCGTGATCGTGCCCGACTACCGGCTCGCCCCCGAGCACCCGTTCCCGGCCGCCGTCGAGGACGCGGTGCGCGCCTACCTCTGGATGCTCGACTCCGGGGTGCCGGCGGAACGGGTCGTGCTGGCCGGTGACTCCGCGGGGGGCGGGCTCGTGCTGTCGGTGCAGACCACGCTGAAGCGCCAGGACCTGCCCCTGCCCGGGGGCACCGTGGTGCTGTGCCCGGCGGTCGACCTCAGCTACGACGACGACATCGAGCTACCCACCGAGCCGCAGCCCGCGGTCAGCGTCGCGCAGCTGCGCTCGTTCGCGGCCGCCTACCTCGGCGACGCCGAACCACACGACGAGGTGGTCAACGCGCTGCGCGCCGACCTCACCGGGCAGCCGCCGATGCTGATCCAGGCGGGAACCGGCGACGTCCTGGGCAAGGACGCGCACCGCCTCGCCGAACACGCCGCGGGCTTCGGCGTCGACGTGAAGTTCGAGCTGTACCCGGTGACCACGCACGACTTCCACCTGTTCTGGTCGTTCCTGCCCGAGGCCGCGGACGCGCTGGAGAAGGCGGGGGCGTTCGTCCGCCGGGTGCGGGCGAAGGCCGACGCCGCTCCACGATCCCGAACGCGGTGAGGGATCAGCTCTTGGCGGCGATGAGGTCGGCGACGGCCTTCGGGAGGGTCGTCTCGAAGTCGTGCAGTACGACGTGGTCCGGCGTCACGGTGATGACGGCCATCTCCTCGTAGAGCGCGCGCACGCCCGCCTCCCACGACGGCATCGCCTCGGCGGGAACGATCTTGCGGGCGGCCGTGACGTACTCGTCGGGCACGCCGTCCACGATCTCGATGGTGGCCGCGCCCCGCACGAGCAGCGTCCGCGGCGGCATGCCCGCCCGGTCGATGGCCAGTGCGACGCGGGGGTTCTTCCGCAGCGCGGCGACCTTGGCCGAGCGCACGACGGTGGCGACGCCGAACGTCTCGCCGGTCCACCAGAACCCGACGGGGACGACGCGCGGGTCGCCGTCGAGGCCGATGTAGGACAGGCGAGCGGGGATGTCGGAGAACAGCAGTTCCTGGGCGATCGGCTTGGCGAGGATCTCGGCAACGGTCGTGGCGTCCATCGTGGCTCCTTCGGTTTTCGGTTCGGACACCGTGGAAGCGGAGCCGACCCCGACCATTCGACATCCGCCGGGCGTGACCCGCGTCACAGGTCGCGGCCGCGTGATGATCCAGTCGCGGCGTAGCGTCGGCGGGGTGACACCGTTTGACATCCCGCTCGCCGCGCTCGACGGCGGGTCGCTGCCTGCACTCGACGGCAAGGCCGTGCTGATCGTGAACGTGGCATCGAAGTGCGGCCTCACCCCGCAGTACGCCGGGCTGGAGCGCCTGCAGGAACGCTTCGCGGACAAGGGCTTCACCGTGCTCGGGGTGCCGTGCAACCAGTTCGCGGGTCAAGAGCCCGGCACGGCCGAGGAGATCGCGACGTTCTGCTCCGCGACGTACGGCGTCACGTTCCCGCTCACCGAGAAGATCGACGTCAACGGGCCCCGGCGCCACCCGCTGTACGCCGCGTTGACCGCCACCGCGGACGCCGGGGGCGACGCGGGCGACGTGCAGTGGAACTTCGAGAAGTTCCTGCTCACGCCCGACGGCACGATCGCGGCTCGGTTCCGCCCGCGCACCGAGCCCGAGGCGCAGGAGGTCGTGGCGGCGATCGAGGCCGTGCTGCCGGGCTGAGCTCAGGCCGCGGCGCGCGCGGCGAGGGGGCGGCGGCGCCTGCTCGGCTCGCCGAGGGCGGGCGGCTGGTAGGCCTGGTCGAGCGCGCCGACGTCGGAGCCGGGCGGGACGATCGCGTCGATGCGGTCCAGCACGTCGTCGGAGAGGGTCACGTCCAGGCCTGCGAGCAGGTCGTCGAGGTGCGCCTCCGTGCGCGCGCCGAGGAGGGCGCAGGTGACGCCGGGGTGGGCGATCGTGAACGCCATTGCGAGGTGCGTCATCGGCAGGCCCGCATCGGCCGCGAGGGGCTGGAGCTGCTCGACCACACCGAGCCTGCGCGCGTCGCTGAGGTGCCGGGCCAGGCCTGCGCGGCGCAGGTCGCCGGGGTTGCGGCCGGTGAGCAGGCCTTGGGCCAGCGGGCCCCAGACCAGGCTGCCCATGCCATGCCGTTGAACCGTGGGCAGGATCTCCCGTTCGATGCCGCGGCTGAGGATGGAGTACGCGGGCTGCTCGGTGTGGAAGCGCGCGAGGCCGCGCCGCTCGGCCACCCACTGCGCCTCGACGATGTCGGTGGCGGGCGTCTGCGAGGCGCCGATCGCCCGCACCTTGCCGCTGCGGATCAGGTCGGTCAGCCCGGCGAGGGTTTCCTCGATGTCGGTGTCGGGATCCGGGCGGTGCAGCTGGTAGAGGTCGATGTGGTCGGTCCGCAGCCGTCGCAGTGACCCCTCCACGGCGGCGACGATCCAGCGCCGCGAAGCCCCCTGGCGGTTCGGGTCCTGCCCGATCGGACGACCGAACTTGGTCGCGAGCACGACGTCGTCCCGGCGACCCTCCAGCGCCTTGCCGACCACCTCCTCGGAGTCGCCGTAGGCGTCGGCGGTGTCGACGACGTTGATGCCTGCGTCGATCGCCTTGTGGATGATCCGGGCCGAGTCGGCCGGGTCGTTGCCCATGGACGTCGCGAACATCAGCGCGCCGAGGGCGTAGGGGCTGACCTTGATGCCGGTCCGGCCGAGGGTGCGGTACTGCACAGGAGCGCTCCGTTCGCGTACTCTAAGCGGAATCGTTTTCCGGAACTATACGGAAAGACTTTCCACTTATGCAAGAGAGCGACGAACCGGCGCCGCGCCGCAGGCGAGCCGACGCGCGACGCAACGTCGACGCCCTGCTCGAGGCCGCCCGCACCGTCTTCGACACGTCGGGCGTGGACGCCCCCGCGAAGGAGATCACCGACCGGGCAGGCGTCGGCGTCGGCACGCTGTACCGGCACTTCCCGCAGCGCTCCGACCTGGTGAAGGCCGTGGTGGAGAGCGGGATCGACGCCGTCGCCGAGGCGGGCCCGGCGCTGGCCGCCGCCGTCGGGCCTGCGGAGGCGCTCACGCGGTGGATCGACCGGTTCACCGAGCTGCTCGGCACCAAGCGTGGGCTCGCCTCGGCCCTGCACTCGGGTGACCCGGCGTTCGCCGGCCTGCCCGGCTACTTCCTGGAGCGGCTCGGCCCCACCCTCTCCGCGCTGCTCGACGCCGCCGCGGCCGAGGGTGCGATCCGCGGCGACATCAGCGCCGAGGACCTCCTGTACGCGGTCGCCCAGCTGTGTCAACCCGTGCCCGGGCGAGGGCCC
>DATAOO010000227.1:0-12332 GCA_036265695.1 Pseudonocardia sp. | reverse complement strand
AGCAGGTCGGCGCTGCGCAGGAGGGCCGACCGGTCCAACGGTGCCGTCGGCAGGTCGGCGAGCACGAACGGCCGGGTGGCGGCCCACCCCGCCGCAGCCGCGCCGGCCGCGCTCGCCCCAGACGCGCGCGCCGCCGCCCCGCTCGCCGACGCGTGGGTCGTGCGCGCCGCCGCCCCGCTCATGGACGCCCAGGTCGCCGCCGCGCCAGCCGCCCCGCTCGCGGAGGCGCGGGTCGCGTCGTCTGCGCCGGGAGTGCGGGGCCGGGTCGGCGAACCTTCGGCAGGCGCCGCGGTCGCTTCGGGACCGACCCACCGCACCGTCGGCGCGTCGACGAACGGGCAGGGCAGCGCGGCATCGACCTCGCACCCGCCCTCCGCCGTCACCCCCGCGCACGGCCCGTAGACCATCTGCTTCGGACAGGTCATCGATGCTCCATCACCAGCACCGCCGAGCTACCGGGTTCCAGCGCCTCGTAGGAGTGCGGCCGGTCGCCGGGAAAGCGGGCGTAGTCGCCGGGCCCCAGCTCCACCTCGGCGCCCACCGGCCCGGCCCGCCACCGCCCGGCCGCGACCACGAGGTGCTCGGTGGTCCCGGGCAGGTGCGCGTGCGCGTCGCGGGTGCCGCCGGGCTCGGCCGTCATCACGTGCAGGTCCCGCCGCGCGCCGGGCGGGCAGGCCGACAACAGAACGGCGGCGAACGGCGCGTGGTCGGACCGCATCACGTTGCCCTCGCCCGCCCGGATCACCTGAACCGGCGCTTCCTGCGGGTCGACGAGCCTGCTGAACGGCACGTCCAACGCGAGGGCGAGCGCCCAGACCGTCTCGATGCTGGGGTTGCCGACGCCCGCTTCCAGCTGCGACAGGGTGGACTTGGCGAGGTTCGCCCGGCGCGCCAGCTCGGCGAGCGAGATCCCGTGGCGCTCCCGTTCCCGGCGCAGTGACGCCGCGATCACGTCAAGAGGTGCCGTTCGTTCCATCGGTCTCCTCGTTCGCCTTGACGAACACAGCGCTGCCGTTCACTGTAGTGGACGTGGGTTCGTCAGATCGAACGCTGCGGGAGGATGCGCGCGACGCGCTGGCGCTGGCGGTCGCGGTCAGCGTCGTCGCGGTGTCGTTCGGCGCGCTCGCCACGGCCGCGGGCCTGCCGCTCTTGATCACGATGGCGATGTCGTTGCTGGTCCTGGCGGGTGGGGCGCAGTTCCTCGCGGTGGCGATCATCGCGGCGGGCGGCGGCGCCGTCGCGGCCGTCGCGGGCGGCCTGCTGCTCAACCTGCGGCACCTGCCGTACGGGCTGGCCGTCGCGGACGTCGTCGGTGACCGCTGGCCCGCCAAGGTTTTCGGGGCCCACCTGCTCATCGACGAGGTCGTGGCCTTCTCGCGAGCGCGGGGGAGCGGTGCCCGGGCCCGCCGCGCCTACTGGACGAGCGGGATCCTGCTCGCGACGTTCTGGAACGCGGGCACGCTCCTCGGGGTCGTGGCGGGCTCGGCGATCCCCGACCCGAGCGTGTTCGGCGTCGACGCGGCGTTCCCCGCGGCCCTGCTCGCGCTGCTGCTCCCCGCGCTGCGGCAGTCCGACGCCCGACGGGTCGGTCTCGCCTCGGCCGTGATCGCGGTGGCGACGACGCCGTTCCTCGCGCCCGGGCTGCCGGTGCTCGCCGGACTGCTGGGCCTCGCCGTGGCGGGTCGGGAATGAGGCGGACATGACGTGGCCCGCCCTGCTGACGCTGGCCGCGGGCACCTACCTGATCCGGCTCGTCGGACTGCTGCTGCCCGGCCGGGTGCGCGTGCCCGCGCACGTCGAGCGGTACTTCGACCTCGGCGCGACGGCGTTGCTGCTCGCCCTGGTTGCCGTGAGCACCTTCACGCAGGACGGTGGCTTCGCCGGGTGGGCCCGACCGCTCGGCGTGCTGGTCGGCGCGGTGGCGGCCTGGCGGCGGGTGCCGTTCGTGCTCGTCGTGATCCTCGCGGCAGGAACGACCGCGCTCCTCCGCCTCGCCGGGCTGCCCTGAGCGGAGCACGATGGTTCGGTGCACTGTCTGGTCATCGGGGCCACCGGCTACGTCGGCTCCCAGCTCGTCCCTCGGCTCCTCGACGACGGTCATACCGTGCGCTGCTTCGTCCGCGACCCGGCCAAGCTCGCGAAGCAGCCCTGGGCGGACCGGGTCGAGGCGCGGCAGGGCGACATGTCCGACCCGCCGTCCGTCGACGCGGCGTGCGTGGGCGTCGACGCCGTGTTCTACCTCGTGCACGCCATGGACGGCCCGGACTTCGTCGAACGCGACCGGCGCGCCGCCACCGCCCTCGCCGCCGCCGCTTCGGACGTGCGTCGCGTCGTCTACCTCGGCGGCCTCCAGCCCGGGGGTCCGCGCAACTCGGCCCACCTCGCCTCTCGGCGGGAGGTCGGCGAGATCCTGCTGGCCGGACGCGCGCCGACCGCCGTGCTGCAGGCCGGGATCGTGGTCGGGGCGGGCTCGGCGAGCTTCCGGATGATCCGCGACCTGGCCGTGTCCGGCCCGGTGCTCATGCTGCCCGACCGCGCGTGGAACCACACGCAGCCCATCGGCATCGACGACGTGCTCCACCACCTCGTCGCCTGCCTCGCTCTCCCGCCCGAGGTCAACGCAACGTTCGACGTGGGCGGCCCGGACGTGTTGACGTTCGGCCAGCTGGTGGCGGGCTGCGCCGTGGCCGCGGGCCTGCCCCGCCCGGTGCTGGTGCCGCTCCCGGTCTCGGCGCCACGGCTCACCGCCCGGGCGCTGGGCGCCGTGCTGCCCGTCGATCGGCACCTCGTGGGGCCGCTGCTGGAATCGATGGAGTACGAGCTGGTGTGCCGGGGGGAACCGCCCGCAGGCCCGCCTCCCGGCGGACCCACGTCCTACGTGGAGGCGGCGCGCCGGGCACTCGACGCGACGCCGCCGATCGTCGGCGAGCACGTCAAGGACGTGGCCGCGCCCGCGGCCGTGCTGTGGGACGTGATCACCGGGCTGGGCGGCGACACCGGCTGGTACACCGTGCCCGGCGCCTGGGCGCTGCGCGGCGGGCTGGACCGCCTCCTCGGCGGCGTCGGCGCGCGCCGCACCCGCCCGGAGCGGATCGAGCCCGGCGCGGCGTGGGACTGGTGGCGGGTCGAGGAGGTCGAGCCGGGCGCCAGGGTGCTGCTGCGCGCCGAGACCCGCATGCCCGGCACCGCCCGGCTGGAGCTGCGCGCCGAGCCGGACGGCCCGGACCGCAGCCGCTACGTGCAGCGCGTGCTCTTCACCCCGAACGGCCTGGCGGGCCGCGCCTACTGGTACGCCCAACGCCCCGCGCACGATCTCGTGTTCGGGGTGATGGCGCGCACGGTGGCCGGGGTGGCCGCCCACCGTGCGCGCACCGACGTCAACGGCCTTGGGGGGCCTCCTCGTAGCGGGCGAAGCTCCGGGTGAACGCGGCCGCGCCGCTGGTCATCGCCCGCAGGTCGACGGCGTAGCGGATCAGCTGCACGGACGGCACCTCGGCCCGCACCAACGTGCGGCCCGGCCCGGCGACCTCGGTGCCGAGCACGCGCCCGCGGCGGCCGGACAGGTCGCCGAGCACCGCGCCGAGGTAGTCGTCGGGGATGCGGACCTCGACCTCGTCGATCGGCTCCAGCAACACCACCCCGCACGCCGACGCCGCCTCCCGCAGCGCCAGGGCGCCCGCGGTCTGGAACGCGGCGTCGGAGGAGTCGACGCTGTGCGCCTTGCCGTCGACCAGCGTGGCCTTGAGGTCGACGGCCGGGTGCTTGGCGTCGGACAGCCCCCGCTCGAGCTGCGCCCGAAGGCCCTTCTCGACGCTCGGGATGTACTGCGTGGGCACGGCGCCGCCCACGACCTTCGACTCGAAGACGAACCCCTCCCCCCGCGGCAGCGGCTCGAACTCGACGTGGCAGACGGCGTACTGGCCGTGCCCACCGGACTGCTTGACGTGGCGGCCGGTGACCCGCGCGGGCTTGGCGATCGTCTCGCGCATGGCGACCTGGACCGGCTCGGTGTCCACCTCGGCGCCGCCCGCCCGCAGCCGGGAGAGGACCACGTCGGCGTGCGCTTCGCCCATGCACCACAGCACGGTCTGGTGGGTCTCCTGGTTGCGGTCGAGCCGCAGGGTCGGGTCCGCCGCGACGATCTTCGCGAGCGTTTTCACCAGCGCGTCCTCGTCGCCCCGGGTGTGGGCGGTGATCGCGACCGGGAGCAGCGGCTCGGGCAGGTTCCAGCATTCCAGCAGCAGGGGATCGTCGGAGGACGACACCGTGTCGCCGGTCTCGGCGCTGCCGAGCTTGGTGAGCGCGCAGATGTCGCCCGCGCCGCACGCCTCCAGCGGGTTGAGGGTGGCGCCCATCGGCGAGTAGATGTGCGCGAGGCGCTCGTCGTTGTCGTGGCCGCCGTCGTCGGAGGACGAGGAGCGCTGGGCCGGGATGAGCGCGTGGTGCCCGCTGATGTGCACGGTGGTGTCGGCGCGCAGGGTGCCGGAGAACACCCGCACCAGCGACACCCGGCCCACGTAGGCGTCGGCCGAGGTGCGCACGACCTCCGCGGCCAGCGGGCCTTCGAGGTCGGCGGAGAGCGGGGCGCGCTCGGAGCCGTCGATGCCCGAGACGGCGGGCAGCGGGTGCTCGAGCGGCGACGGGAACCCGCCGATCAGCACCTCGAGCAGCGCGTCGAGGCCGATCCCGCTGGAGGCGCACACCGGGATCACCGGGTGGAACGTGCCGTGCGCGACGGCCGTCTCCAGGTCGTCGATGAGGGTGGTGACCTCGATGTCCTCGCCCTCGAGATAGCGCTCCATGAGCGTCTCGTCCTCGGACTGCTCGATGATCCCCTCGATCAGCGTGGCGCGGGCCTCTTCGGCGCCGTCGGGCGCCTGCCCCGCGGGGGTCTGGGAGAGCAGGCCGTACAGGCCGGTCATCGATTCGCCGTCGCGGATCGGCAGGTAGAGGGGGGCCACGCCGGCGCCGAAGCTCGCCTGGCAGGCCGCGATCGTGGACTCCTGGTCGGCGCGCGCGTGGTCGCACCGGGCGACGACGACCGCGCGCGGCATCCCGACGGCGGCGCACTCCTCCCACTGCGCGACCGTGGCCGGGTCGATCGTGCCCTCGCGGCCCTCGTTCGCGGGGATGACGAAAAGGGCGGCGTCCGCGGCGCGGAGCCCGGCCCGCAGCTCGCCGACGAAGTCCCCGTAGCCGGGGGTGTCGATCAGGTTGATCTTGTGGTCCTCGTGGAGGACGGGGGCCACGGCCAGCGCGACCGACCGCTGCTGGCGCACCGCGGCGGGATCGTGGTCGCACACCGTGGTGCCGTCGGTGACGGCGCCCGCGCGGGGGATCGCGGACGTGTGGGCGAGAAGGGCCTCGACGAGGGTGGTCTTGCCGCCCCCCGAGGGTCCTACGAGAACGACGTTGCGGACTTTCGCCGGATCGACGACCCCGGTCACCCGGGCCTCGGAACGGCTTGCTGCTCTGACGGTCATGAGACGACCACCTCCGCGTCACTGCGTAGAAGCCAGTGGTTCATCTCACACCCGGTCTCGCGGTGGTCACAACCCCCGGCGGACGGAATGGGAGAACTCGGAGCGCCGCAACCGGCGGCGATAGGGTGCCGACGTGCCTGTTCCCGGACCTGGATACGCCATCACCGCCCGCGTCGAGGTGCCCGCCTCCGCCAGCGCGGCGGGAGATCTCACCGTGGCCGTCGGCCGAGTCGGCGGCGTCGTGACCGCGTTCGACGTGGTGGAGGGGGCGGGTCGCGTCCTCGTCGTCGACATCTCTTGCAACGCCCGCGACGAGGCGCACGCCTCGGAGATCACCTCGGCGCTGGAGGCGTTGCCGGGCGTGCGCGTGCGCAAGGTGTCCGACCGCACCTTCCTGCTCCACCTCGGCGGCAAGCTGGAGGTGCATTCGAAGGTCAGCCTGCGCAACCGCGACGACCTGTCCCGTGCCTACACACCCGGCGTCGCCCGCGTCTGCCAGGCCATCGCGGCCAACCCGGCCGACGCCCGCCGCCTGACGATCAAGCGCAACACCGTGGCGGTCGTGACCGACGGCTCGGCCGTGCTCGGCCTCGGCAACCTCGGCGCGGCCGCGGCGATGCCGGTGATGGAGGGCAAGGCGGCGCTGTTCAAGCGGTTCGCGGGGGTCGACGCCTGGCCCGTGTGCCTGGACACCCAGGACACCGAGGAGATCATCCGGACCGTCCAGATCCTCGCTCCGGCCTACGGCGGCATCAACCTGGAGGACATCGCCGCGCCCCGCTGCTTCGAGATCGAGGCCCGGCTGCGCGAGATGCTCGACATCCCGGTCTTCCACGACGACCAGCACGGCACCGCGATCGTCGTGCTCGGGGCGCTCCGCAACTCCCTGCGCGTCGTCGGCAAGCGGCTGGCCGACTGCAAGGTCGTCGTGTGCGGGGTGGGTGCCGCCGGTTCGGCGATCATCCGGCTCCTGGCCTCGGACGGGCCGTGCGAGGTGCTGGCCGTCGACATCGACGGCATCGTGCACGCCGGCCGTCCCGGCATGGACGCCAACCTCGTCTCGATCGCGGCGCAGACCAACGCGGCGGGGGTGTCGGGCTCGCTCGCCGATGCGCTCGTCGGCGCCGACGTCTTCATCGGCGTCTCGGCCCCGAACCTCTTCGGCGCCGCCGAGCTGGCCACGATGGCGCCCGACTCGATCGTGTTCGCGCTGGCCAACCCGGATCCCGAGGTCGACCCCACCGTGGCGATGCAGCACGCGGCCGTCGTCGCGACGGGGCGGTCGGACTACCCGAACCAGATCAACAACGTGCTCGCGTTCCCCGGCGTGTTCCGCGGCCTGCTCGACGCGCACGCCCGCGACATCACCGACAAGATGCTGCTCGCCGCGGCGGCCGCGATCGCCGACGTCGTCCAGGAGCCCAACCCGAGCTTCATCGTGCCCAGCGTGTTCGACGCCGCGGTCGCGCCCGCGGTGGCCGAGGCGGTGCGCACGGCGGTTTAACCTGGTGGCATGCCCGTGATCGGTGTGCTGGCCCTGCAGGGCGACGTCCGCGAGCACGTCGCCGCGCTCACCGCGTGCGGTGTGCGTGCGGTGCCGGTGCGCCGGGCCGCCGAGCTCGACGCCGTCGACGCGCTGGTGCTCCCCGGCGGCGAGTCCACCACGATGAGCAGGCTGCTCGGCACGTTCGAGCTCCTGGCGCCGTTGCGGGCGCGCATCGCCGCGGGCATGCCGACCTACGGCTCGTGCGCGGGCATGATCCTGCTGGCCCGTGAGGTGCTCGACGGGCGCCCTGACCAGGAGCAGCTCGGCGGGCTGGACGTGGTGGTGCGGCGCAACGCGTTCGGCAGGCAGGTCGACTCGTTCGAGACGGATCTGCGGCTCGACGGGCTGCGCGGCGGCCCCGTGCGGGCGGTGTTCATCCGCGCGCCGTGGGTCGAGGAGGTCGGCGCGGGCGTGCAGGTGCTCGCCACCGTGCCCCGGCTCACCGTGGCGGGCTCGGACACCGGCGCGGCCGCGGGCCGGGCCGTCGCGGTGCGGCAGGGGCCGGTGCTCGCCACGGCGTTCCACCCCGAGCTCACCGGCGACCTCCGCGTGCACGCGCTGTTCTGCGACCTGGTGAAGGCGACCGCCGCCGCGGCGTAGCCCGACCCCGTCGGTAACATGGGGTGGCGTTTTGCAGGGGCGAAGGGACGGGCATGAGCGGGCACTCCAAGTGGGCGACGACCAAGCACAAGAAGGCCGTCATCGACGCCCGCCGGGGCAAGATGTTCGCGAAGCTGATCAAGAACATCGAGGTGGCCGCCCGCACCGGCGGCGGTGATCCCGACGGCAACCCCACGCTCTTCGACGCCATCCAGAAGGCCAAGAAGAGCTCGGTGCCCAACGACAACATCGACCGCGCCGTGAAGCGCGGCTCGGGCGCCGACGCGGGCGGGGCCGACTACCAGACGATCACCTACGAGGGCTACGGCCCCAACGGGGTCGCGGTGCTGATCGAGTGCCTCACCGACAACCGCAACCGCGCGGCCACCGAGGTCCGGCTCGCGATGACCCGCAACGGCGGCACGATGGCCGACCCGGGCTCCGTGTCCTACCTCTTCACCCGCAAGGGCGTCGTGATCGTGCCGAAGAACGACCTCTCCGAGGACGACGTGCTGCTCGCCGTGCTCGACGCGGGCGCCGAGGAGGTCAACGACCTGGGCGACAGCTTCGAGGTCGTCTCCGAGGCCACCGACCTCATCCCGGTGCGCACGGCACTGGTCGACGCGGGCATCGACTACGACTCCGCCGATCCCACGTTCCTGCCCTCGGTGCAGGTGCCGCTCGACGCCGAGGGCGCCCGCAAGGTCTTCCGCCTCATCGACGCGCTGGAAGACAGCGACGAGGTGCAGAACGTCTACGCCAACTTCGACGTGTCCGACGACGTCATGGCTGAGGTTGACGCGTAGGAAGTCGGCGTGCGCCGCTGTGCTCGATTCCACGTCAGCGACGAGGTCATGGCCGAGGTCGGCGGACGCTTCAGCCTTCGTGCAGGAACAGGCAGAACGGGTGCCCCACCGGGTCGAGGTACACCCGCACGTCGTCCTGGGGCTGGTGGCTCGCGAGCCGGGCACCCACGGCGGTGGCGTGCGCGCCCGCCTCGTCGAGGTCGTCCACGTGGATGTCCAGGTGCACCTGCATCTGCTGGTCGCCTGACCCGGCGGGCCAGGTCGGCGTGATGAAGTGCTCCTCCTGCTGGAACGACAACCCGGCGCCGCCCTCGGGGCCGGCGAGCTTGACCCACTCCGGCTGGTCCTGCGTCCGTCGCCAGCCCAGCAGGTCCTCGTAGAAGCTCGCGAGCGCTTGCGGGTCCGGGCAGTCGAGGACGACGCCGGAAAGGGTCATGCGCGGACGATCCACACCGCGACCCTGCCGGCGATGCCCGCCCGCCGCACGACGGGCGGGGATCACCCGATCGGTTCGAGGCGGTCGCCCGCCAGCAACAGCTGGGGAACCTGCGCGAACCGCCAGGCGGTGCCGTCGCGGGTGAACGTCCAGACGACGTCGAACCGGTCGTCCGGCCAGTGCCGCGGGAAGTCCACGGCCCCGAGCGACCGGGCGATGGCCGGTATCGCCTCGTGGTGCCACGCGACGAGGGCGGCGCCGTCGTGGACCGCGAGCCTCGCCGCCAGCGCCGCCTCGTCGCCCAACCCGCGGCTGTGGTGGATGTGCTGCCCCAGTCGTTCGGCCAGTGGCGCGACGGTCTGGACCGGACGGCGGCTCCCGTGGTCGGCGTGGCCGCAAACGTAGATCGCGTCGGGCCGCCGCAGACCGGCCTTGGGCTCGCCGTGCTGCGGGGCGAACAGACCCACCAGCGCGCCCGCCCGGGTCCAGCCCCGCACGCTGAGCGAATGCCGGTCGTGGTCGCCGTTCGGACGGACGCCGCGCACCTCGGCCGTGGTCGGCTTCTCGGCGTGCCGCACGATCATGATCATCTGGGCGCTTACGGGGTCCTCAGCGTGTACACCGCGACCCGGGCGGGGCGGATCGAGCGGGGGCCGACCGAGAGGCCCGGCTCCAGCAACGCCGCCACGGTGCGGTCGCTCGCGGCGTCGGCGGTGGGGGTGACCTCGGCCGCTTCCATCGTGCGCCCGTCGAACACGGCCCCGACGGCGGGCGCCACCGCCGTGCCGCCGCGGCTGACGAGCAGCCGTTCCAACCCGGCGGCCATCGCCGTGAAGGCGTCGCGCTCGCGGTGCGTGCGCGCGGTGGCGGCGCACGCGAGCGCGTCCACCCGCAGCGCGTGCAGGTCCACCAGCAGCGGCACGTCGGGGCCCGCGGCGTCGCGCGCGTCGCTCAGCGCGCCGAGCGTCACCGCCTGGCGCGCCAGCGCGCGGGCCACGTCGTCCACCCGGTCCGCGACGTCCTGCAGCGTCACCTCGCCCACACCGCGAGACTAGGCGGCGCCCGCCGCCGCGGGGCGCCGGGCCACCAGCACGACGTTTTCGGCGCCGGATCACCGAAAACGTCGGTCTCGTCGGTCGGTCGGACGGTTCAGCCGTCGCTCAGGCGGCAGTGGCTACGCTCCGCTGGTGGCCGTCCACGGAATCGACCTCGGCACGACGAACTCCGCCATCGCCCGCGTCGGCAAGGACGGCCGACCCGAGGTGCTCGCCGGGCTCTCCGGAGACGCCACCACGCCGTCGGTCGTGCTGTTCGCGGGCCCGCAGGAGTACGTCGTCGGCGAGGGCGCGCGCCGCGAGGCCCGCTTGGACCCCGAGCACGTGTGCGCCCTGGTCAAACGCCGGATGGGCGAGGCCGAGTGGCGGTTCGTGGCGCACGGCACGGCCTGGTCGGCGCCCGCGGTGTCGTCGCTGATCCTCAAGAGCCTCGTGGCCGACGCGGGCTTCGCGACGGGCGAGGAACCCACCGCCGCCGTGATCACCGTGCCCGCCTACTTCGGCGACGAGGAGCGCCGCGCCACCGTGCTCGCGGGCACCTACGCCAACCTGGACGTCGTCGAGGTGCTCTCCGAGCCGATCGCCGCCGCGCTCGCGTACGGCTTCGGGCGGCTCGACGGCGGGCCGGACCTGTCGAAGACCAGCGAGACCGTGCTCGTCTACGACCTCGGCGGCGGCACCTTCGACGCCACCGTCATCGAGCTCGCCGACCGGCGCATCTCCGTGCTCGCCGTGGAGGGCGACCACCAGCTCGGCGGCGCCGACTGGGACGAGCGCATCGCCCTGCACCTCTCCCGGCGCTTCTGCACCGACAACCCCGACGCCGAGGACCCGCTGGACGACTCCGCGGGCTCCCAGGCGCTGGTGCTGGCCGCCGAACGGGCCAAGCTGAAGCTCTCCGACGCCGAGCGCACCGAGGTGGTCGTCACGCATGACGGCGCCCGCGCCACCGTGCCGCTGTCGCGCGCCGAGCTGGAGGAGATGACGGCCCCGCTGCTCCGGCGCACCCTCGACCTCACCCGCGCCTGCCTCGACGAGGCCGCCCGCCGCGGCGTGGCCGACGTCGACCGGGTGCTGCTGGTCGGCGGCTCGTCGCGGATGCCCGCCGTGGCCGAGCTGCTGCGCCGCGAGCTGAAGCTCGACCCGCAGCTGCACGACCCCGAGCTGGCCGTCGCCCGCGGCGCCGCGATCTACGGCGAGAAGACCGAGCTGGAACGCATGGTCGCGGCCGACCTGCGGACCCGCGGACGGCTCCGCGACGGCGCTCCGCTCGACGACGCCCTCCCGGCCGACCTCGACGCCGCCTGCCGCCGGGTCGCCGACGCGTTCGGCGTGCCGCTGAGTCAGGTGCGCCGGGCGGTGGAGATCCGCGTCGACACGGTCGTGTCCCGCGGCTTCGGCGTGCTCGCCGTGAACGCCCAGCTGGGACGGCTGGAGGTGAGCTGGCTCGTGCACCGCAACGACCGGCTCCCGATCCGCACCAGCCGCTCGTTCGGCACGGTGCGGGCCGACCAGCCGACCATCGAGGTCACGGTCGTCGAGCAGCAGGGGCAGGCCGAGTCGGCCCGCGCGCAGGACGCGAAGGTGCTGATCGCGGGGGAGATCACCGGCATCCCGCCCGGCTACGGCGAGGGCAGCGAGGTGCGCGTGACGTTCGAGATGGGGTTCGACGGCGTGCTGCACGTCACCGCGTTCCACGTCGACGCGGCCATCCCGCTCGTGCTCACCGCGACCACCGGCGCCACGCTGTCGCAGGCGGAGGTGGCCCGCGAGCGCGATCAGCTGGGGAAGCAGCGCCGCCGTGAATGACGTGCCCCCGTTCGACCCCAACGACTACCGCAAACGGGTCCTCGCCGCCGTCGAGCGCCGGGGTGGGCCGGACACCTCGGACCCTTTCGAGCTCTACGACCTGCCGCTGACGGAGCTGGACGACGCCACGGTCGCCGTGCGGGTGGCCGAGGTCTGGGCGTTCTGGCAGCGCCAACGCGACCACCCCCGCTACCGCGCGCTCGTCGCGCTTCTGGTCGAGACGCACGCCGCGCGCAGCGCCGAGCTGCTCGACGCGGACACCCGCCGGGCCGCCGCGACCCGGGCGCGGGCCCACCGGGAGGAGCGGGAAGCGGCCCGCTACGCGCTGCTGGACGCGGCCATCTCGCGGCTCGTGCAACGGCACGGCGGGGTACCCCGGGACAAGGTTGCCGGGCTGGAGGAGGTCGGCGCGCTCGGCGGCCTGACGAAGGACGAGGTCGCCACGCGGGTGCGGCCGCACCGGGTGCTCGGAGCCTCGATCGGCCCGGAACGCCGCAGGCAGATCCAGGCGTTGCTCGCCGAGTTCGGCAGGCTGACCGGCGCCGCGGCCCCGCCGACGCTGCTCGCGCTGCTCGGGCTCGTGCCGTCGGCGACCGA